>NZ_NKUG01000003.1 GCF_014845095.1 Methylobacterium bullatum | reverse complement strand
CCAGATCGTCGGCATCGGTCGGATTGCGCAGGAGGGCCCGCGCGTATCGGCGCAGGGCCGGGATCAGCGGCTCGATGAGGCGCATCATGTCCATCATCTCCTGTCTCCTGGCATGGGCGGGGCTCCTGTATGCGTGCCGGCCGGACCGAACGTGCTCAGGGGCCGGCGACAGGGGCATGGACGCCGGGAAATCGTGTTTATTCCGCGTTCGCACAAAAAAACTTCGCACCCGGCATCGAGTATTCGTTCACGCTGATGTGGTCTCGATCATGGCGTTGGAATTTTTCGATAGGATCATGGAATAAGCAGCCGAAGACGTCGTCTGTCCGGCATCGCTGCTCGACGAGATCGGATCGAGCAGGAAACACCGGAGACCTGACATGACGATGATCAAGACCGTTTCGGCCGTCGCTTTCGCGTCCGCCTGCACTTTTGCCGCCCTGACCGGAGCTTCCCAGGCCCGGACCGTCCCGCATCGGACGGAGAGCCCGGCGATCACCGGCTCGATCCCGGTGCCGGCGCGATCCGCGTACTGGCTCGGCGGGCCGGACACCGATAGCGGAAACGCCAAGAACCCCGCTTTGCCGGGCTATGCCCAGGCCCGTGGCCAGGAGACAGGCGGTCCCGCTCGGGAACTCATCCCGAACTGAACCGGCTCGTCCCGGGCGCGCGTGAGCCCGCGCTCGGGACCTCTCGCCTCCATCCAGTCAAGGCAATCTCGTTGAGACCGGCACCGTGGTCCAGACACAGGCATCACGCGAGTAACCGGGGACGATCGCCCGCTCGCGGATTCGATTGGGAGGGATGGCCAGCGTATCGAAGTTACGGACGTAACTCTCCCGCGCGTCGATGAAACGCTGCAGTCATCTGCAGGGCGCAGACGATGGCAACTGAATGGAATCGGTCATTCACGGCCGAGCGCAAGGACAGCGCGGCGCGTGCGGCCGTCCATCAATTCTCCTTCGTCGCAACGGGTATCGCATGAAGATCCTTTTTGCCGCCACACCCTCCACCGGCCATCTCAATCCGTTGCTCGCCATCGCCCGCATGGCCCTTGCCCGCGGCGACGAGGCCCTGGTGGCCACAGCCACTTACCTCCGGACGTCCGTCGAAGCATCCGGTGCCCGCTTCCGGCCGCTCGCCCCCGGTGCCGATATCGATTTGACCCGGGCCGAGGAGATTCTGCCCGAGCGCGCCAGCCTACCCCCAGGGCCGGAGCAACTCCGCTACAATTTCGAGCGCATCTTCCTCGATCCGATGCCGCGACAGGCAGAAACGCTTTGCCGGATCATCGCGACGGATCAACCCGATATCGTCGTCGTCGACGATCTGTTCTTCGGCGCGACGGCCTTGTTCCTGGATCGCAAGACGCCCCGCCCGCCGATCGTCGCCTGCAGCATTACGATCATGGTGGCGGACAGACCGGACGGTGCCCCAACCATGATCGGGCTGCCGCCTGCCCTCGACGAGGCCACACGGACGTCTTACGCAGCCATGGCGGTCGAAGCTGAGAAAGTCTTCGGAGCGCCGATCCGAGCCTACGCGGATGCCAAGCTCGCTGAAATGGGCCTGCCGCCGCTGCCATGTGGAGTGCTGCACTCGCGGCACCTCATGGCCGACGCCTTCCTCCAGACGACCGTCCCGGCCTTCGAATACGATTTCGGACACATGCCCGAACACGTCCGGTTCGTTGGCGCCTTGCCCCCACCGCCGTCGCGGGATGCAGCGTTGCCGGATTGGTGGGAGCAGCTCGACGGGTCCAGAAAGGTCGTGCTCGTCACACAGGGCACGGTCGCCAACGCGGATTTCGGTGAGCTTGTCGAGCCGACCCTCGCTGCCCTCGGCGACCGCGAAGAACTGCTGGTGCTCGTCACGACCGGACGCCGGCCGATCGGCAACGTCCGCGGACCGGTCCCAGGGAATGCTCGGCTCGCAGAGTTCCTCGATTTCGCGACGCTCCTACCGAAGATCGACGTGCTGGTGACCAATGGCGGGTACGGTACGGTGCAGCTGGCACTTCGGGCCGGCGTGCCGATCGTTTCAGCGGGGCGGACCGAGGACAAAGCCGAGGTTGGGGCCCGGGTTGCGTGGTCGGGTGTGGGTCTCGAGATCCCCTCGCAGCGGCCTGAATCTCGGGAGCTGCGTGCGGCGGTCGATCTTGTTCTGACCGATCCGTCCTATCGCGCCCGTGCGAGGGCGATCGCGGCGGACATGGCTGCGATCGACACGCCGGCCGCAATATTCAGGGTTCTTGATAGCCTCGTCAAAAAATCCTTTTCGGCGTGATCGACATCAAGATCGACGTCATCGCGGGACAAGTTCCGGCCTTTGGTTAGGTCGGCAGATATTCGTCACGCTAGGGAAACTTGAAGCTCTTCAAAGTCCGTTTCAGGACTGAGAGCCGATGATCCGTATCCTTTTAGCCAAGCGATCATTTCGTTTCGGTCCAGCTGTCCATCCTGTCGCGAGCCTAAGCGAAGACCCACCGAAATCTGCTGGTTCGCTCCGGAGTAGGCCACGTGCAAGATCTGTCGGACTTCCGCCAATCTCGTCGGACAGATTCGAAGCCCTGAACGTTCCACAGAACGAATGCGCACACCCGCGCCGCTCCTTGCCTTAGCTAAGACGACGTACATTCCATCGAAAAAATCGATATTTGATTATAAAATCCATGTAGATGCGCATGAGTTTTACTTTTTATAGACGATCGGATGAGGTCCCGGCTCTTCGGGCACGAAGATCATAACATAATTATCATGTGATGTCCGGGCTGTTGAATGGGATGGAAGATCATATGATGAGGGACATAAATCGTTCAGCAGAGTTGATCGAGCGCGATGCCTGGATCGACTGGTTCGCGGCCGCGCCCGATGGGGTGCGTGATGAGCTTGGCTTAACGAGCACGACGATCGCCGGCATGGGGCTGCTAGGCTGCCGCGCTATCCCGATCATCGAATTGAATCGGGCGATCGCCGTCGGCATACAGAAATCGCCGTCGATGACTGATCTCGATGCCGCAGCCTCATGGCTCGACCGGCATACGGTGTCCTGGGCGATGCAGATCGCACCGGGGGCCCGAACACCTGCACTGAGCGACTTTATTGCACGTGCTGCGCTGTCAGAAGCGGGTTCGGGTTGGGCGAAATTCGTCGCTCAAGATGCCCCTCGCAGCCGCGATCCGATCCTCGAGCCGGTGACCGTCGAGATTATCGATGACGAGAGAGCAGACGAGTTCGGCAGGGCCGTCATTGAGGGATTTGGTCTTCCGGAAGTGTGCCAAGGTTGGTTTGCCGCGCTTGCCGACCGCCCGCTTTGGCAATGCTTTGCCGCCATCGTAGATGGTGAGATTGCCAGTTGCGGCGCCATGTTCGTGCGCGATGAGGTTGCTTGGTTCGGAATGCAGGCAACCCGACCGGCTTTTAGATGCCGCGGCTTTCAGCGCAGCATCATCGCCGCGCAGATGAGTGCGGCTGCGGAGATGGGTGCAACAGTTTTCACCTGCGAAACATCGCACCCCATCAATCGCGCCGACAAGGGCTTCACATCGTATCGCAATCAAGAGCGGGCTGGTTTGACCTTCAGTTACGCTCGCCCGAACTTCAAGCGGACGGCCTGATTAATCCGATATTGATCAGCTCCATGAACGTCAGGCATAAGGAAACGTCGACCAGTAGCCCTGCGGTCGATCTTCCGGGATGTTAACGAGGGGCATCCAAGGGCGACTGCGCTCAGGGCACCGGCTCTACCACCGGCCCTCAACCGATTCGTCCACGACCTCAGACCGAGTTACATCGACGATCAGCAATCCACGTGACTTGCCGGAGGTGTTGTCGTGCGTCGCAACGGCGCGCCACAGGCGCTCGCTGCTGACAAGAAAGGGCCGGTAATCTCCGTTGACATCCCCGACAAAGACGAGGTCCTGGCTCGGCAGATATCCGAGGATCGGCGAGAAATGCCCGGCTCCCCGGCCAAATAACGGACCCCGGTGGAAGTTGACGATTAGCCGTTTTCTCGGATCGTTGCCGCTCTTCATCAGGTCGCGGAATGCGGGCAACGAGAGATCGCGCACGACGTGCACCTGACGGTCGAGCCGTCGTCGTATCAGGTCGGCCAGCTCCTCCAGCGTCAGACCGTTCACGAGCACGCCGAACCAAGGCTGGAACGTCGTCCCGCGGAGCACGTCGGCTTGCGAGAAGTCGACGCCGAGGGAGCGGAGCAGGTTCGCCACGGTGGCAGGACCGCAGAAACTCGGGTTGCGCTGGTATTCGTAGGGCCGCCTGCGGTACGCGGCGGCGACCGGCAGGGCCCAGGCCCGCGCCAGCAGTGCAGGATCATGGAAGTCCGGCCGCGTCTCGATCGACGTCACGGATGTGTAGGCGTTCGGTCTGAGAAGATGCGCACCGACACTGACCGCACTGGCGAATCCTGCCAGGAGTGCGGTCAGTCCGAGAAAGGGCGCCAGATGGCGCTTCCAGCCCCGGCCTCGTCGAACCTGTTCGGCAGCCATGCAGATCGTACTCCGGTCCATGGACGACTGCGCCCGGCTGCTACGTGGCCAGAGCGATAGCAAACAGCCGCAAGACGGCACGCGCGCCTCGTACGGGCTGAACGGCGATGATCCGCGCCTCGCAAGACGTCGCATCCCGCACCACGGCTTCCGAGACGATGCAGTCGCAGGCCGTTGTGCGGGTCATCTGCTCCAGGCGGCGTGCGACGTTGACGGTATCGCCCACCGCGGTGAACTCGACGCGCTCCGCCCCGATGGCGCCGACGAACACCGGACCGCGGTGGAGGCCGATCCCGATGCGGACCGGCGGCAGACCAGTCCGCCCCCGCTCGCGAGTCCAGCCCAGCATCGCGGCGGCCAGGGAGCGGGCCGCCGCGATGGCGCGATCGGTGTCGCCGAACCCCGCGTGCGGTACGCCGAATACGGCCATGACCTCGTCACCGACGAATTTGTCGACCAACCCGCCGGCCGCCTCGATTGCCTCCGCGACCCGGCACCGGAATTCAGCGAGGAAGGCCGCCACATCGCCCGGTGACACGGTTTCGCAAAGGTGAGTGAAGTCGCGGATGTCGGCAAACAACACCGTCGCCTCCTGCTCCCAGCCAGCACGTAGGGTCGAGGGATCAGTCTCCGCCACCAACCGAGCCACCGCTGGCGCCGCCAACCGCGCCAAGTTGTCCCGGTGTACCATTGCGACCCGCGCGACGGAGCGCAGGCGCCGCACCTCCAGCGCCAGCGATGTCAGGGCAAGCCCGGCGAGACCGAGAGCCATCGGCTCAGACCCGGTCGCGGCTGCGAGCCCAAGAAGCAGCGCTGCCGGCGCCGCCGTGAGAAGCGCGCCACCCCAGGCCGCGGCCACGCGGTGCCGGCAGAGAGTCGGAGCCGCCCCGGCCTCACGGTGCGGCCGGCCAAACCAGGGAGCCAGATCTGCCGCCGCAGCGGTGGCTTTAGGAAGGACCATCGCCGACATCAGCAGCCCGAGCAGACGCGATTGATGATGCGTTGCGCCCGGAGATGCTCGCGCTCCAGCGTGGGCGAGCGGACTTCCCGACTCGTTGAGGACAAGAGCGGGCGCGACGGTGAGGCGAGTCTCGGCACATCGAGCTGCACAAAGCGCGGGACCGTCTGCGACAGCGCAGCGGTCGGGACCGCGAGAGACAGGAGAAGGGCTCTCGCCGCCGTGCTTGCGATCGTTCTTGTCCGCTTGAAAACCATGATCGTATGCTCCGATGTGTGGAGCCTCAGGATCGAGTTCTGGAATTACACTGCAATTGCGAAACAACCAGAAACCCGTGACATCGGAAACGCATATCGATGTATCTGTAGTTGTATTATCAATCGAGAAGTTGACCATTATTTGAGTGCGATCTGCCGATGCTCGATTGGCACCCGCTCCAGCGGGGCGGGTGCCGTCGTGCGTGCCATGGAACGACGGCCGCTCATCGAATTTGGTGCCTAATCAGGCGGCGACCTGCAGCGGACCGATGCGGCGGATGCCGCTGTGGCCGTGGACGACCGGCATCGCACCTGTCAGGCGCAGGCCCGGAGCGAGGTGCGTCAGGGCGCCCAGCCCCTCCTCCAGCTCGACCCGGGCGAGAGCCTCGCCGATGCACCGGTGTGCGCCGCCGCCGAAGATCGGATGCAGGCGCGGAAGGTCGGCCCGACGGATGTCGAACGTGTCGGGGAGCGTGTAGACCGCCTCGTCCCGCAGGGCCGACAGGGTCGAGAGCATGATCATGCTTCCTGCCGGCACAACGGTTCCGTCGAGGTCGATCTCCTCGCGGGCGACCCGCCCCGCGGAGCCGACGCTCGGCTCATAGCGGAGGGCTTCCGCCACGGCGGCCGGGATCAGGCCTGGATCGTGGCGCACCGCCGTCCATTGCTCCCGATGCTGCAGCAGCAGCCCCGCCTGCAGGGCGCCGGCAACCCGGGTCGTGTCAGTCCCGCCGATGATCATCTGTACGAGCTGGACGACCACCTCCTCAGGCGTGAGATCGCCCGCCGCCTCGGCCTCCGCAAGGAAGTGCGATAGGAAATCGTCCTGGGGCGCCGACCGACGCGCTTCGAGGATCGCGCGCACGTAATCCTGCAGCGCGGCCGCCGCCGCTTCGAGGTCCGGGATGTCCTCCGGCCCGAAGGTGAAGCTCAGCACCCGTGAGACCTCGTAGGCAAGGTGCGTAAAGCGCGGGATATCCTCGTGCGGAAGGCCCAGGATGTCGGCGAGGGTCTGCGCCGGGATGAGCGCGGTGTAGCGCTCGACGAGGTCGACCTCCCCGTCCGGCAGCCAGTCTCGGATAAGGCTCGCCGCGGCCGTACGGATCCGGGGGCGCAGGCCTTCGATCATCCGGGCCGCAAACGTCCGGGTGAAGGGTGAGCGGCGTCGGCGATGGGTCGCCCCGTTGGCGGTGAGCATCCCGTGCGCGAAGATGTCGAAGAGCCGGCCCTCCGGGATCCCGCGCGTCTCGGGGTAGAGCGTCTCCGTTGCCCGGACCCGCGGATCGCGCATGAGCCGATCGACGTCCCTGGCCCGGAGGACGACGAAGCCCGCGACCTCGTGGCCGACGACGGGCAGCCGGGGCCGCCAGCTGCGGAACGTCCCGTGCGGATCGGCCTCCAGTTCGGCAACCGTCAGAATTGGGATGCTCTGGGGAGGCTCGAGCGGGCCGGCCTGTCGTATCCGATTTTCGTTTCCATCCATCGACATATCCTCGCTGCTTTGAGAGAGGAGCCTCGAAGGCCGAAGTTACACGAGCATGTCCAATGGAGAGCAGACGGTTACCGTCTTAACATGCCGCCTAACCGGGCGGCCACGCGTGCCATTCGTGCGAAAGAACACGTGCGATGCGGCGCTTCGTACGCGTCGAGGCTCCTGAAATCGTGCCGTCATCCATTGCTCCGAGAACGATCCGCATCACGGGAGAACTTCTCATGCGGGCAGAACAAGCGGACCAAGACATCTTCGAAGCGTTGCTGAGGCGCACGATCACCCAGTCCGTGATCGATGGCCTGGATCACGCAATCCCCAGCGCGACGGTCTTCGCTACGCTCCTGCAGCACCACGCGTGGCGTGCGCGCAAAGAGCAGCTGAGCCCCCAGACCCTCCAGGTCATCGCGTCGGCGCGGCGCCTCCTGGGCAACCGAGCGCCAAGGCGGCTCGATCCGTGAGAAGGACTCGCGGCTCAGGGCGGCATCCGGGACGGATGCCGCCCTGAGCACAGGCACCGTCCGGCTTCACGCGGGCGGGAAGGCGGCGAGGCCCTATCAGCCGCCGGCCTTGAGGCCGACAGCCAGGAACCGTTCGATCATTGCGTTGACCTGATCGGCGACCTCGATCGTATTGAAATGCCCCGCGAGCAGCGTCTTCGCCGTCACCAGTTGCGGACAGAGTTCACGCAGCCTGTCGAGGTTCCGCGCCTGCTCTACCAGGGGGACGTCCGCCGAGATGTAGGCCATGGGGATCCGGCAGGCGCGTGCGGCCGGGACGGGGTCGTGGTCCTGCACCATGCTGCGCAGCGCCGCGTAGGCCACGTGCTGCGGCGTCCGCTCAGCCGGGCCGCGGATGAACGTGTCGAAGAGTGCCTGCCGCCGCGCCGGATGGTCGTAGTCGCATCCGATCGCCCAGGCCATGTCCTGCACGACGGTCTGGTAGTCCGGGCTGCCCACGCCTGCCAGCAGACCTTCGATCTCGGCGCTGTCCGCCGCGTCGTGTGATGGCAGGACGATCGTGTCGATCATGACAACGCCGGCGGCGAGGTCGGGATGGCGGCCGCACAGTTCCAGGGCCACCGCACCGCCGAGGCTGTGACCGATGACGACCGGCTTCGCCAGGTCCAGGGTCCGGCACTGCCAGGCGATGTCGTCGGCGAAGCCCTCCATCGTGTAGTCCCCCTCGGGCGCATCGCTGGCACCGTGGCCGCGCAGGTTGACCGCCACGACGCGGCGCGACCGCGCGAAGTGCGCGATCTGCGGCGTGAAGACGCCGTGATCGCCGGTCCAGCCGTTGATTAGGAGCAGGGGGAGAGCCTGGGGCGTGAGTGGTCCGGCCTCGATATGGGCGAGCCGGGTGCCGTCGCGAGTGAGGTGGACGGGCTGCCACGGGGGCGGGTCAAAGATCATGTGGGTTCTCCGTGTGGCTGCGAGGGGGGAGCGGGACGAGGACGGCCGGACGCGCAAGGCTGGCATAGGCGGCGATCGCCGCGAGGCAGGCGCCGAGCATCACGGCGGCCATCGACAGGGCGGAGCGCCCGTCGAAGAACCGAGCAACGAGATCGCTGGCGATGGCCGCCCCAATCATCTGAAGGCAGATGACCACGGCGCCGGCGGTGCCGGCGGCCTCGGGGCTCGCCTCCGTCGCGCCGTGCATGGCGTTTGGCGAGACGAGGCCGAACGCCAAGCTCATGCCGGCCATCGCAGCGATCACCGGCGACGCCGCGGGCGGGCAAGCCAGCGCATGGAGGAGCAGCATCGCCGGCAGGAGGGTCGCTCCGGCGAGACTGATGCCAATCACCCGATGAGGACAGATGCCCCGGGCGGTGAGGCGGCCGTTCAGGGCGGCGCCGGCCATCACCGACAGGGAGCTCGCCCCGAAGACGAGCCCGTAGGCCGTCGGGCTGAACCCAAGGACGTCGATGAACACCAGTGCGGAGCCGGTGATGTAGGCGAAGACCGCGCCCGCCGCCGCGGCATTGCAGAGGGCGTGGCCGAGGAAGGCGCGGCACGCCAGGATCCGGCGACAGGGGCCCAGGATTCCGACCGGCACCGGGCCGGAGGCACGAGGCAGGGTTTCCTCGACATGTGGGATCGCCGACAGGACCGTCAGGGCCGCCACGAGCGGAGCGGCGTGGATCAGGCGCCAGCCGCCGAGGTCCATCAGGCCGGCCCCCAGCGTCGGGGCCACCATCGGCACCACGTTGATGCTCAAGACGACGAAGGACATCCGGACGCGCGCCGCCTCGCCGGCGAACAGGTCGCGGACCATCGCGAAGACCGCCATGCCCGGGCCTGCTGCGCCGATCCCCTGGATGGCCCGGAACAGCAGGAAGTGCGGCAGCGTCCGTGCCGCGGCGCAGCCGATGCTTCCTCCGATCAGGAGGAGGCAGCCGCAGACGATTGCCGGCCGGCGGCCTAGCCGGTCCGAGACCGGCCCGTAGACCAGGAGCGCAGCCCCGAGTCCGAGCAGGTAGATGGCCAGGGCCGCACCCATTGCGGCAACCGGGACGTGAAGCGCGACCGCCGTCTCCGACAGGCTTGGCAAGATCATGTCGATCCCGAAGGTGGGGAGTGCCGCAAGTAGCCCGAGCAGCGCCGAGAAGGCCCGCGAGTCGGGGCGAATTCTGGGGCGTGCCGGTACGGTGGCGGTTCCCCTCAACCCCAAAGCCGGCCTCCGTCCCGGGATGCGGCGTCCCGATGTGCGGCAACCATCGCGGCGATCTCTCGGACGAGCCCGCCCGCGTCGAGATCGGCCCGGACGGCGGCGCCGAGGCCCTCGGCGGCCGTGCGGAAGGTCGGTTCCGCCAGGAGCCGGTGGACCGCCGCAGCGATCTCGTCGGCGCTCGCCGTCGCGGGCAGGCGTAGGCCGGCGCCGCGCAGCGCGATCCGGGCGGCGTTGTCGGTTTGGTCGCGGGCGAGCGGGATCACCAGCAGCGGCACGCCGTGCAGCAGTGCGCGGCTGACGGTCCCGTGGCCGCCCTGGCAGACCACTAGGTCGGCCTCGGTCATGAGGGCGTCATGGGAGGCGGTCGCCACAACGCGGATGGTGTCGGGGGCGTCCAGGTCCCTGGCGTCGACGTTCGGGCCAGTGGTCACGATGGTCTCGGCCTCGACCTTCCCGACGGCGCGCACGATCCGCCGGAGGAGGTCGGTCTGGTTCTGGGCACCGGTGCTGCCGGCGACGAGAATGCGCGGCTGGCCCGCCCCGGACCACAGGGTCCGGGCGCCCTGCGACCAGACCGGCTCGTCGAGCAGCGGGCCGATGTAGCGGTAATTGGCGGGGAGCACCGCCCCGTCGAAGTCGAAGGCTTGGCTGACCGCCAGGAGGACCCGCTCGGCCTGTTCGTAATGCGCGAAGGCGGTCGTGACCG
Organism: Methylobacterium bullatum; assembly: GCF_014845095.1. GTDB lineage: Bacteria > Pseudomonadota > Alphaproteobacteria > Rhizobiales > Beijerinckiaceae > Methylobacterium > Methylobacterium bullatum. The sequence goes on along the minus strand of NZ_NKUG01000003.1, from coordinate 70,498 downwards.
GCGCCAGCCCGAATGCGCGGCGTGCAGCGTTGAGCGCCGGCCGGCTGCGCTCCATTGCCAAAACGATCGTGTCGGTTGCTGTGTCGACCGCGGCCCGCTCCGCTTCGGTCCGCGGCGGCGTCAGGCCGCTCGCGGCGGGAGGCATGCCGGGCAGCGGGCGAATGCTGATATGCGGCGACAGGATCGCGTGCGGGATGCCGGCCACCTCAGCGGCCAGGGCGCAGCCGACCAGCAGGTCGATGCTGAGGACGGCGTCGGTCGGGAGACGACGGATCTCGTCGAGCGTGTCCGCAGCGTAGGTGCTCGCTGGGGCGAACATGGCTTGGCGCAGCCAATCGGACAGATCCGAGAAATCGACCGGATCGGCCTCCTGTCCGGTCGGGGCCCGGCGCCACCCGACGAACGGAAAGCCCGCCGCTTCAACCTCGCCGATCATCGCCGGATCCGCCATGACACGTGGGCGGTGGCCCGCCCGGCGCAGCTGCCGCGCTGCCGTGAGCACAGGGCTGAGATTGCCCGTGGTTCCCCAAGAAATGCATAGGACGTCAAGCGACATGGCGGGATTCCCGGTCTAACCGCGCGGGCGCGCGGTATTCATGTTGTGATGGGGGGCTTTGCCGACGTGCAGGCGCGGATGTACGGATCCGGTCCGCGGAGCGACTGCACATGCCGGTTCGAACAGGGGTGAACCGGATGGATGATGATGGGTGCGCGACCTAGCGGGTAGTCTGTCCGATCAGGTCGTGCAGAACGAGGCTGTTGCGTTCCGGTCGGCGTCCCGGATCCGGTGACGGAGCCGAAACGGCAGGCTCCCGCCGCCTCTTAGCGGGCAGTCCGATAAGTTCAGCTCATGATCCGAGACGCCCGGACCTTAAAAGGTAAAAGTGTCTGCGGCGGAGCGCTCGTCGCCCGTCAATCGTGGAACCGTTCATCTCAGCCTACCGGAAGTGGTATAATGACTGTGATTTTCCTCAGTTACGCCACTGTTTCGGCGCGCAGAATTTTGTATTACAATGGTAATACAATCATATAGACACGTACCGAAGCCATGTCTGGCGCGAATGCTTGCACGGGGGCGACCGTACAATATGAAGGGCGCAATCCTTTGGGGGGCATGATACCAAATCGGCGGTTCAAGGCCCCACGTCCGGACACGACTTCCTTGGCATCCAGGGCGGGCCGGTGACGGACGCGGGGATCTGCTGGGGTTCGTCGCTCGGCGTGACAGGTCTCCAAGTTTCCGACCCTGCCTGTCGAGATCATGGCGGCTCGGCTGGCTGCCGCGAGAAGGAGTTGGTAATGATCGAACCCAGTCTGAGCCGGAGTCCGGCTCGAGGCGCACGGGCCGGTACGACGCGTATCCTGCTCATTGAGGACGATGCGGGCATTCAGCGCATCGTCTCGGACCACTTCGCCGACCACGATGTCGATGTGACTCCGGCGACCGACCGGAGGGAGGCGGAGAGGCGGCTCGCGGAGGGCGCGTTCGACCTCGTTGTGCTCGACCTGCGCTTGGGATCGGAGAACGGCCTCGATCTGCTGCGCGACCTGCGCGCCCGGAGCGACCTACCGGTGATCATCACTACCGGCCATCGCCCGGACGAAATCGACCGGGTGATCGGCCTCGAACTCGGCGCGGACGACTACATCGTCAAACCCTACGGCCTGCGCGAGCTACTGGCGCGGGTGCGGGTCATCCTGCGCCGGGCCGAGGTCACGCCCGCCCCGACGCGGGTTCAGGACTCCCATCGCAGCCGCTTCGACGGTTGGGTGCTCGACCGCCGGCGCCGGCGCCTGACCGATCCCGACGGTGCGGACATCGCTCTGAGCAAGGGCGAGTACGCGCTGCTGGTCGCCTTCCTCGATGCCCCCCAGCGTCCCCTGAGCCGCGAGCAGCTCCTGCAAGCCACGCGTGTCCACGAGGATGTGTTCGACCGCAGCATCGACGTGCAGATCCTGCGGCTGCGACGCAAGCTGGAGGCGGATCCGAGCGCGCCGCGTCTGATCGTGACCGAGCGCGGCATCGGCTACGTCTTCGCCGTGCCCGTCGAGAAGCTGTGACTGTGGCACCGTCGCGCCGGGCCTATTCCCCCGTGGCGGCCTTAGTCGCCGCCCTCATCGGCAGCGCCCTGTCCATCCTGCCGTCGGCCGCCGGGGAAGGCCCGCCGGGTGCGTCCAAGGCGGCCGAGGCTGTGGAAGCTCAGGACGTCATCACCCCCGTCCCGAGCAGCCTTGGGGCGGATCCGGAGCGGGTCGCCCTTGGCCGGAGGCTGTTCACCGACACTCGGCTGTCGCGTGGGGGCGACCGGGCCTGCATCACCTGCCACGATATCCACAGCAGCGGCGCGAGCGCGGCTACCCGAAACCTGACCACCGACGGCACATCGATGCCGCGCAACACACCCACGGCCTTTAACGCGGCACTGAGCTTCCGCTTAGGTTGGGCGGGCGAAATTCCGACGCTGGCGGACCAAGCCGAGATTGCTTTGACCCGGCCGGAGTTCCTGGGTGGATCCTGGTCCCGCATCCTCGCGGTGATCCAAGCCGACCCGGCACTCGATGGTCCGTTCCGGGCGACCTATGGCCGGGAGGCCGATCGAGCGGCGGTGATCGACGCGATCAACAGCTTCGAGCGCAGCCTGCTCACGCCCGATAGCCGCTTCGACCGGTGGCTGCGCGGCGACGTCCAGGCGATTACCGAGTCGGAGCGGTCGGGCTACACCCTGTTCAAAGGCATCGGCTGCGCGGCTTGCCACCAGGGCGCCAATGTCGGCGGCAACCTATTCGAGAAAGTCGGGATCTTCGTCACGATCCCCGACAAGGCCGCCGAGGTGCTTCGAGTGCCGAGCCTGCGAAACGTCGCGGTCACGGCCCCCTACTTCGACGACGGCGGTGTCCCCACGCTCCCCGAGGCGGTGCGGCTGATGGCCCGGGTGCAGCTCGGCCGGGAGCTGACCGACGCACAAATCGGCTCCATCGTGGCGTTCCTCGGCACGCTCACGGGCTCGTACGAGGGGCGTCCACTGACGCCTTCGCCGGCGCCCGACACCCCGCCGCAGCCATGAGGTTGACCCTACAGGCCGCCGTCCTCGGCGCGCTGCTCGCCGCGCTGCTCACGTGGCTGATGATCAACGGCAAGGGCGAGATGGACGCCGCCTTTGGGCAGACCCGGCGCACGGTCGATGCCATCGCCCTCGCCGAATCCCGGATGCAGCACGACGTGCTCCGGGCGCGGACCGGACTCCTGCGCAACTACGATCCGATCGTAGCCCACCTCCGCGAGATGCAGGCAGCGCTGTCCGGGTTGCGGGCGGCGAGCGGGCCGGACGATAGCGAGATGCGCTCGCTCGTCGAGGCGATCGACCGGGAGGCGCAGATGGTCGAGCGCTTCAAGACCGGCAACGCCCTCTTGCAGAACTCGATCGCCTATTTCAACTCTCTCAGCGATCGGCTCTCCGAGCCGGATATCGATCCCAACCTCGCCCGCGCGGTCGCCGCCCTGCAGATCCGGGTCGCGGAACTTGCCCGCGAATCGAGCCCCAAGCGCTTCGACGACATCCGCGCCCGACTCGATGTCCTGGCGGCGGGCGCACCTTCGGACCGAGGCGCGGACATCACCGCCATCGTCCTGCATGGGCGCCAACTCCTGGAGTTGCTGCCGCAGGTCGACACTGTCACCCGTTCCCTGCCGGACTCATCGAGCGAGGCGGCTCGCCAAGCGCTCTTGGAGGCTCGTCGTACCCTTCGGGACCAGCGGCAGGCCCGTGCGGACGGATTCCGTCTCGCACTCTATGCGGCTGCCTTGTGCTTGGTGGCCTTGGTGGTGCGCGTGGGCCTGCTGATGCGAGCAGGGACTCTCGTCTTGCGTCGAACGATCGCCTTTCAATCGGTCGTCGCTCAGGCCGCCAACCATTTCTCGGCCAGTCAGCCCGATGAGATTGCATCGCGCATCGTCGATGTCATGGCGATGGTGAGCACGGGAGCCTGCACTGATCATTGCTACATACTGATGCTCGACGGTTCCGATGCGGTCCATCTGTGGAACCGAGCGGGGCTGCCGGAGCCCCGCGGATGGCCGCTCACGCAACGCGCTCTGGTGCCTGACATCATCACTGCGCCTGAAGACTACATCTTCATCGAGACATCGGACGAAATCGGGCCCCCGGCACTGGTTCGCCCCCTGGCGGAGCGCGGGGTCGCGACGTTTACCTGCGCGCGCCTGCGACGGGGGGGACAAATCGTCGGTGTGCTGTGCTTCGAGCGCACCATCAGCGTCCTGCCCCCCTGGATGCGGCACTCGCGCGGGCTCCTGCGCGTCGTGGCCGAAAGCTTCGGCGCGGCGCTGGAGCGCCAGCACGTCTGGGCTGAACGTCGCGAGATCGAGGCGGCCCTGCGGCGTGCGCAGCGACTCGAAGCGATCGGGATCTTCGCCAGCGGCGTGGCGCATAACATCAACAATGTGCTCAACGTCATGCTCGGTCATGCCGAGATCGCCGCGGATGCCCTGCCGGTCGATCCGGGACGGGCAACCGAGCATATCGGGCTGCTGGTCCAAGCGGGTGGTCGGGCCCACGAGATCGCGGGACAGATCCTTGATTACGGGCGGCGGGGCTGCTCGTCGCAGAACACGAGCGCGGTCGACGCGATCGTGGCCGAGACGGTGGACGTGATCCGCACATCGACCGCAGACCCGACCGCGATCCGCTTGACCGGGACCACCGACGGCGCGATCGTCGACGGCGAGCCGGCACAGCTGCAGCAGGTGATCCACAATTTGATCCGCAACGCCATCCAGGCTTCCGAGCCGGGCGCAGCGGTCGACGTGCAGCTCGAACGGGTCCAACTTCCGGAGCGGCGCGCTCTTTCTCACGGAGAGCTGCCATCGGGCGCCTACGCCTGCATCCGCGTGTCCGACAAGGGCCGCGGGATGGACGAGGCTACCCGCGCTCGGATCTTCGAGCCATTCTTCACCACGCGTCCCGCCGGAACTGGCCTTGGGCTCGCCACGGCCTTTGAGTTTGTCCAGGAACAGGCGGGCGCCATCGACGTCCGGAGCGCCCCAGGCGTCGGCAGCGCGTTCGAGGTGTGGCTGGCCGCACGCCCGGCGGCAGAGCTCGGCGTCTCGGCCGCCGGCGGCACCGTGATGATCGTCGGAGCCGCGCGCTCCGCGGTGCAGGAGGATGAAGAGACCCTCGCGGCCCTGGGTTACGAGCCGATCGGCTACACAGATCCGGACGCGGCGCTGACCGCCTTGCGGACGGAGCCGAAGCGCTTCGACCTGCTCATCGTCGAGAATCACCCGTCGCTCTCGCTCGGTCTGGCCTTCGCCCGCCGCGCTGCCCGTATCGTCGATCGTCCGATCGTGCTCTCCCTCTCGGCCGCCGACACGGTGCGACCGGAGGTTCTCTCGGCGATCCCGATCGTCGACGTCGCGCACCGACCCTGGCGTTCGAGCACGCTCGCACTGACGCTGCGGCGACACCTGGGGTCGGAAGCGCGGAGCGCGCCACCCCAGCGCAAGGTCGCCCCCGATCGAGTGGTAGCGCAGTAGCAAGTCATGACGGTGCCCCGACAGGCAGCGGTCGCCTCGGACCCTGCGCAGAGCTTGGCGGATCGGTCTTCATGCAGCGAACGGCGCATGGCTGCGACCGCCTTCGATCAGGACACACCGATGGAAAGCATCCCCAAGGTACCCGACACGTGCGGGCAAGTCTGCTTCACCCCGCCCATGCCACCGCTGGCGCCGGACGGCGTGGGCGCCCTCGGCATCTTGGCGGGCCTGCGCCGCAATGCCTATTCCGCCTTCCCGCCGCGGTGCCGCGAGCAGCCGGTGCTCGTACTGCCCATGCTCGGTCGCGACGTGGTCATCGCGGCTGGTCCGCAGGCGATGCGCGACGTGCTGGCCACGCGCCCGGGTCTCTACCGGCGCATCGCGGCCGGCGACCGCATCTTCGGTGCCCTCATCGGACGCGGCGTGGCGGCCAGCGAGGGAGAGGCTTGGCGCCGGCAGCGCCGGATCCTGGCTCCGGCCTTCACGCCCCGCACCGTGACCCTGCTAGCCCCGCACATGGCCGCTTGTACCGAGGCGGCCCTCGGCCCGCTGGAGGCATCCCGCGGGGAGCCCTTGGACCTGCTCGGGGTGATGCAGGATCTCAGCCTCGCCGTCGCCTGCACGAGCATGTTCTCTCTGGAGACGAAAGCCTTCGGGCCACAGCTGCGCGACATGCTCCACTTCTACGCGGACGGCATCGGGCGGCCGCGCGCCAGCGACTTCATCCTGCCAGGCTGGTTGCCGACGTTGACGACCTTCCGCCGCTCTCGCTTTCGCCGGCGCTGGCGGGCGCTCATCCTTGCGATCATCGCCCGGCGCCGGGCATCTCACTCGGCCGGGGCGCCGCGCGACCTCTTCGACCTCCTGTCGGATGCCTACGGGGATCGGGATGAGGACCTCCTCGCCGATGAGGTCTCAACGATGATCTTCGCCGGACACGAGACGACGGGCCTGACGCTGTTCTGGGCCTGCTACCTCCTGGCCAATGCGCCAGACTGGCGACGCGCCGTTCGACGAGAAGCGCGGCAGGTCGACTTGTCCCCGGTCGGAGCTGGGTCGGCGGCCGGCGCGCTGCCGCACACGCGCGCCGTGGTGGAAGAGGCGCTGCGGCTCTATCCTCCGGCGTACATGACGGCACGCCAAGCGGTGGCGGATCATGAGCTGTGCGGCGTACCCGTCAGGCGCGGGGCCATCGTGCTGATGCCGTTCACCCTCCTGCACACCGACCCGCGTTTGTGGGTCTCGCCCGAGCGCTTCGATCCCGGGCGCTTCCTCGGCCCCGAGAAGCCGGATCGCTACAGCTTCCTGCCGTTCGGCGCGGGGCCACGCGTGTGCATGGGGGCGCAACTCGCCACCTCGGAGGCGGTCCTGGTCCTGGCGCGGTTGCTGCGGGACAATGACCTCGTCCTTGACGAAGACGGGCCGGTGCTGCCGGTCGGCGCATTCGCCACCCGGCCAAACCGATCCCCGGCTTTCCGCTTGCTTCCCTGCGCATGAGAACCGACGCGGCAGTGGGGTCAGATCCGCGCGCTCGGCGCGCCTGGAAGAGGCATCGGATTGCAAAAAACTTTCCGGAATCTTGGGCGCTTCGCATTATTGCGCTGCAACGTCGCCCGCTGGCGCATCCGGCGCATGATGACCGAGGATCTTTCGCACATCAGGGAGGAAGGCCGGCGGCCGAGCCTCCATCCTTCGCCAGGCACGACCGGATCGTCGCAGCGGCCACCGTAAGGGATCCAAGCTGAGCCCGGTCAAGAATGGCTGCCCACATCACGGCGACCCGCGCCGCGATGGCGCCCACACGACTCGAAGGACCGAGCGGTTCAGGCCGAACCTGGGGATCTGTCGTGTCGGAGGGGATGGTCCCATCGACCGACGCACCTGAGGTGGGGCGCATGCCTTGGAGCAGGGGGCCATCCTGCTGAAGTGACGGAGTGGGGCACAGAGCCGTCAAATCGCGGCTCAACGGCGCGTTGGAGTCGCTTTCACCGCCCGCGGGACCAGTCCACGCGGCAACGGCCCGTACGCGCGCACCCGCTCAGCGACCTCTCGTCGGCCCACTGCGGTTACCCGCCGTGCATTTGGAGCCACCCGGCGATCCCGCCCACCACCTCCTGCTCGATGCCGTCGTAACCATGGGGCGAGAGTGAACCGCAGCCCCTATCCGAACGCTGCATGCCGCCGCTGACCGCAAGGATGCGAACACTCGGCGCGTGCGACAGGGCGGCGGCGATGCGTGGAGCCATTTCGGGTGGGGTCACGGCGCAGGCATCGTCGCGGTTGGCTACGACGAGCACGGGAACGCGCACGCTCTGCGGGTCCGCGTCGAAGACCGTCTCGGTGCTCCGTCGTCCCGGTATCGACACGGCCTCGGTCAACACCAAGCCCGCAAGAAGACCCGGCCCGGCTTGGGCGGCGCCTCTCATCGCCGCTATCGTCCCCTGGCTGGTGCCAATGAGGAAGACGGGCGAAGGCGCTTGATCCCGGGCGAAGGCAGCCAGACTCACCACCAGACGGCCGTAGGCTGGAGAGCTTCGCAGGCCTCGCAAGTTCGCCCGATCGAGAGTGTCCGGAACCAGGACGGCGTAACCCCTTGCCACCCAGTCGGCCCTCGTGCGGACAACGAAATTCTCCTGGTGTCGCAGGTCGCCATCGCGCCCAACGCCGATGTTGCCGGAGCCCCCCGGCAGCATGACGAGTGTTGCCCGGGGGTGAGGCGGTGCGTCGTAGAGGACGCGCTGGTTCTGACCGTCGCCGAGCAGCAGATCCACCACCCGCTCTCCCGCAACAAGGGTTTGCCTCGCCAATCCGGTCTGTGCGATGGCCGGAGTGCCGAGCAGGCACAAGGCAAAGAGCGAGAGGGTGAATTTGTCTAGCATCGCAACTCTCCCTTAACAGACCGGCAGGACTGTCTTGAACGATCCATGAAGACTGCGCTTGCATCCCTGCACGTTGTGCGCAGAGCCGTCGGTTCCCTTCCGAAACGGCCTTTCGTGAGCGGTCCGGCAGCGTCGGCTCGGGGTGGCAAACGGATACTGGTTTGAGGCCCGAAGGCCACCCATTGGCTCAGACCCAGCCATAGGCCTTGCCGGCAGGATACCAATGCGACTTGCTCGGAACGATACTTGGGCGCCAGCCTCCCACCGCCGTGCCGGCGACGATTCTTTGCCACGCGACGTCTGATGTTACCCGCCTGTCACATAGGCATGGGCGAAATCACGTATCATGGCGTTGATTTGATCAGGTACGAGAAGTGGCGAGAAGTGACCTGACCCCATCGTCTGTCCGACCTTGATCTGAGGCTGGACCTCGCGCAAGCGGTCGATGTTCGCACCGGAGGTTTCTGCGCCAATATAGGCGATCGGCACTGCACAACGCCTTGCAGCAGGCTCAGCATTGTAGTGGAGGATATGGTCATCAAACGCACTTGAGAGAACGCGCTGTTGCGTCTTGCGAAGCGAAGCAAAAAACGCTTCTCGGATACCAGGATCTTCGCCAGGTAGGTATAGACCTTGAAGACTTAAATCGATTGCCTCTATGTAGTCGGTTCTATTTAATCTTTCGCTTAATTTTGTCATTTCTTGCAGAAAAAATGGAGATAGACAAACATAGCTATCTATCATTACAACTGCCCCTACGAGATATGGGTAATTTGCGCCAAATTCGAGTGCAACTGTCCCGCCCATGCTGTGTCCAACGACGATGGGTCTTTCGATTTCGAGATTTCGACAGGTCCATGCAAGATCATTGGCGAAGTTTGTGACCGTATAATCTTCAGGCGGAGCATCGCTTTCGCCATGACCGCGAAGATCGACCGCGATAGTCCGCCGTTTCTGCCCAAAAAACTCTTGTTGATGCCTCATGAATGAGCGGTTGCATCCCCACCCATGCACCAGAAGTACTGCAGATTTTGATCCGCCACCAAGCTCTTCATAGACCAATTTCACCCCGCCTTTTTTTACTTCCGGCATGCCAAGTCTCCATGGTTGCTCGCCACATGCTTTCATTCCGTCAATGTTACGGGCCGATGCTGAGAATGAGATTTTTGGTTGCATCTGTAACGCTCAGCTCCTGGAAGCATCACTCGGCGTACAAGCTTATATGAACTAAACAGGTAGTTTGTTAACCCGAGTGCAAATGCTTCAAGGAGTCGCTTATGAGCTTGTGGCACCAAAAAACCCAACTTCACTGCTCATTGTCGGATGCAGGAATACGATTTATCTTGGTCCTTAGGTGTGGAACTCGCAAGCAGCCAGTCCGCTTCTCATTAAGAGTTGTGGGAAGCGGACAGGAGTGCTTACGTCGGCGGTGCCGAGGATTGTCGTATTTTCGTTATCGGCCGCTGACAGGGACCATAGTTGGCGAGCCCCAAAAGCAGTCGGCTGGCGGGAACGTTGGAACGGGGCGTGTTCACTTCGCTTTGTCAGACTTGAGCCTGACCACCGTCGACGAACAATTCGACGCCGTTGACGAAGCTCGCCTCATCGGAGGCCAGAAACAGGACTGCATTTGCGATCTCCGTCGCCTCGCCGACGCGTCCGAGGGGGATGCGCGAGCCCAGGAAATCGAGAAGGCCCTGCTGCTTCTCGGCATCGTCGCCGGCGAGGCCAACGAGACCCGGCGTGCGTGTCGCGCCGGGGCTAACCACGTTGACGCGGATGCGCCGCTCCTTCAGGTCAAGGATCCAGGTGCGCGCGAAGTTGCGAACGGCCGCCTTGCTGGCGGAATAGACGCTGAAGGCCGGCGTCCCTTCGCTGCCGGCGGTCGAGCCCGTCAGCACCACCGCGCCGCCATCTTTGAGAAGCGGAAGGGCCTTCTGGACGGTGAAGAGTGTGCCCTTCACGTTGGTGTCGAAGGTGCTGTCGAACTGCTCCTCGGTGATGGCACCGAGCGGCGCGAACTCGCCACCGCCGGCATTGGCGAAGATGACGTCGATCTGCGCGTGCTTCTGCTGGACGGCGTCGTAGAGGCGGTCGATGTCGGCGAGGTTCGCCATATCCCCCCGGACGCCGGTGACCCGGCCTCCGATCTGCGTCACTGCCGCGTCGAGCGTGTCCTGACGGCGGCCGGTGACGAAAACCGAGGCGCCCTCCCGCGAGAAGGCCTTGGCGGCGGCGAGGCCGATGCCGCTGGTGCCGCCGGTCACCACCACCACCTTGTCCTGGAATCTGCCGGTCATCGTCGTTCTCCATGGTTCGGCTGCGTGTGAGCCACTGACGGGAGAGATGATCCGAGAACGATAATGCGAATAGGCCTTAAAAATGGCACTTAGCGTTCCAATTGGGGAACGATGATGCGTCCAGACCTCAACGACTACGTCACCTTCGCCGAGGTTGTCGCCCATGGCGGCTTCACCGCCGCGGGTCGAGCACTCCGCGAGCCGAAGTCGAAGCTGAGCCGCCGTGTCTCAGCGCTGGAGGCCCGACTCGGGGTGCGGCTCATTGAGCGCTCCAGCCGGCGCTTCCGCGTCACCGAGGTCGGACAGACCTTCTACGAGCGCTGCCGTGCCATGATGCTGGAGGCGGAGCGGGCCGAAGCGATTATCGCGGAAGCCCAGGCCGAACCGCATGGGCGCATCCGCATGAGTTGCCCGCGGAACCTCGTGACGGTCGTGTCCGTGATCATTCGCGGCTTCCTCGACCGCTTCCTGAAGGTCCAGTTGCAGCTCGTCGTAACGGATCGAGCCGTCGATCTGATCGAGGAGCGGATCGATGTCGCGCTGCGCGTCCGCTACGAACTGACGAGCGATGCGTCCCTTACCATGCGGTCCCTCGGCCGCTCCCGCTGGATCCTTGTCGCAAGCCCACAGGTCGCGAGCGGCCTCGGCGCCGACCTTGCCGACCTCGCCTCCGTCCCCACCATGGGCACAAGCGACGGGGCGGGCGAAACCACTTGGATGCTGGAGCGCGAGGACGGGACAGCGCATGTGATGCGCCACGAGCCGCGCTTGACCTGTGCCGACTACGCGGTTCTCTGCGATGCCGCAGCGGACGGGCTGGGCGTTGCCTTCCTGCCCGATCACGCTTGTGCGGCGCACATCGACTCCGGAAGGCTCGTCCGCGTCTTCCGGGACTGGCGGAGCAGGGATGGCATCGTCCATCTCGTGTTCACTACCCGCCGCGGCCTGCCACCCGCCGTCCGCGCCCTCATCGACCATCTGGCGAAGGAGTTTCCGGATCTGTGAGGGTCCAAAACCTCCAGTTGATGCTCGGCTCCCGCAGCATGGCGGACCTCAGACGGCCGATGAATGGCTGCTTCCGGGAAGCGCCGATGCTGGTCTTCGCGACCAGCATATGGTGGAAACGGATGCGGCTCTGACGTCAGCTTCCATGCATCGCCGCCCGGGAACGGACTGGCCGAAATCCACCCATGACGGACGTAGGACGGAAACATCACGGCACGTAGCTCCTATCGGCGTGCCGAAAAATGATGTGAAAGGGGGCAGATCGCTGATTTGTATTTTCCTTTGATACCGAGAAGCTAGCAAAAGAACGTCTTGACACCCGACGGGCAAATTGCGCATTTTTACTAAGTCGAGGTCACTACGTCCGCAGTAGACCAGCTTCGGCCCACCCGCAATCGTGATCCTCCTCGAACGGCGCGCCTAGAACAGCTCGCTGCGTGATTGCATGTCCCCTCGCCCCGCGGCACCTGCCCCGGGGCGTTCTTGTCTCCGGGCCTGACAGGCCCTCCTCTCAAACCACCACGTCGACTTTGACCCTGCTGCCCTTCGGCACGCGGGCCCGTCGTCGTGCGCGCTTTCCAAGGACATCCCCATCTTGACGACGAACACGCCTGCTTTCCCCACGGCCGGGTTGACCATCCTCGACCAGGCTCCGGCTGCCCTCAGGGCCAACCCGCGCAACGCCCGTACCCATTCGAAGAAGCAGATCACCATGATCGCCGACAGCATCAGGGCGTTCGGCTTCACCGTGCCGCTCGTCGTCGACGAGGCCGGCCTCGTGCTCGCCGGACATGGACGTTTGCTCGCGGCGAAGCAGCTTGGCCTGCCCACCGTCCCGACCGTCCGGCTGGATCACCTGAGTGAGACGCAGAAGCGCGCCTATGCCATCGCCGACAACAAGATCGCGACTCTGGCCGGCTGGGATCGGGCGACCCTCGCCCTCGAGCTTGGTGAACTCGCCATCCACCTGCCCGAGATCGGCCTCGATCTGTCGATCACCGGTTTCGAGATCGCCGAACTCGATCTGCTGACGGGGGATCTCGAAGAGGAGCGCCTCGCTTCGCGCGAGGACGAGTGTGTTAAGCCCGAAGAACCGGTCTCGCAGCTCGGTGACCTGTGGCAGCTTGGCCCGCACCGGATCCTTTGCGGCAGCGCGTGCAGCCGCGATGATGTCGAGCGTCTGATGGGTGGACGAGAGGCCGACATGGTCTTCACCGATCCACCCTACAACGTGCCCGTCAACGGCCACGTCATGGGCCGTGGCCGGGTCCAGCATCGCGAGTTCGTCATGGGCTCGGGCGAGATGACGGAGGAGGCCTTCACCGCCTTCCTAACCGAGAGCCTCGGCAATGCCGTCTCGGTCTCGTGTGATGGGGCCCTGCACTACGTCTGCATGGATTGGCGTCACCTACCGGAGCTGCATGCCGCGACCCGCCCGCTCTACGGCGAGCAGAAGAACCTGATCGTGTGGAGCAAGACCAATCCGGGGCAGGGCTCGCTCTACCGCTCGCAGCACGAACTGATCGCGCTCTACAAAGTCGGTACAGCCAGCCACACCAACAACGTCGAGCTTGGCCGGCACGGCCGCAACCGTTCGAACGTGTGGATCTATTCCGGGGTCAACACCTTCAAGGGCGCGGGCGATCTGGCGCTGCATCCCACGGTCAAGCCGGTGGCCCTGGTCGTCGATGCGATCAAGGATGTGACGCGCCGCGGTGCGATCGTCCTCGATCCGTTCTCCGGCAGCGGTACGACCCTGCTGGCTGCGGAGAAGACGGGGCGGGAGGCGCGGGTGCTCGAACTCGACCCGGTCTATGTCGATGTCGCTATCCGGCGCTGGCAGGCCTTCACGGGACGAGACGCCATCCTCGACGGCACGGACGAGACCTGGGACGAGGTCCGATCGGCCCGTACGGCCCCTGCCCTGCTCGAGGAGGCTGCGTGATGGCTGGGAACACGAGCACCACGATGACCGAACCCAAGCGGCCCACCGGGTACGAGGTCGGATACGGCAAGCCGCCGGCCGACCATCGCTTCCGGAAGGGCCAGTCCGGCAATCCCCGCGGCCGGCCCCGAGGCCACTCGGCGCCACTCGGCCGGCGCGATCTTCTGGACGCATTTACCCAGGCTGCACGTGAGCCGATCACCATCACCAAGGATGGCCGCACGATCCGGACAACCCAGATCGAGGCCCTGGCCCATCAGCTCACCCGGAAGGCCATGCAGGGCGATATGAAAGCCGCCAAGCTCCTTTTCGATAACATCAAGGCCTTGGCGCCGAAGACAGAGCCCGACGGCATGTCCCATGAGGAATGGCTGGACGTTCTGGACGACAGTCCAAAAGATCCACCCAGCATCGAGGTTCGGTTCGTCAGCCCGGGAGACGTCCTTCTGGAACCCGCGGGCACCTGAGCGTCCTGCCCCGATCCGTAGAACATCGTGCAGCCGGAGAGCCTCGCGGCTCTCCGGCTTTCTTGCGTTTGACCCGAGACGATCCCTGCTCACAGCGATCGGCTTGCCTGTTTCGACGACACGCGTCCCTGTTCGGATGAGACCAATTCCCTGTTCCGCCGCACAGGGAATTGGTCCTTAAATCATTGCATCTGCTGCAGTATTGCCGACCAAAATCGCGCCCGAGAGCTGCACTCCTCCGTTTTCCCTGTTGTTTTCCCTGTTAGCAGGGAAACGGCGCTAGAGACCGGTTTGGACGGGATGCGTGCCCCACCACTCACTCCCCACGAACGACGGACGTTCGCGTTTGGCCGGAGACGTGCCGCGTCTCAAGGGCATAGCGAAAAGCTGCCGTTTTTAGGCCTCTTCTCCGGGGCGTTCCTGCGGCCCGGATTCTCGGCGATTTCGGCTAGTTTCTCGCTGGTCGTCGGTGCAGCTTCCGCAGCCTTGCAGGTGGCTTAGCTGGAGACCGGTTCGCAGGCCAGCGGAGCCTTGGTTCGCTGGCGGCCGTGCACTGGCGTGTGAGCGATTACCGCCACTTCGGACTGGACTTGCGCTGCGAATGGAGCGGAACTGTCAGCGTCCTTGAGGCCGCCGACGCGGTACGCCTTCGACCCCCTGCCGATCCCTCGCGATCCGCAGGGTTGCGCTGGTGGCAGCAGACCCGCTGCCCAACCCTCGCAAGGTCCACCCGTAATGATCGACGACACGCACCACGCACTGCTGAAGACCGCCGCCGAGTCACACGACCAGCTGATCGCCCGGCCCGCAGGGCTGAACACCAGAGCCGCCAAGGCGCTGTTCGCCAAGCTCTGCAGGACCGCGCTGGCGGTCGAGGTCGTCGTCACCGGGGATGAGCGGCACTGGCATCAAGACCAGCGCGGTCCGATCGGGCTGCGCCTGACGCCAGCCGGCCAGCAAAGCCTTGGCTTCGGGCTCGCCGTAAGCGTCCTCGCCGCCTCGCGGCCGGTTCTGGATGCCGGATCGGACAGGGCTGAGATGAAGCCGCGATCCGGTACGAAGCAGGCGCTGATCATCGCGATGCTGCGGCGTGACGAGGGCGCCACGCTCGCCGACCTGATGGCTGCCACCGGCTGGCTCGCCCATTCGACGCGTGCCGCCCTGACCGGCCTGCGCAAGCGCGGGATGATCCTCACGAAGGGATGCGATGCCGAGGGTCGGACCGTCTACCGCCTGACCGACGATGCCACGGTTGAGGTCCGGTGATGGCCGCCGTGATCAGCCCCAAGCTCAAGCGCGAGATCGAGGCGCTTGCCTCCCTCGATCTGGGCGACCTGCGCATCCGCTGGCGGCAGCACCTGCGAACCGCCCCTCCCCCGCATCTGTCCCGCACCCTGATGGTTCGGCTCCTCGCGTACCGCATCCAGGCCAAGGTGCTGGGCGACCTCGATCGCGACAGCGCTCGGCTGCTCGATCGGATCGCGAGGGAACGTCTGCGCCGCCGCGCCGCCGCCGAACGCGCGGCCAAGCCGAAGGCGCCGCCTATCGTCCCGCCGATCCCGGCGCCCGGGCTTCGGCCCGGCACGCTGCTGGTGCGGGAGTTCGGGGGCGAGGTTCAAACCGTCACCGTGATGACGGGTAGGTTTGCCTGGAGGGAGACGACCTATGCCAGCCTGTCGGAGGTTGCTCGCGCCATCACCGGCACCCGCTGGAACGGACCCCGCTTCTTCGGCCTGTGGGACAAGGTCCCCACCGGAGCGCCAAGCGGGGCCGAAGCGGCATCGATAGTTGTGGCCGTGGGAGGGATGTCGTGATGGCATCCCTCTCCAAGCCGTCGCACCTCAAAGCCCAGCCTCCGAAGATCCAAGCACCCAAAAGCCAGGCTCCTAAATCCCAAGCCCAGAAGTCCCTGCGCTGTGCGATCTACACCCGCAAATCCACCGAGCACGGTCTCGATCAGGCCTTCAACTCCCTCGACAACCAGCGCGAGGCCGCCGAGGCCTACATCAAGAGCCAGGCGCATGAGGGCTGGCGCCTGCTGCCGGAGGCCTACGACGATGGCGGTGTCTCAGGCGGCAGCCTCGAGCGTCCGGCCCTGCAGCGGCTGCTTGCCGAAGTCGAGGCGGGACGCGTCGATGTGGTGGTGGTCTACAAGGTCGACCGGCTCACCCGCGCCCTCTCGGACTTTGCCAAGCTCGTCGAGCTGTTCGACGCGCACGGCGTCTCTTTCGTCTCGGTGACCCAGGCCTTCAATACCACCAACAGCATGGGGCGGCTGACGCTTAACGTCCTGCTGTCGTTTGCCCAGTTCGAGCGCGAGGTCACGGCCGAGCGCATCCGCGACAAGATCGCGGCCTCGAAGCGTAAGGGCATGCGCATGGGCGGACCTGTGCCACTAGGCTACCGCGTCCATGACAAAAAACTGGTCCCCTGCCCCATGGAGGCTGATCAGGTGCGAACGATTTTTGAGCGCTACCTCGCGCTTGGATGCTTGAACGGATTGGCGGCCGATCTGCAAAGCCGGGGTATTCTGACGAAGCGATCCCCCCGCCGAGATGGCACGATCCGGGGCGGCATCCCCTTCACCAAGGGTCCGCTGGCCTATCTCCTGCGCAACCGGGTCTATATCGGCGAGGTGATCCACAAGGACCGGCATTACCCCGGAGAGCACGAGGGCATCGTCCCACGCGAGCTGTTCGATGCGGTCCAGGCAGCGCTGAGCGAGAAGGCGCAGGCGCAAGGTTCCATCCGGGGCAACACCGGATCATGGCTGACGGGGCTGCTCTACGACGATCGCGGCAATCGGATGACGCCAAGCTCGGCGAGGAAGGGCGCTCTGCACTACCGCTACTACGTCTCACGCGCCCTCGAAACGGGGCAGCGCAGCGAGGCGGGCTCGGTCTCGCGGGTTTCTGCACCCGAGATCGAGCAGGCCGTGCGGGAGGCGCTAACACCACCCTCCCCTAACCAACCTTCACCATCCGAAGAGATGCCGCTGCTCGCCCAGGTGAGCCGCATCGTCGTTCACCCGAGCCACCTGGCGATCAGCTTCGTCGAGCCGGGCGAGGTAGGGCGCGACGAGAGGGCTGGCGGAGCAGAAGGCACCGAGCCGTCTCCGCTCCGTGTGCCCTGGTCGGCCCGACCAATCCGTCGTCGGCGCGAGGTCATCCACGCTGAGGGTGATGAGGGGGCAGCGTCGCCGCGGCCGATGCGGGTCGAGACCCGAGCGCGCCTCGTCGACGGGATCGCCAAGGCGCGCTTCTGGCTCGATGATCTTGTCAGCGGCCGTGTCGCCGACACCCATGCCATCGCCGTAGCGGAAGGCTGCAGTGAGCGCTCGGTGCGTATGACCCTCAACCTCGCCTTCCTCGCCCCGTCCGTCATTCAAGCAGCGATCGCCGGCACATTGCCGGAAGGGGCCGGTATCTCCGTGCTCATGAACGTGCCCATGGTCTGGAGCGAATATCCTAACGCTTGCGACGGCAACGCAAAGTGAAAGAGCACTTGCTAGGCTTCACCAAATATCCATGCAGTCCTATTGATCGGCCCCAACGAGGTGGCTCTTCGCCAAGTTTGGTGGATTAGGCTGCGAGGAGGAACCGTCGTCGTAGGAGATCGAGATTGGCGAGGCCGTACATGGCGCGCTTCAAGAGCTTGAGACGCGTGATCTGCCATTCGGCTTGTCCACTGCTCCAAGGCAGTGTCAGCGCGGAGCGAACAGCATCTCTATCCTGACCGAGGCCAGCAGCGAAGCTCTCGACGATCCGGACACCGCAGGTTTGCGCGTCGCCCAGCCATTCATCGAACGCCGTGACATCTGATTTTCCTGACGGCTGCTGGCCACAGCGGCTCCGGACGATCCGGCAGAACCGGCGGCCGAAATCGACGACCTTGGCCGCCTCGGTATCCTGCAGGACGCGCGAGACGACCGCGGCTGCCTCGGGGCCGAGGTCTTCGGGCTCCCGTAGGAGATACCAGGACAGCTTCTTGGATGAGGCCAGGGGTGATGCGGTGGAGGTCGCAACACGGATGTCAGCCGGTGCTGGCGACGACCGAATAGTCGTTCCAGCCGGGCCTGCGCGCCACTCGGACAACCAGCGACGCACCTGCTTCGAGGTGCCAGCAAAGCCGATACCCTGAAGTTCGCGCCAGAGCTGCGCAGCGTTCTCGCAGCCCTCCTCGAGGCGGCCATGCAGATGCCCGAGATAAGGATCGAGCATGCTCGGCTTCGGTTCACGCATACCGTTCCGGGGGAAGCTCTCGGCGAAGGCGTACTTGCGTACCGTCGCTCGGGCCAAGCCAGTCTCGCGATTGATGCGCCGAAGCGAGTGCCCCTCCGCATGGCGGCGACGCACGTCGTCATAGGCCGCTTCCCATCGACCACGGGCCGCGGCCCGCACGAGCATCTCGGACCGTGCGCGCGGGTAGGGCGCGACGCGCTGAATCAATGGCGATGACGGGGCCACGGCCGGCAACAGCTTCAGACGCGGATGGACGCGGGCGAGCCAGCGCTCGACCATCTGTCGGGTATTGAGCAGGAGATGCCACCGATCCGCGACCTGAACGGCATCGGGCGCACCCATGGCGGTCCCGCGCGCATATTCGGTCGAGCGGTCCCGTGCCACGACCTGGATATGTGGGTCGCGCCGGAGCCGGGCCGCCAGCGTCGAGGCCGAACGATCCGGTAGCAGGTCGATGGGACGGCGGCGTTCGAGGTCGACGAGAATGGTGCCATAGGTTCGGCCCTTGCGCAGGACCCAGTCGTCGACACCGACGATGATCGGTTTGGATCCGGGCGGCAGCGGCCATTTGCGGATACCCCGCAGCAGCGTCGTGGCACTGGTCGGCATCGCCAGGTGCGGCAGCAGCCGGGCGGTGGGTGTGGCACCGAGCGCCAGCGCGGTCCGAACCTGGGCATCGGCCAGGCGGCGGGTCCTCTGAGCGTAGCGGTCGAGGAGGCGGGGCAGACGCTCGGCGAAGGTCCGACGCGCGCAAACAGGATCGTGGCAGTAGAAACGTCGGATCGTCAGGGTCAGACGCACCTCCTGACCGATCGTCGGCAGGTAGGCGGGACGCCGGTGATAGCGACTATGCACCGACCGGCTGACTGTATGACAGCGTGGGCAACGGGCATGATCGCGCTTCGCTTGAGCGGCAATGCAAAGAGCAGCGCTCTCCTCACGCCTGACGTGGAGAAGGCGACAACCGGGGATATGACAGAGTAGGGTCATGCCCTGATCTGAGAATCCCCGCCCGGTTCAGCCAGGAGCTCCCTCCCAGCATTCGCCCCAACAACCCAATCCACCAGACTTGGCGAAGAGCCACTTCAATGGCGGCGAATCATTACCTCACCGCCCCTGCGGCGTTTTTTCGAGGACGCAATGCAGGGAGAGCGTAATTCTCCCGTACGAGGATCATGACTCCCCCGGTCGCATTTATGAAATAAGTAGGACGTTCTTCTGCTGGCGCCGTCGCCATCTGACGTTCTTTATTCCGGTTCTCCTCGCTGGCATTTATGAAATAGAGGGGAGCGAAAACGCCAATAAACGCCCCTATCTCGATTCCAACATTATTTTATTCAAATACGACACTCAAATTTCTCCCGGCGGCTTCCTAACAAGACCTATTAGACGAAGAAACTCCTCGTCGCGAGCGTTACTTTTCCATTTATTTATGAACTTGCATACAACTTGCAGGTTTCCGACCTCATAATGCTTGTCGCTATCTTTTCGATCTAGGGACGGGCGCCTCTGTTTATCATCGCCCTTTCCAACGTAATGGAATGTTATGCCAGTCAGCGCACACTTATCCTCCTGCTTTTCGAGCAATGCCTCGATGTAGGTTTGCAGGCCGGTTTTTGACATCCACAGCTCTTTGACCTTCCGGGTCGTCTCTACTATCTGCCCATTTGCTTGGCGCACCGTTTCCATGGTCATATTTGCCATGTCAAAGACGGCAACTTGCCTGCCGTCGTATTTCTTCGAGTTCGAAGCTTTGCCTTTTGCGCTCGCGATCAACCGATCGTCATCCCCATCGAGTTCCGGGCGCACAAGTAGCCAACAGAAGGAGTGAGCATCGACCAATCCGGCGTCGGATAGATTGGGCATGGTCTGGAGCTCGGCCTGCACCGATTTCAGCGCTTCGATGTATTGCTGATAGTTCGCCCAGGTACAATGACCTTCGGTCTTCAGACTCAATTGCAAATCGCGAAAAGCCTTGTCGAACGTCTGCACGCGGATCGGCATGAAGCGCTGCGAATCCCGCAGGAAGAACAGATAGGCGACCAAATCGTAGCGAGGTCCTGCGATCTCCAGCAGCTCCTCAAAGGCATCTTCAGGATCGCCATTCTCGCGATAGAATTCAAAAGCCCATGACTCGGCGCGCTTCGTCAGCGCCGGCTCTTCCTGCGCATCAAGCAGTTCACGATGGGAGCGACTGGCGTGCCCATGCTCATTCGCCCAGCTGACAAAGCCGTTGGCGTCTCCTTCAACCCCCTTTGGGATTTCGATTGCGTAGATCAGCCGCTTCAGGATGGCGCCGCTGCCGACAGAGCTTTTCTGCCAAGTATGGACTTGGAGGCGTTTCAGGCCTCGCTGCCGTAGCCCTTCCTTGTAGCCCTCCCATTCAAACGGCAGGCCCTCATTAAATGAGACAAAAGGAATTTTGGTTTTTCGTAAAACCCGATCTTGCATGACCTTAAGTTGTTGCTGAAACACTTCTTTGCTTAACTGCATAGTGAGCCCCGATTTGCCCTCGAATACAATTTGTCATTAGCAGTGTGACTGAGTGAACCTACCCGTGCATAACATGCACGGAGACATCTGCAATGACTTTTCGCGGCAATCGCCGACGCTCTGCTACGTGGCCGCCGAGTGCTCTCAAAAGGCCCTGACGTGCCCCACTTCCCCACGCCCCCGGCGTCACCACACGTGCCACCCTGGAGCCGTCAAAAGTGTGTTTCGGCGTACAACTTTGGTTCATCCGCAGTTTTGGTGCCGAGAGGTGCTACAGGCTCAGTTGGCGAAGTTGGAGCGTCTCCCGGCCGTTGATCACGCGGCATAGAGCACCCTCTGCTGCAGAATTCGGTTCACAAATCCACCAAAAAAAATCACCAGCCTGCCCAGTTTTATCAGTCCCCTAAAAAATACAGAGCTGGAAATATGAGCTATATAAAAGCCGTTGCGGACACAATCACTTTGGCTCTTAAAAAATTATAAAGTGTGTCTCGAGGATCTCCGGATCTTTGGTTCCAGTATGACGTAAAAAATCCTTCCCCCTTTTGTAGGATGATTATGCCCGTACTTATCTTCCGGGCTGACCGTCTTTAATCATACCCGCCAATTTTGTCTCAATGCAGCTTTTTATATCTTTCGCGCTGACCACGTTTCGATTATCAAAAGAGCCATCGTATGCGCAGCATGCACTGCCAGCCAAGCGTGACGTGGCTCTAAGTTATGCCTTTTCTTTTCAACGTTTCCCTTGCCTTGAGCCGATCCTTCATGGGTGCGCGCAATGCGGCTACTCCATTAGCAACGCTAAGTAAGCCTTGCAGGATTCGTCTGAGGTCATCATCGGCAAGCGCGCCGGGAGCCAAGCCAAGATGTTTTGCCGTTTCTGGCCAGAGAGCGCCAAGCCCCCTCATCTTCGGCACAGGGTGGCCTGCGGCCTTCAGATAGGTCCTGCAAACGCTTTCAAGGATCGCAGTCAGGAGGAAAGCGGTGTGCGCGGCCGTTCGCGTTTAGCTGCTCCAACCGACCAGCTGTCTCGGACGCGGTCAGCTTGAACCTTTGGCGCAGGACACTCCCAATCGCAGCGTACTCGTTGCGGAGGTTTGTCGCGAAGATTCCGGGGTCGTCGCTCCCAACGCAAACGGTGGGCCAGTTCGTGATCGTCGGCTCGCACAGGCCGAGCCAGCGGTAGAGATGATGCTCGGCCATGCTGTCATAGAAACTGATCCGCAGGTTGCTTGTCGGCAGCGTCTCTAAGACCACCCCGCGTTCGTTGACGAAACCGAGTGCGTGGTCCTGCAATGCCGTGAAAGCTTTTTCTGAGATCTGCGCCGCCTCCACGTCGACGCGCTCGTTCGCCCGCTTCGGGTCGAGGGCGTGCCGCTCGCTGAAGACCTCGTAGGCGGCCCCGGACCGGGCGACCATGTCCGCGATCAAGCGAAGCTCGGATGAGCGCTGCTCGTCCAAGGCAGTCTGAGACAGGAACTGTGCTTCTTGGGCGACGGCCTCGCCCGTGAGCACCTGGCCGTTTCTCAGAAGGCTTCGCTCCACCGCCCGCACTTCGAGCGCATCGAGGCGGCGCAGCTCCCAGGCCCGGTGGAGAAGATCGGGGCTTCGCTCTTGCCCGTAGAGGATCTCAGAGTGCTCGGCGATCAGACGCCCGAGAAGGAGCATGTCCTGGGCGTACCCCCCGACCGCCGCCAGTGAGCGGAAGGCAAAGACCGCGTCGTCCAGAACGTCAATCCGGCTCAGCACCGCGCGCGGGGCCGTCCTGGATAGCCAGAGCGCCGGATCGATGCCGAGAGCCGTCGCGTGGCCGATACGATCCCCGGAGCGAAGGTCCAAAAAGACAAGCGCCTCCACAACCGACCTGATTCCCGACAACAGGTGCCGAAAGTCCTCACCGACGTGGAAAGTAGCGCGGGAGATGCCCGCGCGGCGCGCGAGGCGGAAGGCGGGCGCGAACGGTTCGGGTGGGGCGTGCAGCTCGTTGGAAGCCCCGTCGATCCCCTGGAGCAGCGCTCTCACCGTCGCGCTGCCCTTCCGGAGCGTCTCTAGGACGCGGGCCTGCTCGTTGAGCCCGATCCGCAAGTCGCTGTCGCGGCATCGCCGGCTGCGGTCGTTGTCGTCGGTTGCACGACGCTTAATGAAGTGGGCGACGAGGGCGAACTCTGCATTCGCACGCCCCGACGGGCCGCAGGGGGCGATCCCGCAATGGCGGCCGAAAAGGCACCGCGGCGGCGCGCCTCGGAGGTCTCGCTCCCGCCGATCGGACCGGCAGCCCCGGAAATCAAGATAGCCACCCACGATGTCAGCGATGAGGGTCCGGGTCTTGGTTACGGTTGCCTTGGGCGCGAAGCGGCCTTCCAGGTGTCGAAGCGTGTCGAAGGGCTCGTGGCCATTCAACTGGCGGAAGCGGGCGAGGTAGCGGCGCTCAATCCTTTCCCGGGTACCGAGCAGGGTGTACTTCTGGAATTGGTCGAAGCCGCTCTCGTCGACCTGCTGGACCGCAAGGCGCGCCAGCTGGGTGAGCATTAGGAGGTTGAAGTAGAGCCCGGCCCCGATCACCTTGTGTCCCGGGTCGCGCCGAAGAGTGGCAAGGCAGCAGTATAGGAAGGCCGCCTCTTCGATTATCGGCCGGTGCGGTGGCCCGCCGAACAGTACGCAGGCCGGATGCATGCTCAGGGGACTGCCCAGCGGGCGGGGCCAGTCACCGTCCGGAAGGTCGAACACCGCCGCCCGCAGCAAGGCTTCGAGGCCTGTCGCCAGGGGGGCCTTTCCCGCCTTTCCTCCGAGGTCGGGCTTAAGCTCCGCGACGAGGTGCCGGCGCACGCGCCGGGCCGCGCGAAGCCGCTGGTAGACACCGTAGGGCCCCAGCCCCGGCTCCAGCTGTTCGTAGAGCTCTAGAGACGGCTCCGGGCTCTTGCCTTGCGCCTCTTTGAGCTCGGCATAGAACGCGTCCGGTGCGCTACACGCGTCCGGCCACAGCACGTCGAGCTCCGTCGAGCCGTTGAGGTGCATGTGCAGCTCGTTCAGCCCCTCGCGAGCGACAAGGTCGTCGAGGCTGGGATCCGCGGCCCCGATGAGCGCCGTCTCGCCGATCTCCTTCGCCAGGAACGGGCGCGGGTCCACGCCATGGGCGGGCCCGCGCCCCTCGTTCACTAGAAAGGCGACTATTACGGCAAGCGGCGAGAGGAACGGCAGGAGCTCGTGCCACTCCCCAAATAGCTCGTAGCGCACAGCCACGCGCCGACCCCGCCGCTCCAGATAGCGCTCGGCGAGGCTCCCAAGGACGATCCAGGGTAAGTCTCCCACGTGTTGGGCGTCCCCGAGGCGATGCTCAAGGTAGCCCTTGTAGAAGTGGTCCGGCCGCCCGACACCCGACCGCCGCTCGGCGATAAAGATCCGCCGCCGCGTCTCCTCAATAGACGGCACCTGCCCCCGGCCAAGCATGGCCAAGCCGTAAGTGTCGCTGAAGCCGCGGCGGTAAATGAGAGAGGCCATGCGGATTAAATCTGCTTTTTTGGACTTTTTCTGGAAACCTTCGTCACTGCCCTTGGCCTCAAAGGCCTTTCCTCAGTTTTTATCTCAGTAGATACTGAGGAAATTAATTCCCCTAATTCAGAAGTTCTCTGCTGGGCTGGCTTTGAGCTGGCTGCTTGTCCCTGAATAGGAACAGAGTTTAGAAGGAGTTGTGGGCCTTCCAGTTTTAGAACATATTCAGAAGTCTTAAACTCAATCTCAAAACTCGGAACCTGCTTCGTCGCCTCCACAACGGCCGCTTTGTAGAGATCAAATACTTCTCTATCTGCACTCCGAGGCGCGACGCGTCCAGTGAATGCAATTTTGCCGCTAGCAAGATAATACCCCCACAGGGGGCACGAAAAAACTGATTTGAAGAAGCGGACGTTCTGGTCATTCTTTACGTTTGGATTCTTTTTAAGGGTTTTCAACACTTCAAGAAGCGGTGCGCTATGTCTAACTGGGTTGTTCATCGCCTGAGGTTCCGGCGAAATGCCCGATGCGCGCACCGCCTCCAGGCCCACCGCATGTAGAAAGGCCGTGATAGATCGGTGCATCAACACTCCCAGATAGCGGGTTTCGCCGAGCTTGAGCTCGCTGGATATGGCGTCGAACGCGTAGGTAAACCTCGTCCACATGCGGGAGAGCGTGACTGGAGCGACCGTTATGGGCCTCTGCTCGATCTCAAGGCTTTTGAGCCATTCTGCGAGCAGATGAGAAAGTGGGGTCGGGGGTGCGACAGGCTTGTCGCCAGGGGTAGAGGCAGTGTTCGCGGCCGTCTCACGCGGAGAACCCTCGTTGCCCGGTCGTTCATCGGTCGAGCTGTCACCTCCGGAGAACGTCGTCGTGGGATAGCTCCTACGGCTCACGAGCGTGTTCATGATGCTCTTGACTGTCTCCTCTGAGATGCTCGGCTGTCTTGAACCGATCATCTCGGAGATGAATGCGATGAGGCGGAGGACCGAGTAGGCTCCGTTCTCTGCTCCTTGACCACTGACGATGTGAAAAGCCGGCAACATGGCGGCGAAGCACGCGTCTCCGGTGAGGCCGGCCTCGAGGCTTGCAAGAGAGTTGGCAAGGATCGATCTGGATCCGGTTTCGGAAAGGAGTTGCGTCGGAGAGCCTCCTGAGGCTTCTTTCAGAGCTTGGTGATAGCCGTGCATCGGTGCTGGAATCGCATCCAGAAGCCGACTCTTTTGGTCCGTCGCACTTCCTTCGAAAGCCTTCTTCAAGAAGGCTCTGACGTCCTCCGCTTTCGCAACTCCGTACAGTTGTAGCGCTGCAGCATCGCCGGGCATCGTGTGCTTAGCCAATACAATGGCGCCGCTCAGCCGTATGCGACGATTAACCTGACGCCCCCGGCCAGCATCCCAGGCTGCCAACCGGCTAACGAACTGGGTTGCGCGTTCCGCCATCCCGGCATTGACGTGCTCTAGCAAGGCTTGAAGGTCTCGCGCACCGTTTTCGGTAGACCGATCCGATGCCCTCTGAGGGATCCAAATGACCTCGCCTCGATCCAGCTTCTCGCGGATCGTCGAGATCCGAAGCCAGTAATCGACCATAGCGTGAGGCTGGCGGAGGAACAGTTCGACGAGCTGAGCCGCGATCCGGATGCTGACGAAGTCGATTTTCTCATCGACGCCGCCTGGATGGCAGCGCGACATTGCCAACCAGAGATCAGGCTTTGAGGCCATCCACTCGCTCAGTGCTCCCAGTACCCGGCCCGAGTTCGGATCCGTGAGACCGGACTCATCAAGATCGAGACTCATCAGGGACGTCGACGCGACCTGTCTCAGTATGTCCAATGCGGCGGCGCTGGCTCGTTCGAGTTCGCCACCGGAGGGCGCTTCCTTCGCGGCGACAAGGTCCCAGGCGCCTGCCATCACTTGCAAGCCGCTCCGCATCGGAAGCCGGAGCACGGTCGCGCGGATTAGCTCCTGATCGGCGCTCGATTTAATGCAGAGAAGCCGCTCTGCGAATCGACGGGAGGTATCGCGCTCTTTCGCCGACCCCGGCGTCGCCGACCGCGAGGCGTGAAACTCTATTTCATTGCTTTGGCTCGTCAGATGCAGCAGCGGAGCCAGCTCTATCCGGTTCTCCGGGCGCACGATCTTTACGAGGTATTGGTCCTGGAGAACGTCCACTGTCTTAACTAGCTGATCGGCGTACGAGCCCGATCCGCCCACCTCCTGCTCAATTTTGAAAACCTTCTGTTCGACGTCCAGGAAGTCCTTCGTGATCTGCTTCCACTGCTGCTGGCGCACTAGCAAATTGTAGAGTTTTAGGTCGCCGGCGAGGATCACCTTCAGGTGCGGCGTCGCGAAGTACTTTCGGAGCGCCTCAAGAACCGGCCAGCCTTTATCAAAGGATGTGTCTACGTCGTCGATGGCGAGGACGAAGGCATCCGCGCCTATGAAAGAGCAGGCTTCCCTGACGTAGTGGTGGAACGCCCGCTCGAACCCGCCGGCGCTGCGCGCCTTGTCAAGGCCGCGATCGAGCACGTAGTCGGCGTCCGCCCAGTCCTTGCCATAAAGTGCGTCGTTACCAATGCCGTCGAGGAGGGTGAGGCCAGCGGCCAGCTCGCGCAGTGCCGCTTTGAAATCTTCGTACGTACCCTTCTTCGCAGCCTCGTTGCGGCGGTGCACATGGTCCACTGCGACCTTGATCTTCTCGATGACGATGACGACGATGTTCTGCTTCGTCTCGATGAGGGTCGGGTCGACGATCCCGAGGCTGTAGAGGGCCGCCAGCTTTTCGTCCGCCTTGCCCGTGGGCACATACGGTCTGTAGGCCGATGCGCCCTTCTCGATGAGACGCAGGATGTCGATCAGGAAGGTTGTCTTGCCGTCCCCTCGCCGTGCACTCACTAGGATGGCCTCGTGGCGGCGGTTGGGCATGACATTGAGCGCGCGGGGCCGGGACTTGAAGCGGTCGTCCTGCTCGGGCTCCTCCCGACCTGGCATTGCCGCGAGCTTGCGCAGGACCTGCCGCATGGCATCCTGCCGGATGCCGGTCTCTACGTTGCCGCCGTACGACTCGCCGTCGCCGGATCCCGCCCAATCCAGATCGATCTCAATCTTGCCCACCGGCCCCTCATACGTCTGAGCTCTTCGTTCATAACGGTAGGTCGCCCTTGGGGAGATGTCGACCGTCAAGGTTGTTCCACAAGATGAGGGCTGTTTGGTTGCGGAACGTTGTTGGGATGCTGCTCGTTGGGCAATCGAGGAACACGCTTGGCGTTTTGAGGGATCGCGCCGCGCTGCGACCATCAGGAGGAGCCGCTGATGCTCGCCATCCATCCGAATGCCCGCACCACCCCGGCCGTGCGCGCCGAGATCGCCAGTTCCTCTGAGGGCTCCAGCGTTCTGGACCGGCGCTACGGCGTCTCGACCGAGACCATTCGCAAGTGGCGGCAGCGCGGTCCCACCGACTGTCGGGATCGCTCGGCCCGACCCCACAAGCTACCCTGGCGTGCCAGCGATGGAGAGCGCGCCATTGTGTGTGCGCTCCGCCGCAGCACCGGCTTTCCTCTCGATGCGCTGACCTTCGTCGTCAGCCACTTCCTGCCGCACCTGAACCGGGATGCGGTCTACCGCATCCTCAAGGCCTAGGGCCTCAATCGCCTGCCGCCCTCCGAATACGTCCGCAAGCCACATGGCATCTTCAAAGACTACGAGGTCGGCTTCGTGCACGTCGACGTGAAGCACCTTCCCAAACTGCGTGATCGAGATGGCATCACCCGCAAGCGCTACCTGTACGTCGCCATGGACCGCGCCTCGCGCTTTGTCCACCTCGCTGTCAAAGACGACGAGACGGCCGCATCCGCCGTCGCCTTCCTGACAGATGCGCTCGGTGCCTTTCCCTTCCGGGTGCTCCCCCTGCTGACCGACCGCGGATCCTGCTTCACCGCCGATGCCTTCGAGGCCGCCTGTCAGCGCCACGCCGTGCAGCACCGCAAGACCCGACCCTACACGCCAAAGACCAATGGCATGGTCGAGCGCTTCAACGGTCGGGTGCAGCGGGAGGTGTTGGACATTACGCTCTGCAGCCACGGCGACTTGGAGATCGTCCTGCGCGGCTTCAACGCGGCCTGCAATGGTCGCCGCCAGCGCGTACTGAAGGGGCTTTCGCCCGAGATGGTCCTGCGCCTGCGCATCGAAGCCGATCCTGCGCTGGCCAATCCAGCTTACAGACCGCTCAAGCCCGGCATCCTCCGGAAAGCCCTTCGCATCGTTGCAGATGCCAAGGAGGTCTCACAACCAGACAACTAGTCAGAGAAGACTTTCAGAAGCCCCACAGCCCTCACCGGCGCGGAGCTTTGGTATTCTTCCTTCGTCTTGTCGCACTCTGTTCGAATCATACGGTCTGAACCACGGCAAAACCATCGACGAAGAAGTTGGTGCTGTTGACAAATTCTAAAACCCACTTGGCACCTCCATCCCTGTAGTCTAAAGATTCATCGTTTTTTCTAGCTCAAATTATGCGAGAGGTTCATGTCAAGAAAAGGTGGCCACAGGCATCTAATATACTTAATTGATGGCACTTGGCTCTGGGCCGGCAGTGATCGATCTCTCGACAGATAT
This sequence comes from Methylobacterium bullatum, assembly GCF_014845095.1. GTDB lineage: Bacteria > Pseudomonadota > Alphaproteobacteria > Rhizobiales > Beijerinckiaceae > Methylobacterium > Methylobacterium bullatum. The sequence goes on along the minus strand of NZ_NKUG01000003.1, from coordinate 41,518 downwards.
TCAAATATTTACAGATTGAATTTACTGCTGGAGCAAGAGGCAAAAGATGGTAAAGCCCAAATTGTTTATTATTCGAGGGGCCTAGGCTCAATATCTGGCATGGACAAGTACAGGTCCGGAGGATTTTCGTACGGCATTGATGCCAATATTGCCGATATCTATCTAAACATATGCTCCAATTATGAGCCGGGCGACAAAATTTATTTGTTCGGCTTTTCTCGCGGTGCGGTTGTTGCGCGAGCGTTGACTGGCCTGCTGTCGCTGGGGATTCTGGATGCCAAGCATATTAATTTATTTGAGCACGTCTGGCGAGATTTCACGGGCAAAGATGATGTTTCCTTCCTGGGGGCACCCGAAGAAACCTCAGCACATAGAAACATTGGCGAGTACAAATCAAAATGCTCAGATGTCGAACCGTCTATTGAGTTCGTAGGAGCTTTTGACACAGTGTCAGGAGGTTATGGGCTTGCTGAGGTTGCACAAGTACTTAGGCTGGGCCAACGTAGATTGTTGCCTAATGTAAAAAATGCTGTACATATAATGGCAATTGATGAGACGAGAAAATTTTTTCGTCCAACACTCTGGGCCGGTAGGCAAGTGTCTCAGGAAATCAAAAGAAATAAAACTTCAGCTCATTTCGAACAGATTTGGATGCCCGGCGTACATTCGGATGTCGGCGGCGCGTATGCTGATCGCTACCTTGGCGACCTTAGTCTTTTGACAATGATAGATAGATTAATCGCTAAAACAGATTTATCTTTTGATAAAAATTCTTACCATAAGATACATGGCACTTTGTCAGTTCCTTACATGGGAGATTTTATCAGGATCCACAACGAGCGGACGAAGTATTGGAAATATCTATCTCGAAAAAACGATTATAGGCAAGTCGACGAAAATATCGAACAATCTCTACATCCTTTTTGTGGAAAACTTAATGGCTCGGTGGTCCTTTATAAAAACGAGAGGAGCAACCACATATACAAGTTGCCAAGTAATTTTACAAATCTGCCATACGCGAAGGAATGGCTTTCTGGCGAATTTCTCTCCCTCATAAATTAGATGTCATTCATACTGAGTTATCTCAAAGCACTGACAGGTTTATAAGCATGACAATAAAAACGATCCCATATACGGACGCTACTACCCTCTTCGGCAAACTAGAGGATCTTGCATTATCTGGTGGACAATATGCATTTCGGGGGCACCAAAATTCTAATTGGCTAATTGAGTCTACTCTGACTCGATATACAAATATACCTATGAATAGCTTTCAGGCCGATTTAGAAGAAATGCTAATTTATTTCATGTATAAAATGAAATCCTTGGACTCTATACCTTTCGATAATTTTGATCGCCGATCAATTTTGGAATTTGGCCGTCATTACGGAGTTCCCACGCCCGTTATAGATTTCAGCTGGTCGCCGTATGTTGCAACTTATTTTGCTTTCAGCAGTATTCAATGGCGATACGCTGCGCCAGTAAATACAGAAACAAATGAAGCACAAAATGCGGCTATAATAGCTCTCGATACACAATTACTGGCTCAAGGCTGGGTGAAATCTTTTCAATTACGCCCGGAGGAGTACGATAATTTCCTCTACGAGTCCCCCGATTTCTTTGCCACTGAGTACCCTGCGGATGTTTTAAAGTTTATCCACTTTCCGGCCAGCTGGAACCGACGCATGCAAAGCCAGCAGGGCTGTTTTGTATATGATGCACTAACCAACGCATCAGGTGCGCAATTCCGCTCGTTTCATGATTTTGTTGAAAAGATACAAGAGCCTTCTCAACCGGGCGGCGGCAAAAAGCCTACAGCTTATAAATTCCTTGTTCCTCATAGCGAGGCTGGAAGAGTATTTGCAAAGTTGGAGCTGATGAATATCAATGGTATAAATCTTATCGATCGCGAGGGTGTGGCATCAGACATCAAGAACACATACAATTATAACCGGAAATCAGGATATACTTGGGACCTGCTCATTTCTGGCAAGTGACCCTCTTGTAGAGCACGCCGCACGCTGGCGCAGTGTGCTCCTCGATGTAGCGGGGACCGGCGCTCATGCAGCCGCCATCAGCTCGACGATGTGTTCCGTCCGATGGGCGACCGCAGCGAAGGCGAACAGCGGTCCCTTGGCCTCGGACCAGAGATTACACTCGACCGGCAAGCCCAGTTTGCGGCGCACATTCTGCAACTCCGACAGGGGCACGAAGCCGAGTTCAGGGTAGCCGAGGCCGCGAGTGGGGGCCGGCCACCGATACAAGTACCGATGCCTATTGAAGGTCCGGTTTCTCAGCTTGAAGGAGCGATCTCGAATGACAATGTCGGGTCGAACGCGGACCTGGTTAACAGGTGCCTAGTGCACTGACTCAGACGGATGGTTCAGGGGTTCGGCTGACGGCTGCGAGGATGTCGGTAGCGGGTTTGGTCCATACGAAGGGTCTGGCGCGTCGGTTATGCTAGGCGATGTAGCGTTTGATCGCCGCCTGCAGGTCGACGACGCCGGTGGAGGAGCCGCGCCGCAACCGACGCCGGGTGAGCGCTGAGAAGAAGCCCTCGACCGCGTTGAGCCAGGAGGCGGAGGTCGGGGTGAAGTGGAAGGTCTAGCGCGGGTGGCGGGCAAGCCAGGCGTGCACCTTCGGATGCTTGTGGGTGGCGACGTTGTCGAGGATCGCGTGGATCGCCTTCTCGGGCGGGACGGTGGCCTCGACGGCGTTGAGGAAGCGGATGAACTCACTGTTCCGGTGGCGCTGCATGCAGCGGCCGAGCACGATGCCCGCCAGGACGTCGAGGGCGGCAAACAGCGTCGTGGTGCCGTGACGGGTATAGTCGTGGGTCTGAGCGGCGGGATGGCCAAAGGCGAGCGGACCGTCGGGGCGGGTCCTCTCCAGCGCCTAGATCTGGCTCTCCTCATCCTGAGGTCCTCGAAGGATCATCGATGGACAGCACCACCGCGCGGGCGGGTGGGTCTCGTGTTGTGGCCGACCACATCCTCGACCTTGGTGGCGAAGGCGGGATCGTGCGAGGGCTTGAACGTGCGCAGCCGATGCGGCTGGAGGCGGTGAGCGTCCCAGATCCGCTGCACGGAGCGGAGCGAGATCCCGACAGAGCGGGCCACGGCACGGCCGGTCCAGTGCGTGACCTCGCCCGGCGGCTCTGAGCAGGTCAGCGCTAGTACCTCGGCCAGCGTCTCAGTCGAATGGGGTGGTGTCCCGGGCGGGCGCGTCTTGTCGCGCAGCAGACCTTCGACGCCCACCTCAGCATAGCGCAGCTGCCAGCGCTACACAGCCGGACAGCTGACGCCCGCCCCCCGGGCAACGTCCTGGACGCTTAGGCGCTCGGCTGAGAGCAGGACGATGCGGGCGCGCTGAGTGTGCTTGAGCGGACGGGAGCGGTCGCTGGCGATCGCAGCCAGCCGTGCCGCATCTGTCGCATCGAGAAGCACGCATACTGTCTGAGCCATTGCCCAGACTCGCACGTCTCACTGTATGCGTGAATCCTTCGTCCGCGTCAGTGCACTAGCGTCCAATGCCACTCACTTGCCTGTCACTTCTCCGACCCGTCGGCGTGTGACAGGATTCACTCCTCTAAGATTAAAACAATAATACATTGGGCATCTAAAACAAAAATACTTTTATAAATCTTATTAATAAGTAGTATTCCCAAGCATTGCGGGGCATCGCAAATAAATAATTAGGTCTTGGTAACTGTGTAATATCACATTATGATTTAATTGTCGCCGCAGATGACGTTTGCCTCGGGCAGCCGTCCCTGTCATTCTGACCTCTGATGATGAATGAGCCATCGGCCTTGGTCTTACCACAGGCGCATTCTGGGGGGGTATCATGCCTACGACGGCCAACGAGACTGGTGAGTCCACCCGCGTAAACAAGACTCTGATCGGCTCCCTGCGAGGCGTTGAGGTGGGCAGCCTGTTCGACAGCCGGCGCGCGCTCCACGACGCAGGTGCGCACCGGGCTCTTCAGGCTGGCATTGTGGGTCGCCGCGAGTTCGGAGCCGAGTCAATCGTGCTGTCGGGAGGCTACTTTGACGACGAGGACCACGGCTCCTCAATTATCTACACCGGTGCAGGTGGACGGGATCCCAAGACCGGCAGGCAGATCGCCGACCAGGATTTCACGGGTCACAACCAGGCGCTTGTCACGAGCTGCCTCAACGGTTTGCTGGTTCGAGTCGTACGTGGCGCAGTACATCGCTCACCACACTCGCCGCCATTCGGTTACCGCTACGATGGCCTATTTCGCGTTGAGCGGTACTGGCGTGAGCGGGGTCGAGACGGATTCCTAATCTGCCGGTTTCAGCTTGAGGCTGAAGTTGGTGAATCTGCAAGGGCTGATCCCCGACCCGGGAGCGAGCTACCAGGTGAAGACTCAACACGCCGGACCCAGGTCACGGCCTTGCGGGTCGTGCGCGATACCGCTCTTGGTCGATCCATCAAGAGGCTTCACGACTACACCTGCCAGGCCTGTGGGATTCGACTGCTCTGCGAGGGAGGACCCTACGCGGAGGCTGCTCATGTAAAGCCATTAGGGTCGCCTCACCATGGGCCTGACCGGACGGAGAACATCCTGTGTCTGTGCCCGAACCATCATGTCCTGTTCGACAATGGTGGGTTCACGATTGAGGAGGATCTATCCCTTCGAGGGCTAACTGGATGCTTACGGTTGGCCCGGGGTCATTCCGTTGCTGCCGAGTACCTCGCCTATCATCGAGCGCTATGGGAGCACAGCACGCCAGGTTCCCTCAATTAAATCCGATGGCTCCGCTTGAGCGAGCTATGCGACAGATCCTCGGCACGGGTGAGTGAAATGGCAGAATTTGGTGTGCTGGAAGATGTGCCTGTCCGGATTGGTTGGTCGCACGAGGCCCATGCTTTTACGCCCTGGCTGGCTCAGAACCTCGGCCGCTTGGGCAGCGCGGTCGGGCTCCAGTTGGAGCACGTCCAGTCCGAGGCTGCTGTCGATTCGTTCGCTGCCGACATACTCGCCCGCAACGTGCAAGACAGTTCACACGTTTTGATCGAGAACCAGCTCGAGGTCAGCGATCACACCCACCTCGGTCAAATCATGACCTACCTTGCGGGCTTGGACGCTCGCGCTGTAATCTGGGTAGCGCCTCAGTTCCGCGAACCGCATCTATCTGCCATTCGCTGGCTCAACCAGCACACAGCCGAAGACTTTGCGTTTTTCGCAGTTCAACTCAGAATTGTGCGAATTGGAGACTCGCCTCTCGCTCCGCTCTTCGACGTACTGGAGCGCCCTAACGGTTGGGAGCGACGGCTTCAAGGAAGCACACAGGAGAGCGGACGGCGTACTGCTTTGGGTGAGCAACGTCTCACTTTCTGGACGGCTTTCTGCGAGCGTCTTCCCAACGAGAGTGCCTATGGCGTGCCGACGGCTGCATCCAGCCGCACGGTACCACTCGACGACAAGGGTCTTGTCGTGGCTCGCTATCTTGCTGTTCAAGAAGTTGGATTGTTCATCCGTGGGCCCGCCCGCACCGCACCATCACTGACTGCGGAGCGCCTCGCACCGTTGGCGTCAACCCTAAGCGAGCGGCTCGGAACTCCCTTCAATCCCACTAGCCCATACTTCTTCATCAAAAAGTTGTCGGTTCGCTATGTCGACGAAGGCGAACGTGAACGGATCATCAGATGGTTAGACGCTGAAACCGAGCGCTACGTGTCGGTGCTGCGCAGCATTTCTGAACTCGGATAATGAAACGCTCCGAATTGCATCCGCGTCTGAACCCGCTGGACGACTGAGGTGAAATCGATGTGAGGGCAATCGAGCCGCTCGCGGCAGGAAAGCCTCAGAAGAGGCCGACGCTAGGCATGGAGTCCGCCATGACTGCCTCCATTGCGCCAACCTTCTACATGGATGGGTCGGACAATCGGACGAGCTGTGCGGCGAGGGTCTCCAACCGACCGCGCCAAGCCAGGGGCTCGAGCCAGTGCAGAGGGATGGATGGGGCTCCGAACACAGCGCCGGCGATCTGACCGGTGACCGCACCGACGGTATCCGCGTCGCCCGCGAGATTGACGGCGAGCACCAGTGCCTCCTCGAAGCTCGCAGACTGGCTCGTGCACCAGAGCGCCGCCTCCAGGGTGTCGATCACGTAGCCCGAGGACTTGATCTGCGGTCGCGCTTTGCCGCGCCAGGTGCCTGCCGCAATGTCTCGGACCCGAGCCGCACCGTCCCATGGACGGGGCTGAAGTGCGTCTTTACCGGCTCCCCGGATCGCTTCGCGCAGGATCCGCACGAACACCCTGGCCGCGCGGTTCACCGCCGGGCAACTCGCGGTCCTGCGGATCGTCGCTGACGAAGTGCTGGCAAGCGCCTTCTTCGAGAAGCACACAGGCTGCCGCGAAGAACGACGTCCGCGCCGTGACGAGGTGCCAGCCGCCTACTTCGGTCCGGTAGCTTCTGCCTGCAACTCCACCGTCGTCCGGTCGCCGAGTCATGAGAGGTAATATGGTAGGCGTGCCCACTGGATCTCGGGCATGAAAAAAACCCGCTCAAGGCGGGTATGATGATCGAAAGGCGGAAATTTCAGTGTTCATGTTTTGAGTCACTGATCCAAGAAGTTATGGCTCGGCCTACGGCCACGTGCAAGCTGCTCGATTGCAGTAGGCCGCTACCCCCCAAGCCGACGGTGTAATCCCGCCGAAAGCTCGTTCCAAGAGACGTTTGGTATGGCCGAAACGTTCTCCGGCGTTCTGAGCCATCTCGCCAGGGCAAGTGTCAACAGGTGTATGATGAACATATCCACCGTACAGTTTTTCACAAATACCAACATAACGCCTTGAGTCTAAGACGATGTCATGCCAAATTGGGTCGATTTCCTCAGACGGAACAAAAGGATAATCTGCATCAGGGAAAAGGAGTTCGAGAGAAAAGAACCTCTTAAATTCTCGGACCATAACGTGTGAAAGAAATTCATCATTGATCTCTGCTGTCAGAATCTTTCTCTCTCGCTCCATGTCAAAATCTTCCAAAAATCGTATCTTGTCTACTATGTCCTGGGCGAGAGCTGATGCGCTAACAAAATCCGGGAGAAGTCCTAACGGCCCGAGTTGCTTCTTACCCGTCATCGCCGGCTTAATCGCTATGGCCATAGCTGCTCTCCTCCCGCTTCCTACACTGCCCGCGCCTGCTGGACTTCGCGTCTGCAGCTTCTATCAACACTACAGTATCCGCAATGTCTAAAACTGATTAGATTCGCTCGCGACAGCCGCAGGTGGAGTTGACCCGCTTTGCGCTCCACAGCCTATGCAAGTTCTCGGGCTGTGACAGCTTGGTTGGCGATGGCTTGGGGCGTCAAGCTGCTGCTTGCGCAGGATTAACCGCAGGCCGACTCGGGCCATGGCGTCAGCATCCTGGCGCCCCTTCTGTGTGTGGCGCGGGCGCCGGTAGCGCAGCTCCCTTTTCGGCGCAGGACCTTTGAGAGTTGCGAGCGCGAGATCGTTACGCCTTCCTGGCGTCCAATCTCCTCGGCCAGCCGCGCCAGGGTCCAGTTGGTCCGGTCGGCCACCGGCGCGCTCAGCAACGGAGCCGCCACGCGCAGCGCCGCCTTGGCCTTCACAGGAGGCGGCCCGGCGGCCAGGCGGCGACGCAACGCCTCCGGGCTGCCACCCCGATAGGCGCAGCGCCAGAGCCGCACTGTGTTCTTCTGTGGCTTGATGTGTTGCATAAAAAACACAGATGCTTGTTTTTTATAGATGTCAGATTGCGTAAATGAAGTGCGTCTGATCCAAGTATTCGAACGATTCGTCTGCTTGGCGGATGTTGTCAAGTGAGTACGTCATGCGCTTGTTGTTTGTATTTTCCCTTTTTGCAATTCATTTTTTGACAGCCTGTGGATTTAGAGTCCCAGAGATACAGGAGGGCGGCGGTCGAGTCGAAGGCCAGAGGTTGGTACAAGAAATACTAACTAATATTACCTGTGATCTGCGTAGTGCGGTGTCTGATTTGCGCGCTGCTTATCCAGAGGGCACCTTTCTAGATACATGGGGTGCCCAGATGACTTTGACTCTCTCACAGGATGAAAAAGTAGGACTAACACCAAGTGTCCTTTGGTCACCCCTTACTCCTACAAATCCAGCGTTCTCACTTGGAGCCGGTCTCAACTTCTCGTCCGACGCAAAGCGGAAAAATCTAATAAATGGATATTATTTAGTTTCAGATCTTGTGAACGCACGATGCTCAGATGAATCTCGCTCGAATGGCCTATTCCTGCTGCAAAGTGATCTACTTCTATCACAATGGCTTTTCACCGCAGTCAGTGCTGCAATAACTAATACAATTAATTTTAAGACAACTCCTCTTGTCGTTAAAGAAAATGTATTTCAGCATCAAGTCACGTTTGAGATTACGACCACAGCGTCAGCAACTCCTACATGGAAGCTGAAAGAATTTACCGGTAATTCTGATGGAAATTTCTTTAGTACTAGCAGAACGAGGACGCATGATTTAGTTATTACCTTTTCTCCAGCATCAGAAGAAGTAATCAAGGCCGTAGCCAGTAATGGTCAGCAACGTAGCAAAACGATTGTAAATCCTAGCCGGCAAGGAGCAGAACTACACTTCTCGACTGTCCTGTCTGGATCGATTGAGGCGGGCATCAGGAATGCCTTTCAGCGGTGAGCACATATTCTTTGGAGGTTGAACTATGCCTAATGAGCCTGTTGAAGATCGTAAGATCACTGAAACTGTTGGCCAACTTGTTACCGCGGTCGCAAAAGGGAGCCATACGAGTAAGCCGCCCAAAGGATACAGAAGAAAAAAGTCATTATCCGAAGCCGAAGTTCATCTTCTTGTTGCTAGTACTTCCGCCTTTATGGCTCCGCCGCCATTTGTGTGCGTTCGGACTGGGCCACCTCCATACCCCTGTCTGCGGTATGGTAGAGATCCACTTACAGGACAGTACAATATCCCCCCAAGGGGCGAACTTGTAGACTGTGCGACATGTAGAGATAGTTTTTAGAGAATGGAATTTTAAAGATAAATACGTACTGTTCTGAAGCTTAACATCGGGTTGCATCGGGTGATGTCAATATGGGCTGGCAGCAGATGCTCGAACTCGGCGTCGCTCATGATGAGATCTCAAAGCCGAGGAGACGCACGAGCGCGGGCCCGTACCCGTTGATGAGCGTGCCGATTGCGATCACCACCACCGTAACCTCCCGCTCGGCTATCACGTCCTTGGCGATGCGGATGCGTTCGGCTTCCCGCTCGGTAACCTCGGCTTGCGTCTCCTCTGCCGTCTGATCCGACCCGAGGAAGCAGCCGTCGAGCGGAGGCATGTTGTGCGCGATCGTCGCGGCGCGCCCCGTGCGGACCAGTTTGCTGGGTCAGGGTCAAGCGCACGGGTTAGGGCAAAGGCCGCGGGACCGGATGGGAGTACCTGCACTTGGCCGTCGACGATCATTCCCGGCTGGCCTATTCCGAGATCCACCCCAACGAGAAGCGAGGCTCCTGCCTGACCTTTCTCCTCAACGCCCTGCGCTTCTTCCGTCGCCATGGCATCGCGGTCGAGCGCGTGATGACCGACAACGGATCGGCCTTCAAATCCAGGCGCTACGCCAAAGCCTTGCGATGGCTCGGAATCGCCCATAAACGCACCCGGCCCTACACCCCGAAGACCAACGGCAAGGCCGAGCGCTTCGTCCAGACGTCCTTGCGCGAATGGGCTTATGCCCGTGCCTACGACACGTCCGATCAACGCGGGAAGGAGCTCCCAGCCTTCCTCTTCCGCTACAACTGGCAGCGGCCTCACATGGGCATCAACCGCCAGACACCCATCAGCCGCCTCGGATTATCCGAGGACAACCTGTTGATGCTCCACATGCCGGCGTTTGCCCCGCGTTGACCATAGAACCTGCATGGCGCCTCCAGTTCCGGAGGCCGCCCATGATCCCCGCCCCTGCCTGCTGGTCGAGCCAGCCTGGTAACGGCGCGATTGTCGATTGCTGCCGCCTTCTCAACCTGAATTGGGATATCGAGGAGGCCCAGCAGCGCCGGGATGCACGGATCGCCTTGATCTCTTCCCTCGTCGGCCAGGAGAGCCGGGCCAGCATTGAGCTGACCAAAGGTGACACCCAGATCGACGAAGCGATTAAGCGGCTGGCGCGAGCGTAGATCGCATACCCCCGGCGAGACGCCTGAAGCGATCGTCCTTCACATTTGCGGCCATCAACTGTCGCCACATAGCGCTTTCGGCAGACTCTGGCTCGACGCCGACAGGCGGACCGTCCCTGCGTCCGCTCCGGGTCAGGAACCATTGAAAAATATGCGTTCAACGGCCTTTTCTCTAGTTCGATTGTTCAAATCAGTGATGCAGGGTTCGATCCAGCAAAGGAGTTCTACTCAATTGACGTGATGCCCGAGGCTTTCGTAGAGTGAGGAGTCATTGTGCGACTGAAGCTTGCTGATTGCGGCGCGTACATATTTGTATTTATTTATATTTAAAAATATACATATGGCAATTGATCGATTCTTACAGCTATAGATTATAATTATTTCAGATAAAAATGATAATTATATTTATATAATTTTCATCTTTTGGTTTTGGATAATGGTTAGAAGGCATGACCGCAGTGTTGCCAATGCGATAACCTATCGGATGTTGTTAGCTTGACGTTGAATGTGCATTGGGGCGCCATCGATGACGGGCTTGTGCTCCCCTCTGATTTATAAATCTCGCAGGGCACTCGCTTCTACCTTGCATAATTATTTCGGCCGCTTTCGGCAACTAATTGCTCGCTGGCATCCGCCTCGCCGGGTCTAATCCGTCTGCCTTCTGGCACCAGTAGATAACGGACATGCCGATGAGACTGCCCGAACAGCCGCCGTTTGATCCGGAAGCGATCCCGACCGATGCCGTGGTCTCCCGTGGTGGTCGCGATATGCGCCTTGTCTGGCCCAATGGTGAGGAAGCTGTACTGCAGGCGGAGACGCTGCGGCTGCGCTGCCGCTGCGCCTGGTGCACGCGGGACCGAGTACAGGGCAATTTTCCTATATCCTTCGAGACCGTCGCCGTTACCAAAATCGACCCGATGGGCGGATATGCGGTGAACCTCGGGTTCTCCGACGGACACGCGCGTGGAATCTTCCCGTGGGTCTATCTCCGCGACCTGGCTCGCGAGGCCGCAAAGCTGGAAATCGGCACGGCCGATGACCGGACGCCCAAGGCTGCCTGATCGCTGACCCGTCTTTCCTTTCCCGAGCGCGCGGTCCGCATCTGCGCCCGACATGCGAGTGCACATCATGAGCGTCACCAGCCCCAAGGTCGAAATCATCGAGACCGATCTTCTCGTCATCGGCGGCGGCACGGGCGGTCCGATGGCCGCGATCAAGGCCAAGGAGGCCGATCCGAAGCTGCGGGTGCTGCTGATGGAGAAGGCGAATGTGAAGCGCTCAGGCGCAATCAGCATGGGCATGGATGGGCTGAACAACGCCGTCGTGCCGGGCTATGCCACGCCCGAGCAATACGTGAAGGAAATCACCGTCGCCAATGACGGCATCGTCAATCAAAAGGCGGTGATGGCCTACGCCCAAGGCTCCTTCCCGATGATCCAGTATCTCGACAAGCTCGGGGTCAAGTTCGAGAAGGACGGCTCGGGCGAATACAACATGCGCAAGGTCCACCATATGGGGACCTACGTGCTGCCCATGCCAGAGGGGCACAACGTCAAGAAGGTGCTTTATAGGCAGCTGCGCCGCCTCCAGGTCGCGGTCACCAATCGCTACATGGCGACCCGGCTGCTGAAGGGGCCAGACGGCCGCATTGCGGGGGCGATCGGCGTCAACACACGCACCTCCGAATTCCTCGTGATCAAGGCCAAGGCGGTGGTGCTGGCCTGCGGTGCTGCCGGGCGGCTCGGCCTGCCCGCTTCCGGTTATCTGTTCGGCACCTACGAGAACGCGGCCAATTGCGGCGACGGCTATGCGATGGCCTACCACGCCGGTGCGCAGCTCGCGAACCTCGAATGCTACCAAATCAACCCGCTCATCAAGGATTACAACGGCCCGTCCTGCGCCTACGTTACCGGCCCGTTCGGCGGCTTCACAGCCAACAACAAAGGTGAACGCTTCATCGAGTGCGACTACTGGTCGGGTCAGATGATGCTCGAATTCTGGCGGGAACTGCAGGGCGGCAACGGCCCGGTCTTCCTCAAGATGGACCACCTGCGCGAGGAGACAATTTCGGAAATTGAAACGATCCTGCACTCGAACGAGCGCCCCTCGCGAGGCCGCTTCCACGAGCGCCGCGGCACCAACTACCGTCAGCGTGCCGTCGAGATGCACATCTCGGAGATCGGCTTCTGCTCCGGCCACTCCGCCTCGGGCGTTTGGGTCGACGAGTATGCTCGTACCACCATTCCCGGCCTCTACGCCGTGGGCGACATGGCGGCTGTACCGCACAACTACATGCTCGGCGCCTTCGTGAATGGCGGCATCGCCGGTGCGGATGCAGCAGCCTATTGCGCTTCAACGACCCTCGCCAATTACGACGAGAGCGACTTCCTGACCGAGCAGGAGCGAGTGCTGGCGCCGACACGGCGCGAGGATGGCATCACCCCGAACGAGATGGAGTTCAAGACCCGGCGCTTCGTGAACGACTATCTCGAGCCGCCGAAGGTCACGGCTAAAATGGAGCTCGGCCAGCGCCGGTTTGCGGAGATCCGCGAGGATCTTGGCCACCTCGTTGCTCGCGACCCGCACGAATTGCTGCGGGCTTTGGAGACACAGACCATTCTTGATTGCGCCGACATGGCAGCACACGCTTCGCTGTACCGCACCGAGAGCCGCTGGGGCTTCTACCACCTGCGCGTCGACCACCCCGAAACCGATCCGAACTGGGCCTGCCATACAGTCTTGTTCAAGGACGAGTGCGGCCGCATGGCGAGTGCCAAGCGCGAAGTCGACCCCTTCATCGTTCCCGTCGCGGACGAAGAGATGAGCGCCTACCATCAACTCCGCATCAAGACGCCAGTCGCCGCCGAGTAGCGCGCCGCGACGGCCTTTTTCCCAGAGACACGGAGACCTCCATGCCCATCATCACACAAGCCAAGAGCGCAGCGGTCGTTATCGACGACGAGAAGTGCATCGCGGAGAAGGGTTGTCGCGTATGTGTCGACGTCTGCCCACTCGACATCCTCGCGATCGATGAAACGCGGCAAAAAGCTTATATGAAGTACGATGAGTGCTGGTACTGCATGCCATGCGAAGTTGATTGCCCAACGAATGCTGTCAAAGTCAATATTCCCTACTTGCTCCGCTGAGCATTGGCCCCGGCCAGACCACCACGTTGTGATCCAAGAGGTCAAAATGAGCCCCGTAATCGAAACCTTCGACGATGATCTGGAGGATCTCGCCGAGCGCGCAGCCAGCCCCGATGCCGGCATTCGCCGTGTGGCGATGATGGAACTCGCTGAGGCCGTAGGATCCGAGGCTAAGGTCCTTTTACTTAAGGGTCTCGGCGACGACGATCCGATGGTCCGCGCCGCCGCCGCCAAGGCGCTTGACGAACATGACGGTCCCGATGTGGTCGAGGGCCTGGTGGCTTCGCTCGAGGATGCGGACGAGGACGTGCGCCGCACCGCAGCCGAGACCCTCTCCGAGAAAAAGGAGCCGACCTGTGGACCGCTGCTCATCGAGCGGGCAGAGCACAGCGATCCCTTCGTCCAGGCCGCAGCCCTCCGGGCGCTCCGGGAGTTGATTATCCCGGATGCTCTCTCCGCCGCGCTGAAAGCCCTATGCAGCGGCTCACCCGAAGTGCGCCGCGAAGGGCTCGGGGTGATTGGCTACCTCAAGGCCGAGGAGGCGCTTCCAGCCCTGCTCGCTACGGCACGCGACAGCGATGCGAGCGTGCGCCGCGCCACGATGGCGGCCCTCGTCTTCCTGCGTTCGGGTGGGCCCGGCGTCTCGACGCTGCTGGCCGGCCTGCAGGATGAGAACTGGCAGGTGCGAGAGGAGGCCGCCGTTTCCATCGCGAAGAGCCGACTTCCGGAGGCCGTCGAGCCGCTGATCGCGGCTATGGCTGACCAAGTCTGGCAGGTGAAGACCAAGGCGGCCAATGCCCTTGGGCGGATTAAGTCGACTGCGGCCATAGACGTGCTCGGCCGCGCCCTCGATTCGGACATCAGTAACGTGCGCAAGGAAGCTGCTGCGGCTCTCGGCGAGATCGCCCATCCAGAGGCGCTTGGCTTCCTTGAAAGCGCGTCGGAGGACCCCGATCCGGACGTTCGCAAGTTGATCCGCTGGGCCATCGGCCGGTGTCGGGCGGAGGTTTGAACGAAGACCTCAGCCCATGACGCCGACGAAGCGGCGCAGGACCTCCAAGGTCCTGCGCCGCTTCTTTGCGGACATTGGCTGCCTGTCTTGAGTCTCGCATTCTCTGGGTATCGGACTGATTCGTAGTTTAGAGCTGGTATAGGCTTTGCGGCATCGCACTTGGTCACCTGCGAGGTTCAGCGATGCAGCCCACCCCCGTTCGGACGGAGACAGCCCATTTCTCTTCGGGCCTTTCGCTTCTCACATGCTCCGGAGGCCCGAACCCCATGGAGGCGTTTCCGCAGCCAGCCGGTCCTCGGCCGCTGCTCTATGGGCTAAGTGAGCTCGAACGTAACCTAGTGATGGAGCAGGGACGTCGCCGGGTCCTTTACCGTGGCGCGACGCTGTTCACCCAGGAGGCGCCAAACGACGGCATCTGGCTGATCGAGACAGGACGTATCCGCGTGTTCTACGCCGCGCCGACCGGGCGCGAGATCACCCTGGCCTATTGGTATCCCGGCAATTTCGTCGGCGGCCCTGAGGTGTTCGGAACAGGTACCCATAGCTGGTCGGGCATGGCTGCGAGCAACTCGACCGTTCTCCATCTCCCGGGCGCGGCGCTTCGCCAACTCGTGACGAAGATTCCCGCACTGGCTTTCGGAATCATCGAGGGCCTCTCCTTCAAGGGCCGCTGCTATTCGGCGCTCGCTCAAATGCTCGGCACGCGATCCATCACGGATCGCCTCGCCTTCCTGCTGATGCACCTCTCAGGGCTCTATGGCGTGGAGGAGGAGGGCGGCATCCTGATTGCCGCCGATTTCACCCATGCCGATCTCGCGCACATGGTCGGCGCCACCCGCCAATGGGTCACGATCAGCCTGAAGCGGTTGACGGAGCAGGGTATCGTCTCCGCCCGCCGCTCGCAGATCCTGATCCAGCGTCCCGATGTCCTCGCGCGTATGCCGGGAGACAAGAAAGACGCTTAATTAGAATGCTTCTCGCACAGATTTGCATCACGTCCGCGGTGGGCCAAACTTTTTGGGCAACTAATCAACTCGACATTGGTCTCTCCATTTGATCGCGATCCATCAAGCGCCCGATCATGCCCTGGATGTCGAAACGGCATTTCATCAAAGGGAGCGCATGATGACGTCGACTTGGGTTGGACGAAGTGCGGTCTCTGCTATTGCGCTGCTCGCTGCAGCCGGTGCGATGCTCGCGACCCCCGCCTGTGCCGAGACCGCTCTGACGGTCGGCATCGGCACGCAGGATACCACGACGAACACCGCCACCGTCGGCGTCGTGATCCGCCAGCTTAAGCTGCTCGAGAAGCACCTGCCGAAAACCGGCAAGTATGCCGACGTCAAGATTACCCTTGACTGGCAGAATTTCACCTCCGGGCCGCCGGTCACCAACGGCATGATGGCCGGCAAGCTGCAGTTCGGAGCGATGGGCGATTATCCGCTTGTCGTGAACGGCTTCACCTTTAAGAACAACCCGGAGAGCCAGTCCGAGCTCATTGCCGTCGCAGCCTACAATCTCTACGGCTCCGGCAATGGCATCGTCGTTAACAAAGAGACCGACGCGTTTTCCTTCGATGACCTGAAGGGGAAGGTGGTTAGCGTCCCATTCGGCTCGGCCGCGCACGGCATGGTACTCAAGGCATTGCAGGACAAGGGTTATCCGCAGACTTGGTTCCGCTTAGTCAACCAGAGCCCCGAAGTCGGCTCGACCAATCTCCAGGAGAAGAAGATCGACGCGCACGCCGATTTCGTCCCGTTCGCCGAATTGCTGCCGTTCCGGGGTTTTGCCCGCAAGGTCTTCGACGGCGTCGAGACCAATCTGCCGACCTGGCACGGCGTCGTGGTCCGCACCGACTTCGCCAAGCGATATCCTGAAATCGTCGACGCCTATCTGAGAGCGATCCTCGATGCACAGGCCTGGGTGAAGGCCGACCCGAAGCGCGCGGCCGAGCAGATCTCGGCCTGGACCGGTACGGATAAGGAGGTCGTCTACATCTTCCTCGGTCCGGGCGGGATCATGACCATCGATCCGACCATTAAGCCGCAACTGGTCGACGCGGCCAAGGAGGACGTGAAGGTCCTGCAGAAGCTCGACCGCGTGAAGGAGTTCGACGTTACGTCTTGGGTAAACGACAAGCCGCTGCGCAGGGTCTTTGCCGACAGCGGGCTCGACTACGAGAAGCAGGTCGTTAGCACCTCAAATTACGAGGTTTCGGGCAAGGACGGCTTCTGCAAAAAACCCGTTTCCGATCCGCGGAAGGCCGGCGAAATCTGGGTCAAGGGCGGAAATATCTATCCCTATTCGAGTGCAGCCTGCACGCTGGGCGCTCTCGATGATCTTAAGGCCAAGGGCAAGGAGATCAACGTTGCCTACGTCTTCGATACATCGCGCGGTATCAAGCTTTTCGCCAAGGAGGCGTTCTACGCGGTCGGTGGCAAGGGAGACATTTCCCCCTACCTGCTGAAGCGGGATGCCGAAGCTGCGGCCGAGAAATCCGGGGCGAGGGTGATGCCCTACGACGAGGCCATCAAGGCCGCTGTGTCGGGAGGTTGATCCCATGGAAGCCGCACTTCGCCAACTCCCTGAGACCGTGCCAGCGTTGACGCTTCCCGCCGAGGCACCCGCCAAAGCCAAAGCTGGACCGGCGCCCCTCCCGGCTGTCCCGACGGATCGCGTGGCACGCTGGCTCCGGCTTCATCGTGGACAGCTGCGGGCCATGGCGCTCGGTCTCGTCTCTATCGCCATCTTCGTAGCAATCTGGCAGCTTTTGACCGTCAACCGTGCGACGTTCTACGTCCGTTTCACCAACGTCCCGAGCCCTGCCGACGTGCTGGACCGTGCGATCCTCGCGTTCCACAATCCCATATTCGGCGAGCATATCTGGATGAGCTGCCGAAGGATCGTCTACGGTTTCACCCTCGCCAGCTCAGTCGCGATCCCCCTCGGTCTGTTGATGGGCCGTTTTCAGATCCTTCGCGAGATCGTGTTTCCGATCTGCGAGTTCACGCGGCCGATCCCGGCCATCGCCTGGGTGCCGATGGCGATCATGCTGTGGCCGACGAATGAGGAATCCATCGTCTTCATCACGTTCCTCGGGTCGTTCTTCCCGATCCTCATCAACACGCTCCAGGGTATGGCGACCGTCGATCCGGTGCTGGTGCGAGCCGCGCGCTGCCTTGGTGCTCGGGAGGCCTCGGTCTTCCGCGAGGTCTACCTTCCGGCCTCGCTCCCGCAGATTTTCACTGGCCTGACGGTCGGCATGGGCGTCGCCTGGGTCTCGCTCATCGCCGCCGAAATGATCTCTGGCCAATTCGGCATCGGCTATTTCACTTGGGAGGCATACTCCCTGGTCCAGTATTCCGACATCGCACTCGGGATGATTACGATCGGCGTCCTCGGTCTCGGATCGAGCTTCGCGATCCGCGTGCTCGGCCGCATCGTGATGCCCGGGGGGACGGCCCGCTGAGGCCGACTCCAACTCGACCTCCTGTTTCACTGGACAAAGGGGACACGCCATGGCCGGAACGGCTCGAGGCCTGATCGAGGTCCACGACTTCTGCCTACGCTACGAGACCATGGAGGGCGCCGTCGATGCGGTCTCCGACGTCTCTCTCAACGTCCAGCCCGGCGAGTTCGTCTCGATTGTCGGTCCATCCGGGTGCGGGAAGTCGACTCTTCTGAACGCGCTTGCTGGCTTCCTGACGCCATCGGGCGGAACCGTGACCGTGGATGGCGAGGCGATCTCCGGCCCTAGCGCGGATCGGGGGATGATCTTCCAACAATACTCGCTGTTCCCCTGGAAGACCGTCCGCGAGAATGTCGAGTTCGGCCTTAAGATGAAGGGCGTGTCCCGCAGCGAGCGCGAGCGCCGTGCCCGCACGTTGCTCGGTCTCGCAGGTCTCACCCCGTTCGAGAACCACTATCCCGATCGTCTGTCCGGCGGCATGAAGCAGCGCGTCGGCATCGTGCGGGCGCTGGCCACTGGACCGCGCATCCTGCTCTTGGACGAGCCGTTCGGGGCGCTCGATGCGCAGACCAGGCTGATCATGCAGCAGATCCTCACCAATATGTGGCAGCGGTTAAAGATCTCGGTCCTTTTCGTGACGCACGACATTGACGAGGCGATCTTCCTGTCGGACCGCATCTACGTGATGACGGCCCGTCCCGGCGGCATCAAGGCCGAGGTTGCGGTGCCGTTGCCGAGGCCGCGCGAGCCCTCGATGACCCTGTCATCGGAATTTCTGGGCCTGCGCCGGGGGCTGATGTCGCTTATCCGCGAGGAAAGCATCCGTGCCATGGGCGGCGAAGTTAGCCTCGATTCGCTCAAGGGGCTCGCGATCAATCTCGAAGGACAGGATCTCTCGGCTGTTCTCTAATTGCGCCAGAAATCTGAATAAATTAGCAAGGTTTTGTAATGACATATGTCGTCACAGACAACTGTATCCGCTGCAAATACACTGACTGCGTCGAAGTCTGCCCGGTCGATTGCTTCTATGTCGGCGATACCATGCTTGTGATTAATCCCGACGAGTGCATCGATTGCGGCGTCTGCGAGCCGGAATGTCCCGCCGAGGCGATCAAAGCCGATACTGAGCCGGCCCTCAACGGCTGGCTTGCCCTCAACGCAAAGTATTCCGCTATCTGGCCGAATATCAGTGAAAAGCTCGACCCGCTCGCCGACGCGGCTGAGTGGGACGGACGCAGCGACAAGCTCAAAGCCGTCTTCGGCGTCTCCGACCCGGCAGCCGCGTGATTTCATTTAGACGCCGCAGGTGATGTCATGAGCAAGTATCTTGAAGAACGGGTTCTCAGCGTCCACCACTGGACCGACACACTGTTCTCTTTCCGCACCACCCGTGACCCGGCGTTCCGCTTCCGCAACGGCGAGTTCGTGATGATGGGAATCGAGGTCGAGGGCCGTCCGCTGCTGCGCGCCTACAGCGTCGTCTCGGCCAATTACGAGGAAGAGCTTGAGTTCTTCTCGATCAAAGTCGAGAACGGCCCGCTCACCTCGCGGCTGCAGCACCTCAAGGTCGGGGACCCGATCATCGTCGGCAAGAAGCCTACCGGTACGCTGGTGCTCGACAATTTGATGCCGGGTAAAAACCTCTATCTCCTAGGCACTGGCACTGGCCTCGCGCCGTTCATGTCGATCATCAAGGATCCTGAGACCTACGAGCGCTTCGAGAGGGTCGTTCTCGTCCATGGTTGCCGGCAGGTCTCGGAGCTCGCCTATGGCGAGACGATCACGCAGGACTTGCCCAACCACGAGTTCCTCGGCGAGGTCATCACCGCCGGCCTGATCTATTACCCCACCGTCACCCGCGAGCCCTTCCGCAACCGCGGCCGGATCACTGACCTGATTACCTCCGGTAAGCTGTTCGAGGATATCGGACTGCCGCCGATGTCCGTGGAGAACGACCGGTTCATGCTGTGCGGCTCGCCGGACATGATCCGCGACACCCGCGAGATGCTGATCAGCGGCGGGTACGTGGAAGGTAACCACGGCGAGGCTGGCCACTACGTCATCGAGAAGGCCTTCGTCGAGAAGTGAGCCTTCGTTTCAGCGACGCGGAAATAGATGCCCTACTCAAGGAAACGTGCCGATTGCTCGAACAGAGTGCGTACGAGCGGCGTCCCGAGATCGTCCACGCGAGGGCGGTTGAACCCGTTGATTTACTCGCGCCGAGCCCGCACGACCGTTGCGCCAGAAAGAGGCTGAGTGTCATCCGAGCCTGCTGGACATGGATCGTCTCGCGCCTGCTGGGCATCGCGCTTTGCACTGGTCTCGCGTTCATCTCGTTCCAGCTCGTCGAACTCGAGCGAGGTGTCTTCGGTCAGCCCTATCTCGACGCGTTGATTATCGCCATTCTGGTCGGGGCAGCGATACGAACCGCTTGGCAACCCGCCTCCGGCTTCCAGCCTGGCATCCAGTTCAGTGCAAAGCCTCTTCTCGAATTCGCCGTCGCGCTTCTCGGCGCCTCCGTGAGCATTGGCAAGATTGCTGAAACGGGACCACTACTGGTGAGCGGGATCATTGCCATAGTCGTCATCTCGATCGGTGCGGGATTGTGGATCTGCCAAGCGCTTCGTGTCCCGATCCGGATGGCGATCCTGATCGCTTGTGGTAACGCGATCTGCGGAAACTCGGCTATCGTGGCGCTCGCACCCGTGATCGGAGCGGACGAACAGGACGTTGCCGCCTCGATCGCCTTCACTGCAATTCTTGGGGTGCTCCTGGTGGTCGCGCTTCCCTTGTTTGTTCCACTGTTGAACCTGAGCCAGCACCAGTACGGCGTCTTGGCTGGCCTGACCGTCTACGCGGTTCCGCAGGTCATTGCCGCAACCTCTCCGGTAGGACTCGTTAGCACGCAGGTCGGCACTTTGGTGAAGCTGGTACGCGTGCTGATGCTCGGGCCTATGGTAATGGCCTTCATGATACTGGCACCCCGGCTGGTCGGCGGCGGTGCCAATAGCACGGCCCCATCCGTCCAGCACGAGCGCATCGCTCTCTCCAAGGTGGCGCCCTGGTTCATTCTCGGATTTCTAACCCTCGCCGCTTTGCGGTCCCTCGAACTTGTCCCGTTTTCGCTTAGGACGCCGATCTCTGACTTAGCCGCAACGCTGACTGTCGTCTCCATGGGAGCACTTGGCCTTGGCGTGGATTTGCGGGCGGTCATACGTGTCGGACGGCAAGTCGCGCTGGCGGTATCGGCATCCCTGGCCGTGCTCATCCTGATCAGCCTCGCCCTGATCGCGGTGATGCCAAATAGGTGACGCCACTCTACCGGGCGCTCTTCGGGATCGAAGGCGATCCTATCGATCTCAAGCGCCGCAACTACCGTCGGCAACATTCAACAACCCAGCCTCTTTCGGGGACAGGCTTACCGTTCTACGCTCGCGAAAGGGCGGGCTATCGCTATGGATCGGCGTCGAAGCATGACCCCCATGATACTCGTCGCCAAGTCTCTCAAAAATCAACAGGATTCAAGATTTTGGCGCGGTCAGGATCGGCGCCGATCCTGACCGCGCTCGGCAGGGATATTCCCTCGCTTCAGCGATGACCGAAGTAGAATTTTGAGATGGCCATGTTTCAGCTCCGCTCCACAGACAGGGCCGCCGTGCGCACGCAAGGTTGCGGGACATTCCACAGGGAGTCGGCTCCCTGATCGGGGCTACCGACACGGCTCGATCAGACGACCGGCCGCTTGAGGTTGTAGCCCGGAGGCTTGGTACGCTCGATAGCCGCCGCCGCCCGAACCACGTCCACCTCACCGAGGCTGCGGCCGACGATCTGGAGACCCACCGGCATTCCGTCCGCGCCCAGGCCCGCGCAGACCGAGGCGGCCGGCTGCCCCGTGAGATTGAAAGGATAGGTATAGAATACCCAGGTGACGAGGCTGCGGTCCGACAACCGCGCGGGCAGATCGCATCCGGCCGCGAGCGACGAGACCGGAACGGTCGGCGAGAGCAGCACGTCGTAGCGGTCGAAGAAGCGAACCATGGCATCGCGAAGCGCGTAGCGCCGGAACACGCTCTCGTAATAGGCACGCATCTCCTGCGCGAGGGCCGCATCGAGCACGTCCGCCACGGCCGGGTCGAGGAGATCGCGCTGCGTCTCCAGGACGCCGCGCAGGCGCGTGCCGACGCCGGCATAGAACTCAGCCGTCCAGAGATCGCCGGGATCGCCGTCGAACACGGTCTCGACCTCCTCGACGACGGCGCCTTGTTCGGCTAGCGCCATCGCGGCAGCGCGGCAGATCTCGACCACGTCCCGGTCCGGCCGGGCATAGCCGAGCGTCGGGCTCCAGGCGACGCGCAGTCCGGCGACGGAAGACTGGACCGCTCCTAGGAGATCCGGAACGGGGCCGGCGACGGAGAACGGGTCCCGTGTGTCGTGGCCAGCCACGGCCGTGGTTAGCAGCGCCGCATCCCCGACGGACCGGGCCAGCGCGCCGACATGGGCGAGCGTCGGGGTCGCGGAGGTCGGCCATACGGGGATACGTCCGAACTGCGCTTTGAGACCGACGAGACCCGTAAGCGCGGCGGGGATCCGGAGCGAGCCCCCACCGTCGGTTCCGAGTGCGAACGGGGTGATGCCGGCCGCGACCGACGCCGCGGCCCCGGCGCTCGATCCTCCGGGGGTTTTGGCCAGATCCCAGGGGTGGCGCGTGATCCCAGTCAGGGGCGAGTCCCCGACCGGCTTGCAGCCGAACTCGCTGGTCGTGGTCTTGCCGATGATGACGGCCCCGTGCCTCCCCAGGCGCTCCACCGAAGGGGCATCGACGGCGGCGACGTTGTCCGCCATCGCCCGGGAGCCCGAGGCGAAGGGTTGGCCCGCAATGGAGATGAGGTCCTTCACCGACACCGGCAGGCCGTGCAGCAGGCCGAGCGCTCCCCCCTGCATGACCGCCGCCTCCGCCTGCCGGGCGGCGGCGCGGGCTTCCTCCGGCATCAGCACGAAGAAGGCGTTCAGGCTGGATTGGGTGGCCTCGGCCCGATTCAGGGCCCGCTCGGTCAGCTCGACCGGTGAGACCTGCCGGGTCGCCACGAGGCGCCGCAGGTCCAGCGCACTCATGAAGTCGAACTCGCTCATCACGATCCTCCGGGCGAGGTGGCTGCGGAACGGGGCCTGGGTTCAAAAACGGATGCCGGGGCCGAAGCCCACGAAGTTCGTGGCTCCGGCGGCGGTATCAGGCGTCGAGGATCGCGAAGGCACGCACCGGCGAGCCGGAGCCGCCCTTGAACTTCAGCGGAACCCCGAAGAACTGCACCACTCCCTGTCCGACGAGTTCCTCAAGGTTCACCAGCCATTCCCAATGGCTTATGCCAAGTTCGCGACAGAGCCGGTGCTGGGCGAAGATGTCGTCGCTTGGCTTGTCAGTCGAGGGACCCTCGACGCCGTGCATCTTCGAGCCGCGCGCGTGGAGCCATCGCGTGGCTTCCGCCGTCAGCAGTGGGTTCTTCCAGACGGAATCCAGGCCAGGGTAGTTGCGCG
Source organism: Methylobacterium bullatum (assembly GCF_014845095.1). Classification (GTDB taxonomy): domain Bacteria; phylum Pseudomonadota; class Alphaproteobacteria; order Rhizobiales; family Beijerinckiaceae; genus Methylobacterium; species Methylobacterium bullatum. The sequence goes on along the minus strand of NZ_NKUG01000003.1, from coordinate 18,198 downwards.
CATGGAAACCGGTGCAGAGCAGCACGATGTGACCGTCGACCCTAACGCCACATTGTTCCTCGGCCGCTTCCATGTCGGCCACCGTGATGTCGCCGAGATCTGGGATGTGGCGCAGGTCGAAGCACACCGCCTTGCCCATGAACAGGTCGAGCGGCATCTCGTCGACGGCCGCACCGTTCGGGTTCACGTGGCGAAAAGCGTCCACATGGGTACCGACGTGGTCAAGCATTGCGATGAAGTTGGTCTGGAACGTCATCGCGTCGCCAGGGACGCCGAGGTTGAGCGCCTTCGAACTCTCGTGGCTCATATGTGTCGTGATGACCGGCCGCTGAAACAGCTTGTGGGCCGGCATGTTGTCCTCGATCAGGAGGCTCAGGTCGACGACGCGTTGGGGCATGGCTTGTCCTTCGATTGGGACGTGGGGGATCGTTCGTGCTCCGAAGCTTACCGAAGCGCGTCTCTGTCGACCGTGTCGCGAGGCTGGCCGCCCCGGGATCAGGCGGCTTTCTTCTTGCCGAGAAACGCCGCCATGACGTCCGGGTCCCGCACCAGGACGGCGCTCGGCCCTTCGCGCTCGACGTGCCCATGCGCCACTACGTAGGCGTAGTCCGTGATGGCGAGGGCGTACGAGGCAAGCTGCTCGACGAGAAGAATACTAAGGCCCTGGCGGTTGAGATCGCGCAGGATGCCGATGAGTTGTTCGACGATCTTCGGCGCTAGGCCGAGGGAGAGTTCGTCGATGACGAGGAGGTCCGGCTCCGTCATCAGGCCGCGGGCGATGGCTAGCATCTGCTGCTCGCCGCCCGACATGCTGCCGGCCGGCTGCTGAAGGCGCTCGCGCAGGCGCGGAAACAGGGTCAGGGACCGTTCCAGGTTGCGTTTGGCCTCGAGCCGCTTCAACCCGCCGTGGACGTAGGCCCCTAGGATCAGATTGTCCTCGACGCTCTGGTCGGGAAACAGCATCCGGCCCTCGGGCACCATCACGAGCCCGCGCGCGACCTTGGCGTGGGCGGCCAGGCGCGTCGTGTCCTCGCCCTTGAACATCACCCGCCCGGCGGAAGGCCGGACGAGGCCGGTGAGGCCACGCATCAGCGATGTCTTTCCGGCACCGTTGTTGCCAATCACCGCAACGAGCTGGCCGGGCCGGATCGACAGGTTGGCCGCGCGCAGAGCCGTGGCGGCGCCATAGCGGACCTCGATACCCTCGACCGAGAGAAGGGGATCAGGAATGCTCATGCGGCCTCCGTCACGGATGCTTGCACCAGGGGGCTGCCGAAATAGGCCTCGATCACCCGAGGATCGGCCTGGACGACAGAGGGTGATGCGCTGGCGATGATCTGGCCGTAATCCAGCACCGTCACAGTGTCGGCCACCGCCATGATCAGGTCGACGTGATGCTCAATCAGCAAGACCGAGACGTCCAGGGCGGCAATCTTCCGGATCATGAGCTCCAGATCGTCGATCTCCCCGCTGGTGAGGCCGGCGGCCGGCTCGTCCAGCAGGAGCAAGCGGGGCCGGGCCGCGAGGGCCCTGGCGATCTCCAGGCGGCGCTGATGGCCGAAGGGCAGGAAGCGCGCGGCCTCGTTGGCGTATTCTGCCAATCCGACGAAGTCCAAGAGGCCGATCGCGGCACGGCGGCATGCATCCTGCTCGTGCCGGAAACCGGGGGTCCGCAGGAGGGCGCTGGCCAAGCCGTAGCGCCGGCGTTGCTCGACCCCGACCATGACGTTCTCCAGCACGCTCATCTCGCCGAACAGCTCTGTGTTCTGGAAGGTGCGGGCGAGGCCGAGCCGGGCGATCCGATGCGGCTTGAGGCCCGCGAGCGGGATGCCATCGAGGCTGAACGAACCTTCGGTCGGACTGTAGAAACCCGAGATCGTGTTCACGAAGGTCGACTTGCCGGCACCGTTTGGACCAATGAGAGCATGGATCTCGCCGGGTCTGACGCGGACCGAGGCCGCCGACAGCGCCGTCAACCCGCCGAAGCGCACAGTCAGACTGTCCGTCACCAGTTCGGCCGACCCACGCGCACCGTCCCGCAGGAACTCGGCTGCCAGGGTCCCCTCACGAGGATCGATGCCGCGCGCCACCGGCCGCAGACGGCCTGACAGGTTGCTCAAAGTGCCGAGAATGCCCCGCGGCAAGCCGAACATCACGAGGAGGAGGAGCGCCCCGTAGGCGAACTTCTGCCACTCGGCGAACTGCTGCAGCAGCTCCGGAAGGTAGGTCAGGACGGCCGCGCCGATGACGGGACCGAACGTTGAGGCCGCACCGCCGAGGATGACCATCAGCAGGAAGCGGATCGAATCCGAGAAGGTGAAGATGTCCGGCGAGATGTAGGCATTGAGGAACGCGTAGAAGCTGCCGGCTATTCCGGCGGTCATGGCCGCCACCACAAAGGCCAGGGTGCGGATCGCCGTCACGTTGACGCCGAGGCTGCGCGCCGCGGTCTCGCTCTGGGAAACCGCCAGCATGGCGCGGCCATAGGGCGACCACTTGAGGTGATGGGCAAGCAGGGTGACGGTGAACAGGGTGACGGCGAGAACCCCGTAGAAGGCGTAGCCCGTCAGCGGGAAACCAAGGATGTTGGGGCCCGGAATGCCACTCAAGCCTGTGGTGCCGCCGGTAAGCGACTGCCACTCGATCGCGACATTCTCGACGATGAGGCCGAAGGCGATGGTCACCACCGCGAGATAGACCCCGCGCACCCGGACCGTGGGATATGCCAGGAGGACGCCGAACAGGCCGGACACCACGGCCGCCCCGAGGCTGGCGAGCAGGATGTCGAAGCCGAACCGAATCGCCAGAATGCCGCCCGTGTAGGCGCCTAGCGCGAACAAGCCAGCCTGACCGAGGGAGACGAGGCCGGTGAGCCCGACAAGCACGTTCAGACCGACGGCGATGATCCCGTAGATCAGGAAGAGCATGAAGAGCCGGAGCTCGTACTCGTTGCCGGCCGTCAGGGGGACGGCGACGAGGGTCAGCGCGAGGAGCGCAAAGCCGAGGCGGAAGAGCGCGTTCATACCTTGAAGATTTCCCGCTTGCCGAACAGGCCCTGAGGAAAGGCGAGAAGGACAACGATCATCGAACCGAAGCCGACAATCTCGCGGGCTGCCGTCGAGACGTATCCTTCGACGAATTTCTCCATGACGCCGAAAATCAAGCCGGCCACGACGACGCCGGGCGCGCTGGTGATGCCGCCGATGATCGCGACCGCGAAGCCCTTCAGGCCGAGCAGCACGCCCATCGTGGCGGAGACCTGGATGACCGGCGCGACCAGCACCCCGGCCCCGGCGCCGAACAGGGCGGCCAGCCCGAACGACAGCATCACAATGCGGTTGACGTCGATGCCCATGAGAGAGGCCGCCTGTCGGTTGTGTGCCACGGCCTGCATGGCGCGCCCGACCAGGGTCCGCTTCTGGAGCAGGCGGAAGCCGATCATTGCCACCACGGCCACGACCGGGATCAGGAGTTCCTGCGGGTAGATGCCAGCCCCCCATATCGTGATGGGCTTCGCGACCCCCGGCGAGGGCAGCGGGCGCGAGAAGCCGCCGAACTGCATCGTTGCCAGCGACTCGATCATGATGCCCACCGCGATGGTGGTGAGCATCCAGCCGATCGAGGCGTTCGTGCCTGTGAAGGGCCGCACCGCGAAGCGCTCCAGCACGATACCGAAGACCCCTCCGGCGGCGATGGCGAGCAGACAGGCAAGCGGAAGGGGCAGACCGGCATCGACGCCGAGCACCGCGAGCACAGCTCCCAGCATGAGGGTGTCGCCATGGGCGAAGTTCACGGCCCTGGCGGCGGACCACATGATATGGAAGCCGAGCGCCACCAGGGCGTAGATCCCGCCGATGGCGAGGCCCGAGAGGGTGTACTGCAGCGCCGTCGTCATGATCCGCTTCCCGCCCATCGCAGCGTGGTCGACCGGCAACGAAGCGCCGGTCCGCAACCCGCTCAGTTCGCCTTACCGTACGGAGTTTGCGCGATCGGCAGCAGCTTGCCGTCGAACCAGACAGTGAGCTTGTAGTCGCGCGGCAGAATTGCGTCCTGGCGCTCGGGATCCGAGACGTCGAAGGCCGGGGCGTACTTGGCAACCAGCCCGTCATGGCTGACGCCGTACAACCCCTCGCGGACCTTCTTCCAATCGTAGGCGCCGGCCTTCTCGATCGCCTTGGCTACGATGAAGACCGCGTCGTAGGCGTTCGCGACGCCCGAGCCCATCTTGATCTGCGCGGGATCCTTCAAGCCGTACTTGGCCTGGATCTTCTGCCAGAGCGCCTGGCCCTTCGGGTCGAGATCGCCCATGAAGCTGTAGGTCTGCACGACCTCGACGCCGTTGGCGAGCGGCCCGGCGAGCTCACCGAGATTGCCGGCGATGCCCCAAGCACCGATGATCGTCGGCTTGTATCCGACCTTGTCCATCGAGCGCAGGATCTGGTTGCCCTCGCGGTCGAGTGCCCAGAACAGAGCCACGTCCGCGCCGGCATCCCGGGCGCGGATCGCCTGCGGAGTCATGTCCTGATCATTCCAGTTGAAGGTCTCCGTCGCGACGAGTTGCTTACCAGCCTTTGCAACTGCGTCCTTGACGTCGGGCAGTGCGCCGTTGCCCCAACCGGTATTCTCGTAGAAGAACGCGATCTTGCCAGTTTTCGAAACCTTCGCGGCCTGCTCGACCAGGAATCGAGCGACCCATTTGTCCTTCGCCGAGACCCGGAACATGTAGTTCGGGCTACGGCCGTTCTCGATTGCCTGCGTGTTTGCGGCGAGCACGCCGACGAACGGGATACCAAGGGCGTGCACCGGCTCGACCTGCGCGACCGATACGGTGGAGTGATAGCCTCCGAGGATCACCACGCACTTGTCCGCCAGAGCGATGCGGCGGGTGTTGTCGACGCCGCGGGGCGGTGCCCCGGCATCGTCGTACTGGACGAAGCGCAGCGGCTTACCCAGCACGCCACCCTTGGCGTTGATTTCGTCGATGGCGATTTCGGCGCCCATCTTGATGGCTTGACCACCGAAGGCTGCGGGACCCGTGATGGCTGCGGAATTCCCGATGCAGGACTCCTGCTGCGCCAATACGGACGTCGGCACGCCAAGGACGATCGGAGCAGCCAGGACGAGGCTGCACAAGTATCTCTGCGCCTTCATGCAAAACTCTCTGATTACCTAATATGCGCCGCTGGATAGCGCTCGCTCCACTCGGAACACTTATAAGATTGGTCACTCAAGACAACGAATATCAAAGACCGATTTCCGATACTTACTATAGGAAAAAACTATCGGCCTGCTCGATAGGCAGAATCGATCGAGTGATGTAGAGAATAACTCATTGGTAGAAGTATGAAAATTTCTTATCACTGCCCATAGGATAGGCAAATTGCTCTCTGGCAGAGCATTTGACGCGAGCCTCGAAATTTGCGGATCTCTCGTCGGAAAGCGAGCGTACATGGATCTTCGTCAGCTTCGGTACTTCGTACAGATTGCGGAGAGTGGGAACGTCTCCCGCGCTGCCGAAGTTCTGAGCGTGGCCCAGCCCTCGCTCAGTCAGCAGATCCGGAATCTTGAAGACGAGCTGGGCGTCGAGCTGTTTTTCCGCCACGCTCGTGGCGTCACGCCAACCGAGCAGGGCCTGACGTTCTACGAGCATGCCCGTCGCATCCTGCACGAGGTCGAACGGGCAAAGGACACCGTTCGCTCCCAGGCTACGAGCCCAAGCGGACGCATCTCCATCGGCCTGCCGACTTCCGCATGCCGTGGACTGTCGCTGCCACTCTACGAGGAAATCGCCAAGGCGCTGCCGAACATCACGCTCCATATCGTCGAGGCGATGAGCGGCACCCTCGACGAATGGATACAGGCTGGTCGCCTCGACGTGGCGCTGCTCTACGACCACAAAGCTTTCGAGCATGTGGCGTGGACCGAAATGATGATCGAGGACCTGATGCTCATCATGCCTTCGCGCCACCCGATCGCCTGCCAGGATCATATCAGCTTCCAGGATGTCTTCCGGCTGCCATTGCCGCTCGTGTTGCCAGGGCGTCCGAACATCCTTCGCGTTGTGATCGAGCAATTGGCCGCACGCCACGAGGTCACGCCGACGGCAATCGATTGCGAAAGCCTGCCGGCCATCGCGGAACTCGTGCGCTCGAAGAAGTACGCGGCAATTATGCCGCATTTCGCGTTATCGGCGGAGATCGCACGGGGCGAGATGGTCGCAATCCCAATCGTAGATCCGACGCCTTCTTGGCGGCTATCGGTCGTGGTTTCTCAGCGCACGTTAAACGTTCGCGGGAGTGAAGGGGTCGCGAAGGTGCTCGCGTCAGTGATCGCGAAACTTGTCGAAAGTAATGTATGGCGAGCAAAACTAAAAACTCACGGAAAATTACCTGCTGTTCGTTGATTATGTTATTATACCCGCGATCGCTTATAACCCCAAAAATATGAATGCTGAATAATATCAACATTATTAATGTTCGAGGCTGTTTCCAGTATCAAGTTTCATTCGAGCGGTCTTGCAATAAGGATTCCGTTTATAATTGAATAAAAAAAGTAACAACAAAATAGAAAACGAAATTAAGATGATTGGTGATTTTTATTGTGTATTATACTAAAATGATACAGTCCTGCTGCGGTTCACCACGATACCTTGCTTAGGAGATGCCGTCGTATTAGACCGGATGGTAACTATAGGCGCGGAGCCGTCAATCCTCATTTCCCGGACGAACGTCCGCTTCATTGATCTCGTTTCTTCAGACCGGACTGGCGAAGTTTCAACCGACTCAGTCATAGACCGGGCTTACGAGATCCCATCAAGCACGGATGATGGGCAGAAACTCCACCCTGTGTGCTTCCTCTTAGCATGTCGGAACCCGAAGGGATTTCCTCGAAATCTTCGATGAGTAGTCCCCCTGCGGAGATGCTGGTGAGAGACGATCTTGACACCCGACGGGCAAACTGCGCACTTTCGTTAAGTCGAAGTCTTTGCGTCCGCAGCGCACCGGCTTGGATCCACCCGCAATTGTGATCCTCCCCGAACGGCGCGCTTGCACAGCCCGCCGCGCGATTGCATGTCCCCTCGCCCCGCAGCGCCTGCTCCGGGGCGTTCCTGCCTCCGGGCCGAGCGGCCCTTCTCTCAGATCACCGCGCTGACTCCTACCCTGCTGCCTTCGGGCATGCGGGCCCGTCGTCGTGCGCGCTTTTCCAAGGACATCCTCATCATGACGACGAACACGCCTGCCTTCCCCACGGCCGGATTGACCATCCTCGACCAGGCTCCGGCTGCCCTCAGGGCCAACCCGCGCAACGCCCGCACCCATTCGAAGAAGCAGATCGCCAAGATCGCCGACAGCATCAGGGCGTTCGGCTTCACCGTGCCGCTCGTCGTCGACAACGCCGGCCTCGTGCTCGCTGGGCACGGACGGTTGCTGGCGGCCAAGCAGCTCGGCCTGCCCACGGTCCCGACCGTCCAGCTCGATCACCTGAGCGAGACGCAGAAGCGCGCCTATGCGATCGCCGACAACAAGATCGCGACCCTCGCCGGCTGGGATCGGGCAACGCTTGCCCTCGAACTCGGTGAGCTCGCCATCCACCTGCCCGAGATCGGCCTCGATCTGTCGATCACCGGTTTCGAGATCGCCGAACTCGATCTGCTGACGGGGGATCTCGAAGAGGAGCGCCTCGCCTCGCGCGAGGACGAGTGTTTTGAGCCGGAAGCACCGGTCTCCCGGCTCGGCGACCTGTGGCAGCTCGGACCTCACCGGATCCTGTGCGGCAGCGCGTGCAGCCGCGATGATGTCGAGCGTCTGATGGGTGGACGAGAGGCCGACATGGTCTTCACCGATCCACCCTACAACGTGCCCGTCAACGGCCACGTCATGGGCCGCGGCCGCGTCCAGCATCGCGAGTTCGTCATGGGCTCGGGTGAGATGACGGAGGAGGCCTTCACGGCTTTCCTGAGCGAGAGCCTCGGACATGCGGTCTCGGTCTCCCGTGATGGCGCCCTGCACTACGTCTGCATGGATTGGCGTCACCTACCGGAGCTACATGCCGCGACCCGCCCGCTCTACGGCGAGCAGAAGAACCTGATCGTGTGGAGCAAGACCAATCCGGGGCAGGGCTCGCTCTACCGCTCGCAGCACGAGCTGATCGCGCTCTACAAGGTCGGCACGGCCATCCACACCAACAACGTCGAGCTCGGCCGGCATGGGCGCAACCGTTCGAACGTGTGGACCTATTCCGGGGTCAACACCTTCAAGGGCGCGGGGGATCTGGCACTGCATCCGACAGTCAAGCCGGTGGCCCTGGTCGTCGATGCGATCAAGGACGTCACGCGCCGCGGTGCGATCGTCCTCGATCCGTTCTCGGGCAGCGGTACGACCTTGCTGGCTGCGGAGAAGACGGGACGTGAGGCGCGGGTGCTCGAACTGGACCCGGTCTATGTCGATGTCGCTGTTCGGCGCTGGCAGGCGTTCACGGGCCGTGACGTCATTCTCGACGGTACGGACGAGACCTGGGACGAGGTCCGATCGACCCGTACGGCCCCTGCCCTGCTCGAGGAGGCTGCGTGATGGCTGACGCTGCGAACACCACGATGATCAAACCCAAGCGGCCCACCGGGTACGAAGTCGGGTATGGCAAGCCGCCGGCCAACCATCGCTTCCGGAAGGGCCAGTCCGGCAATCCCCGCGGCCGGCCCCGAGGCCACTCGGCCCCACTCGGCCGGCGCGATCTTCTGGACGCATTTACCCAGGCTGCACGTGAGCCGATCACCATCACCAAGGATGGCCGCACGATCCGGACAACCCAGATCGAGGCACTCGCCCAGCAGCTCACCCGGAAGGCCATGCAGGGCGATATGAAAGCCGCCAAACTCCTCTTCGATAACATCAAGGCCCTGGCGCCGGCGGACGAGCCCGATGGCATGTCGTTCGAGGAGCGGTTGCTGCTTCTCGATGAAGGACCAAAGGATCCTCCTGGCATCACGGTTCGGTTCGTCGACGCTGGTGATATGTGCTCGAAGCTGGGAGAGACCTGAGCCCCCTCCCCTGATCCTCGAAACTCCATACAGCCGGAGAGCCTCGCGGCTCTCCGGCCTTTTTGCGTTTGGCCCGAGACGATCCCTGTTCCAACCGATCGGCTTGCCTGTTTCGACCAAGCGCGTCCCTGTTTGGCTGAGACCAATTCCCTGTTCCGCCGCACAGGGAATTGCCCCCTAAATCATTGCATCCGCTGCGGTATTGCTTGCCAAAATCGACCCCGGCAGCTGCATCCCTCCGTTTTCCCTGTTGTTTTCCCTGTTAGCAGGGAAACGGCAGCAGAGACCGGTTTGGACAGGATGCGTGCCCCACCACTTGCCTTCTAAGTGCCTGTGGTGGCACAAGATACTGATGGAAAACAGCTTCTCAGACGCGACTGTGACACACGACTGTGACACATTGAGCGGTGAACCTGTGGCCCACCACCCCAATCTCACGACCCGCGAAGGCACGTTCTATCTCCGCATGCGGGTGCCGGTGGATATCGCCCGTGACGTCGGGCGGTCACATCTCGTTCGCAGCCTTCGGACGAAGGATCGGCGCGTCGCGCTTACCCGGTTTCGCATCGAGCAAGCGCGGCTGGAGCGAGAGTGGGAGACGGTGAGGCGGCAGCGCTCAGAAATCGCTCATACGCGGCAGCTTCTCGTATCCGGCCGCCTAGAGAGGCTGGCACCGCGCGAAATCGAAGACCTTGCCGTCCGGTGGTTCGAAGAAGCCGTGCAACAAGTTGCACGCTCGCCCGAAGAGAGGGACGAGCTGCGTTTTGTGGATTGGGATGTGGTCCTGGCCGATGCGCGGGCGGAGGGCCAAATCCTCGAAAGCCCCCGGCCGGACGATTACCTCGAAGCGGTGCGGGCGACGACAGATCAAATCCTACTGCGCGCTGGCATGCCTCCGGAGCCGCACGGCCCTGGAAAGCTGCGCCGTTCGGTGCGCCGGCCGAACGTTGACTGGAACGGCGATCCCTACCGCCGATTGGCAAGCGTGGTGCGGCGCGCCATGCTCGCGCTCAACGCCCGACAAGTGGCCGCCCTCGCGGGCAGCACAGGTAGCAAAGGCGATCCACTCTTCGACGGCACGCCGCGACCTGATGTGCAGCCTAAACGGACGCTGGACGATCTCATCCGCGCTTTCGAAAGCGACCCCGGTCGGGGCTCGCGTACCGGGAAAACGAACGCGGACTATGGGATGGTCTTCCGCGCCCTCCGAGAGTTGGTCGGTACGGACATGGACGTCACCGGGCTCTCGCGCGACCACGCTAAGCAGGTTCGTGACCTGTTCCGGGCGCTACCACCGAATGCGACGAAGCGGTTCCCCGCCTTCTCGCTGGCGCAGGCTGCTGAGACTGCAAAGCGTGAAGGGCTGGCTCCGCTCAACACACAGACCGTGAACTCGCACATCACGAAGATGGCAACGCTCTTCAATTGGGCCGTCCGGGAGGAGTGGTTGAGCAAGAACCCCGCCGCTGGGCTAACGATTGAGGAAGCCCCCCAAGCGAAGCGGGAGCCGTTCTCGCTTCAACAAATGTGGGCCATTTTCAACGCGCCGCTCTACGCCGGATGCACTGACGACGAGATAGGCTACGCCAAGGTTGGTTCTCTCCGCCCACGCCGTGCACGATTTTGGGTTCCAATCCTGAGCCTGTTCCATGGGCTTCGGCTGAATGAGTGCTGCCAGCTCGCGCCGGATGACATTGCGGAGCGCGATGGGGTTCCGGTCATCCTGGTACGGGCGGCAGAAGCCACACAGCGGGTTAAGAGCAAGGCGGGAACCCGCATCGTCCCGCTACACCCGGAAATCCTCGCCATGGGTTTTCTCGACTTCGTAGCCGACGCTCGAAAGGCGTCCCAAGGTAGGCTGTTCCCAGAGTTGAGCGCGGATAGCCGTGGCTACTTCTCCGACGCGTTTCAGAAGTGGTTCGCTCGCTTTTTGAAGAGCTGCGGCGCAGCGAAGGCCTCGACCACATTCCACTCCTTCCGACACGGCTGGGCCGACCGACTTCGCGAGGCTGGCGTCCCAGAGGATCGTCGGCGGGCCTTGGGCGGTTGGGCCGACACTGGAGTTGACGCCGGCTACGGCCGTGGGTTTCCGACGAAAATGCTCGCTGAAGACATTGCAAGCGTCAAATTTCCAGGACTTTCTCTCGAACACTTAAGGGTCTGAGTAGCCACTGGCTGAGCTATGCATATTAGAGGGTAAATTTCTGCATCAATATTTACAGCGCATAGCAGGAATTATTGACATTGTGCTTGTGAGCCGTCTCAGTTGAGCAAACTCAACGGGAGGCACTGCTATGCCCACAGGTCGCGAAATCCTCTACACCATCCGCATGCGCAACGAGGCGCGCGCTGCGATACGGCAGCTCAGTTCGGACTTGCAGGCACAGGGCACCACCCTCCGGCAGGTTGCCCGGCAGATGGCGGATGCCCAGGCGCAGGCGAACAAGATGGGCTCCGCCATGTCCGGCGCGGCCCGTAACGCCGGGCAGCTCGCCACGGCTGTGCAGGGCGCCGATACCACGATGCGCAGCGCTCAAGGCGTCACGGTGTATCGTCAGCGCCTCATGGCCCTCCAGGGCACTCTTGCCGCTCTGCCAGCGCAGTTCGCTGCCGCGTCGGCCGCCGCTGCCGCATATGCCAGCACCACGCCTCCGCGCCTTCCGGCGACCGGGGCCGGTGGCGGCGCGTCTCCGCCAACGACTCCTCCGCCCGTGAGCCCGGTTGCTCCGACGATCCTCCCGCCAGCGTCTTCCCCCTCGCCGGCCCCTACGTCCCCGAACGATACCTTCACCGCCGCTGCCCAGCAGAACGCCGCGCGTATGGCGCGCCTGCTTCAGGCCGCACGTGTCGCCCTTGCGCAGGTTGGGCAGGAGGCATCGAACACCGCCACGAAGCTCCGTGAGTCGAGTAGGGCCGCAAATGGCCTTGGAGGCACCGCCAGCGGCATCAAAAATCTGGCGGCTACTCTTGCCACCCTAACTGCCAATGCCTCTGTATTCGCTTCCCTGCGAAAGGAGGTGGCCCGACTGGACACGGCCCTGGCCTCCACCGCCGGGATCGGAGCCTACCGGGCGCAGCTCGCCAGCCTCAGCGCCTCGCTTGTCCAGCTCCAGGGCGACTATCGGAAGGTGATCGCGCTCGCACAGCGCATGGCCGGTTTGGGCGGCAGCGGACCCGTTCCGCCTGTCCCGATCCCGGCCCCCGGTCCCATACCTGCGCCAACCCCGGCCCCGCGCCCGGCTGGAGGTGGTAGCGGAACCGGCAACGGTTCGGCCGGAAGCACCCGCAGTCAGCTCGATTTCAACCGCGCGCTCGGAGAGACACAGTCCCGCATTGGACAGGTGCGCTCGGCCTTGGCCGCCTTCGCGATCCTATCGGCGACGGCCTTCGGCGCGCGGCGCGTGCTTGGTCTCGCCGACGAATACACGAAGGTCATCAGCCAGCTCAAACTGGTCACCGACGGCACTCAGAACCTTACGGACAGCTACGACGCCTTGCTCGCGGTCTCGAACCGAAACCGCACTTCCATGGCGAGCACCACGGAAATCTACACGAAGTTCAATCAGGCGACCCGCACGCTCGGCGTCTCTCAGCGCGAAGTGCTGGAGGTGACGGACAGCGTCAGCAAGGCCGTTGCGATCTTTGGCGGCAACTCGCAGTCGGCGCAGGCCGCGCTCTTCCAGTTCTCGCAGGGCCTCTCCTCCGGCACGCTCCGGGGCGAGGAATTGAACTCGGTCCTGGAACAGGCGCCGCGCCTCGCGGCGGCCATCGCCGCCGGCTTGAAGAATGCGGAAGGCGGTGTCGGCATCCCGATTGGCGCCCTGCGCACCTATGCCGAACAGGGCAAGCTCACCACCGAAGCCATCTTCAACGCCCTGCGCAACCAGCGTGTTGCCCTGGAGGCGGACTTCGCCAAGACGGGCGTGACCATCGGACAGGCGTTCGAGGTGGCGAAAAACTACGCCATCGACTTCGTGGGCAAGGCGGACGCTGCGACCGGAGCCTCCCGCCGGATCGGCGAGGCCATCATCCAGGCCGTGAAGGGCCTCCAGAACCCGGCCGCCATCTCGGCGATGCAGACCGCCTTGAGCGGTTTCGCCTCGGCGGTGAGCACGGCCTTGTCGGCTCTCCGACTCCTCTCGGAGAACGTGCAACTTGTTGCAACGGGTCTCGCCGTGATCGCGGCCCTGCGCATCGTCCCGATGTTCCTCGCAATGGGGGCGGCGGCCAGCGGAGCCGCGTCCCAGCTCCTCGTTTACAGCGTCGCGACGCGCGGGGTGGCCGTGGCTGCTTCAGCCGCCAGCATTGCCACGCGCGGCCTGTCCGTCGCCATGGGCGCCATCGGTGGTCCTATCGGTCTCGCCATCACGGCAGCGGCCGGCGCGCTCACCTATTGGCTGACGCAGACCAAGGCGTCGGTTACCGCCGGCACCGACCTCGCCGCCGTGACGGACAAGCTCCGGGCGAACTATGACGCGGCCACGAACTCGGTAAAGGGCCTCACCGCTGCCGAGCGCGCCCGCGAGACGCTGAAGACGGGCAACTCTCTCAAAGGCTTCGCCGACGAAATCCAGGCGCAGGCCAAGGCCCTCAACTCGGCCATCGCACCCGGCTTCTTCGAGGCCACGAACGGCGCGAAGCTCTCCTCTCGGTTCCTGCCGTTCCGGACGGAGATCGAAGCCTTCCGCAAGAGCGTCCAGGCGGGCAAGGCCGACTTCAAGGGCCTCCAGGATGCAGCCGCGATCAAGGCGGAGGCGAACCCGGCCCTACGCGGGGCCGCGACGGAGCTGATGGAGGCGGCGGAGGCCGGCGCCAAGGCGCAGGACGGCTTCGGCCGGGCCGCCGCTACTATGAAGGTGCTGAAGGAGACCGCGACTGCCACGGAGGCGGCCGTGGCCGGCGTGAACTCGACGCTGGACCGCCCTGCCAAGGTGGACGGCACCATCGCCCTTCAGCAGGCCACGGAGAACCTGAAGAAAATCGCGGCCGAGGTGCCCGCGCTGAAGACGCTCGCCGACAATCAGGCGGCCGTCTCGGCTGCGCAGAACACCTACACGGCCGTGCTTCGCGACCTGAAGGTGGCGCTCGATGCCGGCACCCTCTCTCAGGGGTCCTTCAATGCGAAGGTGCTGGACGCGGAAACCACGCTTGCCCGCGCCAAGGCAGCGATCAACGGCGTCACGCAGGCACAGCGCGACCTTGCCGACGCCGACCGCGACCTCCGGGCGGACATGCGCCAGGACCGTGCCAAGGCCGTCGAGGAGATCAACATCAAATACGACCGGCTCAACCGTGCAACGAAAGAGCAAGTCACAGACGAAGCCGAGATGAACCGCATCATTGCCGCTCGCAATGCTATGCGCGCGCAGGAAATTAACAACATCGACACGAAGTTCCAGAACGGAGACCTGAAGGATCGCATCACGGCGATGCAGGACGAGGCCCGCCTTCTCGGCCTATCTGGCGAGGCGCGCGAGCGTGCAGCGGCCATGATTGAGGTGGAGCGCGCGGCACGCAAGGCGGGCGTGGCCGACGTGGACGCCATGGTGGCGGCCTACGGCAAGGAATACGATGCCCTGGAGAAGGCCAAGCAGTCGCGCCAGACCATCGGCGACGGCTTCAACACCGCCGTGACGCGCTACATCGAGGACGCGCGGAAGGTCGGCGACGAAAGCGCCCGCATGTTCGGCTCCATCTTCAACACGATTGAGGATGGCTTCGTCGACGTCGTTAAGAACGGCTCCTCCGGCTTCAAGAACATGCTGGACAGCATCGCGAACGACCTCCTGAAGTTCGCCTCGCGGCAGCTCTTCCGGTCGCTCCTGTCCAGCGTGTTCGGCGACGGCCAGGGTGGCACGGCCGGTGCCGGCGGGATCGGCAGCATCGGCACCATGATCATGTCGGCCTTCGGCGTGAAGGCAGCTCCGACCACGGCTGCGTCAGCGTCCAGCGTCGCGGCGGCCGGGATCGGCTCGACCCTATCGAACGTCGTGGGCGGCGGGGCCGGCGGGGCGGTTTCGGCCTCTCTGTCCAGCTCGGCCAACGGTGCGGCAACCGCCGTGGCGAACCTGTCCTCGGCAGCGACCAGCGCCACGGGCAGCTTCGGCGACATCCCGTCCAAGCTCTCCTCCATGCTCAAGGGCCTGGGGGCGACGGACGCGGGCGTGGCCGGCTTCCTCGGCAACGTCCAGGCGGAGAGTGGCTTCAAGCCGAACGTCGTCAACTCGAACGGTGGCGCTTATGGCCTGATCCAGGCTCTCGGCCCGCGCAAGCGTGCGCTCCTCGGAGAGTACGGCCCCAATCCGACGGCGGATCAGCAAATCGAGTTCATCCGCAAGGAGCTGACGTCCTCCGAGGGTGCGTCACTCAAGATGCTCCGGAGCGCCACGACCCTGGAGGACGGCGTGAAGGCCGGCATCCGGTTCGAGCGGCCGGAAGGCTACGTGAAGGCGGTGGCGGCCGGAGACCTGTCCCTAGTCAACGATTACGGCGCTCGCCTGAAGAACGCGCGGGGCTTCGCCACGACTGGGCTCGGCCCGACGGCATCTCAGCAGGCCGGCGGCTTCGACCTCCAGGGCGCAACCCTGTCGGACGAGACCGTCAACAAGCTCAACTCGCAGTTCGACGAGATCAGCACGAAGACGGCCGGGCTCGATACGTCGTTCTCCCAGATGGGCAACTCGCTCGACCGGGCGAACCCGCAAATCCTCAACGGCGTGGAGGGCGTGACCGGCTCGCTCAACCAGGGCGGCTCCCAGCTCGGCAAGGCGTTCAACGACGTCGCTCTGGACGTGTCGTCCAGCGGCAACGCGCTCCAGAACGCCTTCCAAAAGATGGTCCAGTCCCTCGGCTCCAGCGATGGCGCGTGGGCGAACCTCGGGATCGGGAAGCTGTTCAACGTGGGCTCCGGCTTCGCGGGCGACGGGCTCGACCTCGGAGCGGGCTCGCTCTCCAGTTGGGTCATGCATACGGGCGGCATCGTCGGCACGGGTGCCGGTGTGACGCGCTCGACCCCGGCGGGAAGCTCCCTCTGGGACGGCGCGCCGCGCTACCACGCGGGCGGTATCGTCCAGAGCGGCGGTGCCCCCGGCATGGGGCTCAAGAGCCGCGAGCGGGCAATCATCGCGAAGGATGATGAGGCGATCTTCCCGACCGTCCGCATGTCCGACGGCAACTTCGGCATCCGTGCAACAGGCTTCACGGGGTCCGGCGGTGGCAACGGCGGCAACGGCGGGGGCGGCAACGTCACCTTCGGAGACATCATCATCCAGACGCAGGGCTCCTCTGGGAACGCGGCGCAGGATCAGGCGCACCAAAAGGCGATGGCCCGCGAGGTGAAGGAAAGCATGCGGGCCATGGTCCGCGAGGAGCTTCAGAGCAACATGCGCGGCGGCGGGCTCTTCTCCGCCACCGGCATGGCGCGAAGGTAACGGGGCATAGCGTTGCAGCCCCAACCTTCCCCCCTACCGGCGGGCGCCAACACCGCGCCCCCCGCTCAGGTGTCTCGGAGAAGGCGCGCCTGCGAAAGGCGCCCTTCGGCGAGGGGTGCACCGTCCCTTTTCAGTAAGAGTTCGACGTCTGTCAGGTCCGGATAAAGTGTTGACGAGGGATCGTGAAGTAACGAGGGATCGTGCACAGGGTATGGTCTAGAAAAATACCTGCTGCCCCCCATTGACCACCTTAGGGGCCGCAAGGTAAGCGGAACATAGCGGGAATGGCGCGGTCCATGAACGTACTAGCCGCGAGGAATGGACCCATCCTTCCTCCGTGACGGGAGAGAACAATTGTCGGTGCAAATCATCAAGGTTCGCGCTCCGACGGACTTGCTAGATCAGCTCGACGATATCGTTCGGGTTGAAGCGGGCAAGACGCCGGGCCGCGTCACAAGAGCTTCTATCGTCCGTGCCGCGTGCACGGATTACATTCGCAATCACCGCCGGAGCCGTGCAACAAGTTGCACGCCGGCACACTCATAGGTGTCACATGTTCCATGCTCAGATCACCCGCGCGACGCGCAAGGCCTCCGCCACTCCCGCTACGGCGGCTCTGTCCCAGAAGGCCGACATCGCCCTTGCCGCCAGAAATGCAGGCGCCCGGCCCGGCACGCGCGGCCCTCATACCAACCTCTTCTCCGGGGGGATCGCCACACAGAAGGCCGCCCCGGTGGTGACCACCACCGCTGAGCGCGTTGCCAAGTTCGCCGAGACCCGCAGGCTGAAGGCCGATGCCGCGAAGGTTCTCGGCCTCGTGGTGGAGCATCACACCCGTACCGGCGAACCCCTCGAACTCGATGGGTTCGATATCGCGAAGGCGACGGGTCTCGATTTCGACCGCGTCCACGCGATCCGCTCGGAGCTGCTTGCCGCGCAAGTGGTTCGGGTCCGTTCCGGCAATGTCTGGGGACGTGACGGCTTGGTGCCGGGCGACAACTTCAAATGACCGGCCTGTCGAATTGCGCAGCGGCAGAGCGGGTGGAGGCAAGGTTCGCGCACCTTCCCGCCCTCGCGCTCGTGGAGGCCGCGCGCGCCTTATCGAGGGGGCATGCCGCCCACGCCGCCAGTCTGGTTGCCCGGCATGGCTCGCCGGCTCCGGGCACAGCAATGGCGAGGAAGGTTGATCGCGCGCGAGACCTCGACCGGCTTTGGTCCGGGATCGCGCTCCAGGC
This sequence comes from Methylobacterium bullatum, assembly GCF_014845095.1. GTDB lineage: Bacteria > Pseudomonadota > Alphaproteobacteria > Rhizobiales > Beijerinckiaceae > Methylobacterium > Methylobacterium bullatum. The sequence continues at coordinate 496 of NZ_NKUG01000003.1, read as the reverse complement.
AGCAATCCGCGACATCGTCGAGGAGCACCCGGACACCCTCGGACGGCCGCTGATTTCGGACGTCCTCCGGGCCGCCGAGCGGCAGATGCGAGACCTCGCCGACCCGGAGGGGACGGACGGCCGGCAGACGGCTCTTCGTCTCCTTCTCCCGCCCCGCCAGCACCTTCCCGACGCTTTGCCTCCCGCCCTGGTGGCCGTGTTTGGGCCGGACCTAGAAACCCCACCTCGCCTTCACGCGGCCTGATCGGAGTACAAACCATGAACGAGAAGAAGCCGCCCCGCCCGGCGCATTGGCCTGGACCTCCGCCGCTTCCGCAATTCGCCGGTATCGACGCGTTCTCCGAAGCACACGGCCGCGCGATCCTCGCGGAAATCATCGCAGGCCGGACCATCGTCGAAGCCGCCACAGTGTCCGGCCTCCCTGCGCACGAGGGCATCGTACACGCGACGAACCTCGCCTCGGCCGTACTGGAAGCGCTGGATGACGCCTTAGACG
>NZ_NKUG01000299.1 GCF_014845095.1 Methylobacterium bullatum | reverse complement strand
CGCCCGGCCCGGTCGAGGGCGTGGAGCGGTGCCAGCGGCCGCCCGGCATAGCGGTACTCGCCGTCGTAATCGTCCTCGACGATCCAGCCATCCTCCGCCTCCGCCCAGGCGAGGAGGGCGAGGCGGTTCTCCAGGCTCATCGTGTCGCCGAGGGGATGGCCCTGGGCCGGCGTGACCACCGCGAGCCGCGCTCCGGGATCGAGGGACCGCGCCCGCGCGATCGAGAAGCCGGCCGTGTCGCACGGCACCGGGATCGTGCGCAGGCCTGCCGCCCGCAGGGCATGGGCGAGGCCGGGAAAGCCCGGCTCCTCCAGATAGGCCGCCTCGCCGGGCTCCAGCAGGAGCTCCGCCAGGAGGCGCAGGCTCTGGCGGATGCTGGCGGTGACGATCACCGCCTCCTCGCTGCAAGCGACCCCGCGCCCGGCCGAGAGATAGGCCGCCAGGGCGCGGCGCAGGCGCGGATCGCCGAGGGGATGACGATGCGCGGGCGGGCCGGCGCGCCATTCGGCCTGGAGCAGGCGTGCCCAGGTTTCACGTGGAAACGCATCGAGGGCCGGGCGGCCGAGGGCGAAAGCGTCGGGGATCGGGGCGTCGCCCGCCTCGCCCCGCGACGCTGCCAGCGAC
>NZ_NKUG01000298.1 GCF_014845095.1 Methylobacterium bullatum | reverse complement strand
CCGCACCGACGACCTGCCCGGCGCCCTGACCGGGCTCAACCGCGAGCAGTACAACGCCATCCGGACCGTGCCCGGCAGCGCGATCTGGGCGAACGAGGCCTTCGGCTTCACCCTCGAACCCCTGCATCGCGGCTCGGTCTTCACCGGCCGCGTGGCCCTGGCCCTGGTGGAGGACGGCACGGTGCGGCCGCTGGCCTACGACCGCGCCCGCTTCGAGGCGGAGGGCATCGCCCTGCCCGAGTTCAAGGACGATCCCGGCTATTCGGGCCTGCGCATCCGCGCCCGGTTCGATGGCGGCGAACTCACCGATTTCGCCACCTTCCAGGGGGCGTCGTTCTTCCGCCTCGTCGCCACCGGCCAGGGTTTCGGCGTCACCGCGCGCGCCCTCACCCTGCGCCCGGCCGATTCACGCGGCGAGGAGTTTCCCGAACTGCGCGCCATCTGGGTCGAGCGTCCCGGTCCCGGCGGCCCGCTGGTGCTGCACTGCCTCGTCGATTCCCCCTCGGCCACCGCCGCGCTGAGGATGAGCCTGCGGCCGGGCGGCGCCTCGCTCTGCGATGTCGAGGGCACGGTGTTCGCGCGCGCGGCCATCGACCATCTCGGTCTCGGCGGCATGACCACGAGCTACTTCTTCGGCCCCTACGACCGGCGCGGCGCCGACGACGCCCGGGCCGGCGCCTATGCCTCCACCGGCCTGCAGATCCGCACCGGTGCCAACGAGGCGATCTGGCGTCCCGCACGCAACCCGGAGACGCTGCAGGTCTCGTCCTTCGTCGACGACAACCCGAAAGGCTTCGGCCTGATGCAGCGGGCGCGCAGCTACGCCGATTTCGAGGACGACGTGCAGCATTGGGAGTGGCGCCCTTCGCTCTGGCTCGAGCCTTTCGGCGCCTGGGGGCCGGGGGCCGTGACGCTCCTCGAGATCCCGAGCGATTCCGAGTTCAACGAGAACATCCTGGCCTATTGGCGGCCGAAGGCGTCCCTGGCGGCGGGCACCGAGTACGCGTTCGGCTATCGCCAGCATTGGTGCTGGCAGCCTCCCGAGGCGCCCCCGGTGGCGCTCGTCTCCGGCACCCGCAGCGGCAAGGCGAAGGGCGAGGGCAACCGCCGCCTCTTCCTGGTGGATTTCACCGGCGACATCCTGTTCGCCGATCCCGACCTGCAGCCGATTCTGCTGACCTCGCCCGGAACGGTGGCGGCCCCGACCCTGTACCGCTATCCCGACCGCAAGACGGTGCGGGTCTCCTTCGAGCTCGACACGGGCGGCGAGAAGACCTGCGAACTGCGCCTCGTGCTCAAGCGTGGGGAGGCCCTCGTCACCGAAACCTGGCTCTACCGGTGGACACCCTGAACACGCACGCGCTTCCCCCCACCGCCCCGGCTTCCTTCCGGCCCGCGATGCCGCCCGAAGCCCCGCTGCCGTTGCCGTTGCATGCCCTCGACCGCTGGGACCCTGCACCGGGGCACCGTCCGGCGA
>NZ_NKUG01000297.1 GCF_014845095.1 Methylobacterium bullatum | reverse complement strand
GGCGGGGAGGGGGCGGATACCTTCCTGTTCCGCACGTGGCCCGGAACCGGCAACACGGATCACATCCGCGACTTCTCCATCGCCGAGGATGTCGTCACGCTCTCGAGCAAGGTCTTCACGGCCCTTCGCGCCGGCGCCCTCGCGGAGGACGCGTTCAAGGACCTCTCGTCGGGGTCGACCGATGCGGATGACCGGGTTCTCTACGACGCCACGACCGGCACGCTCTCCTACGATGCCGATGGGAGCGGCGCGGGCACCGCCCGCACCTTCGCCGTCATCGATACGACAGTGCTTCTGACCTTCGCGGATGTCCTCGTCGTCTAGGTCTCACGCCGCCGACATGGCGGCCGGTCCGGCCTGTATCGAGGCGGGAAGCCGAGCCGCCCCTGAGCGATAGTGTTCAGGGGCGAGGTGGAAGCCTCACTTCTTGGCGGGATCGGTCCGCTTCAGGATCGCCTCCATCTGGGCGATCTCGGCTTCCTGGGCCTTGACGATGGCCTCGGCCAGGGTGCGGACCTCCGGATCCTTCGAATACTGAAGCGCGACCTTGGCCATGGCCAGGGCGCCCTTGTGGTGCGGGATCATGCCGGCAGCGAAATCGCGGTCGACGTCGCCGGAATAGCGGATCTCCATGTCGCCGTGCATGCGCATGGCCGCCTCCTTGAAGGCGCGGGTCGCCGGCGTGTCGGCGGCCTTGCCCTTCGCGGCGGGCTTCGGGCCGTGGTCATGGCTGTCGGAATGGACGGTGCCGTCGTCGTGGCGGTGCTCGCCGGCCGCGAGAACCGGTGAGGCGAGGGGCAGAACCAGGATCGCGGCCAGGATCGCGGGGAGGGCTGTCTTCGTCATGGGAGTTCCCTGTCGTCAGAAGGTTGCGGGCGGGGAGGGCATGGTCCCCGCCCGCAACCTTCTG
>NZ_NKUG01000296.1 GCF_014845095.1 Methylobacterium bullatum | reverse complement strand
CTCGTGACCGAATCCGAGGAAATCCTCCGCCTGCCCGTTGATGAGCGCGATCCGGCCGGATTCGTCGACCACGACGATGCCTTCGAGGGAGGTCTCGAGGGCGTCGGCGAGATGGGCCTCCGCCGAGATGCGCTGGGCGACCTCCTGCTCCATCGCCCGGCGGATGTTGTCGCGCATGACGCCCATGGAGGCGAGGAGGGCGCCGAGTTCGTCCGCGCTGCCGGACGGGATCGTCACGCTGAGGTCCCCGGCCGCGATCCGCGAGGCGACCATGGAGGCGTCCGCCACCGGCCGCATGATGCGCCGGGCCAGCAGGAAGGCGACGGAGGCGGACATCAGCAGTGCCAGCAGGGTGCCGAAGAGGTTGATCTGGGTCTCGCGGGCGACGATGGCCCTGGCCTGCTGCCGGTAGATGAAACCGTCGCCGGCGGTGTGGTTGATGAAGAGGTCGAGATGCTCCTCGACGGCGCCGGCATGCCGGTCGACCGCGTCCCAATCGGGATCCCGGGTGTCGCGGCCGGCGAGGACGGAGCGGGCCGCGTCCCAATCCTTCACCGCCCGCTCCACGGCTTGGGCCGCCTGGGTCGCACGGCTCGACTGGGCGCGCTCGACCGCCACGGCGAGATCCTCCGCGAAGACATGGCGAAGGCTGTCGAGCCTGCCTTCGAGCTGCGCCTTCGCGCCGGGGTCGGCGCTCATCCGCCGCCGGGCCTCCAGGGAGCGCATGTTGGCGAAATCGGCGGCGGCGGCCCGCGCATAGTTGATGGACATGAGCGACTGATCGAAAGTCCGGCTCACGAGTTCGTCGGCCCGGCGAATCCCTGACGCCGCCGACAATCCGAGGATGCCCGTGATGGCGCTCATGATGAGAAAGGCGACCAGAATCCGGCCGCGGATGGTGCCCGCGAAAGAGGCGACCGCGGTGATGGGCCTCGGCCAGTTCCTCTCGCCAGCCTTGGCAGATTTCCAACCGTAGATAGATTTCATCCAGTTCGTCTCATCCGGCCATCGTAAATTCTTCGCCTGCAATAGTTAAGTCGGGCTTGAAATCTTTGTAAATTTTGGCCAATTAACAGGCTGTTTACTTGCACCGGCAAGGATGCAAAAGGACGAAATCGTATCGGCGGACGGCATGAGACGCATCACTTCACTCGGTCTCGCGTTCGCCCTCGTTGCCACCGGCGTCGCCGCCTTCGCCCTCCATGCCTCGGCGGCCGGACAGGTCTACCGCATCTCGCAGAAGGGCCGGGCGTTCCAGCCGAGCGCCCTGGTGATCAAGAAGGGGGAGACCGTCCAGATCGTCAACGACGACGGCGATCTCCTGCATCACGCCTATGTCGACTCGCCGACGTTCCATTACGATTCCGGCGATCAGGAGCCGGGCGGCAAGGCCGAGATCGTC
>NZ_NKUG01000295.1 GCF_014845095.1 Methylobacterium bullatum | reverse complement strand
GGCGCCATCGCCGGCCCCGGCCAGCGCAGCTACCTCGCCCTGCGCGGCGGTTTCGCCGCGCCGGTCGTCCTCGGCTCGCGGGCGACCTTCGCGCTCGGCGCCTTCGGCGGCCACGCCACCGGCGTCCTGAAGGCCGGCGACGTCCTCCACCTCGGCGATGCGCCCGAGGTCGAAGCCTCGATGCCCGAGCCTGCGCCCCTCACCCATGCCTGGGAGATCGGCGTGGTCTACGGGCCGCACGGCGCGCCGGACTTCTTCCGGGACGAGGACATTTCGGACTTGTTCTCAGCCTCTTACGAGGTTCACTTCAACTCGGCCCGCACCGGCGTGCGTCTTGTCGGCCCGACCCCGCTCTGGGCGCGCAGCGACGGCGGCGAGGCGGGGCTGCACCCGTCGAACCTCCACGACAACGCCTACGCCATCGGCTCCATCGACTTCACCGGCGACATGCCGATCCTCCTGGGGCCGGACGGCCCGAGTCTCGGCGGCTTCGTCTGCCCGGCGGTGATCGCCCGCGACGAGCAGTGGAAGATGGGCCAATTGCGGCCGGGGGATACGGTGCGGTTCAGGGCGGTGGCG
>NZ_NKUG01000294.1 GCF_014845095.1 Methylobacterium bullatum | reverse complement strand
GCTCCTGATCGACGGAGGCGACGCGGGCATTCTTCGGCAGGAGGATCTCGCCGCTATCGGGCTGGAACTCGCCGAGGATGATCTTGAACAAGGTCGACTTGCCGACGCCGTTGCGGCCGACGAGCCCGACCTTCGATCCGGGCGGGACGGCCACGCTCGCGCGGTCGAAGAAGCGCCGGCCCCAGGCGCTGAAAGTGAGGTCTTCGATCTGGATCATGGGTCAGCGGCCAAACGCAGGGGAGATGCGGGCCGATGGCCACACGGGAGGATGACCCTCCTCCTATCGCAGTGCAGCAACGAGCGCGAGGGCGGGCGGCGCAGGGCACCACCCCACCGGGGGATGGTGCCGGCCTCTCAGTTCCGCGCGACCCCGGCGGCGATCGCCTTCACCAGGGGAGCCGTGGGCACGCTCTTGCGCCAGAAGGTTCCGGCCCGGCCGGTCTCACGCCCGCTCTCGTAGAGCTGGCGCATGTAGGCGGTGTCGAAGCCTTTCGCCGTCGTGGTGTTGGGCGCGGACTCGTCGATATAGGTCAGGTTGAAGCCCATGCCGTTGCCGCGCGTGAAGGCGTAGGTGGCGGCCAACGTCGCGCGGCTGCGCGCCCGGCTCGCGGTGGTGAACGAGCGCTCGACGATGGACAGGGTGTTGTTCTGCGCCACGTCGAATTCCGGCTCCAGCCGCCCGTTGATGTTGCTGTA
>NZ_NKUG01000293.1 GCF_014845095.1 Methylobacterium bullatum | reverse complement strand
CTCACCACCCTGGCGATCCTGGGATTGCTCGCCTGGCTGCTCCCCATCGCGATCCGCTTCCTCGTCATCGATGCGGTCTGGACCGGGGCGTCGGGGGATGCCTGCCGGCCGGAGGTGGCGGGGCGGCCGGTGGGGGCCTGCTGGGCCTTCATCGCCGACAAGATCAACTACCTCGCCTATGGCTCCTACCCCGCGCCGGAGCGCTGGCGCCCGAACCTCGCCGTCGCGCTGCTGGCCCTCGCCGCCGGATGGATGCTCTGGCTCGGGGCGCCCCGGCGCGATCTCGGCGCGCTCTTCGCCTTCCTGGTGTTCCCGGTCGTCGCCTACCTGCTCCTCTCGGGCGCGCCGTCGCTCGGCCTCCCGTCGGTGGCGACGGGCCTGTGGGGCGGCTTCCTCGTCACCGTGGTGGTGGCCACGGTGGGCATCGTCGTCTCCCTGCCGCTCGGCATCCTGCTGGCGCTGGGGCGGCGCTCGACCCTGCCGGTGGTGCGCGTGCTCTCCACCGCCTTCATCGAGTTCTGGCGCGGCGTGCCGCTGATCACGGTGCTGTTCATGGCCAACGTGATGCTGCCGCTGTTCCTGCCGGGCGACATCACCGTGGACCGCCTGCTGCGGCCGCTGGTCGGCATCGCCCTCTTCGCCTCCGCCTACATGGCCGAGGTGGTGCGCGGCGGGCTGCAGACCGTACCGAAGGGGCAGGCCGAAGCGGCGGCGGCGCTCGGTCTCGGCCGAAGCCAGGCGCTGCGCCTCGTCATCCTGCCCCAGGCGCTGAAGGTGGCGCTGCCCGGCATCGTCAACACGATGATCGGCCTGTTCAAGGACACGACCCTGGTCTCCATCGTCGGCATCAGCGATTTCATTCGCGTGCTGGAAGCCTCCCGCGCCGATCCGCGCTGGTCGGCCGCCACCATCCCGGCCACCGCCTACATCTTCGCCGCCCTCGTCTATTTCGCCGTCTGCTTCGGCATGGCGCGCTATGCCGGGTTCATCGAGCGCCGCCTCGCGGCGGGAGAGAGACGATGACGAGTGAATCCTTGAAGGCACCGCAGACCTCCCCCGCCGTCGCCCTCTCCGGCGTCAACAAGTGGTTCGGCGCCCATCACGTCCTGCGCGACGTCGACCTCACGGTGGCGAAGGCCGAGAAGATCGTGATCTGCGGCCCCTCGGGCTCGGGCAAATCGACCCTGATCCGCTGCGTCAACGGCCTCGAGGCGCATCAGCAGGGCACGATCCATGTGGACGGCATCGAACTCACCGGCGCGCAGGCGAGCGTGGACGCCGTGCGCCGCGAGGTCGGCATGGTGTTCCAGCACTTCAACCTGTTCGCCCATCTCACCGTGCTGGAGAATTGCACCCTCGCCCCCGTCCACGTGAAGCGGATGGGCCGGGCGGCGGCCGAGAAACTGGCGATGGGCTATCTCGAGCGCGTCCGCATCCCGCAGCTGGCGGGGATGTTTCCCGGCCAGCTCTCGGGCGGGCAGCAGCAGCGGGTGGCGATCGCCCGCGCTTTGTGCATGAGCCCGAAGGTGATGCTGTTCGACGAGCCGAC
>NZ_NKUG01000292.1 GCF_014845095.1 Methylobacterium bullatum | reverse complement strand
GTCACGTCGACGGACAGCGTATCGAGGCCGGAAAAATCGGGCCGGGCCGTATAATAGAGGGACATCGTGTCCATCTTCACGGATTCGCAGCCATCCGGTTTGCTTCTCGCGCTGCCGTCGTCTTCGACCGTGGCATTGAGGATCGCGAATTCCCGCCGTTGCTCGATCCGGCCTCCGCGCGGTGGCCGGACGAGCTCGATCAGAGCGGCCTGCGACCGGCAGCTCGGTGGTGGCGAGGAGTAGCTGAATCCCTGTAGCAAGCGCTTCTGTCCGGGCTGCGCCGTCTTGTTCACCGTCTCCGCGCGGGCCGCTCCCGCCAGGCAGAGCCCCAGCAGGGCGGCGAGGCCGGCCTGCGTCGACAGACGGCCGAAGCCGGTCGATTGACGATGTTCCACGGGGACCTTCCTCTGCGTCGAAATCGAATGGACGGGCCTCCGAGACGAAGCGTTCATCCGGGGCTGGCGGGGCCTTCCGGGGCGGAAGGCGCAGCCCCGCGGGGATTGCCGGTGCGCCTCCACCGGATCGGGGCGATCCGCGCTCACCTAGAGCTGAGGCGTGGCCTGCGGACGTGGGC
>NZ_NKUG01000291.1 GCF_014845095.1 Methylobacterium bullatum | reverse complement strand
GCCGTCCGGCGGGGTCGTCGACATGCCGGTGGCCGTGCGGGTCCGCTCGACCCGTGAGCCGCGGGCCGCACATCTGACGGTCGATTCCGGTGGAGCAGCCGCCGAGGTCGTGCTGGCCACACCGGAAGACGGCGTCTCTCCGGGCCAGGCCTGCGTCATTTATGCCGATGACGGCCCACGCTCGCGTGTGCTCGGCGGCGGCACCATTCGTCGCATCGACGCGTTGGCAGCCGGAACGGCGCAAGCCGCCTGACGCCGACCCGAGCCAGAACCTTCCCCATCCGCAGGATCTAGAGACGATATGCTGAGCGAGCCGCAGGCCGGTCCGAGCACGGCCCTGATGCGCAAGGCCTATGCCCGCTGGGCACCGGTCTACGACGTCGTCTACGACAAGCTCACCGAGCCCGCCGCGCGCGACGCGGTGATGGCGGCCACCGCCTGCGGGCCGCGTATCCTGGAAGCCGGCGTCGGCACGGGATTGTCCCTCGGCTATTATCCGGCGGGCAGCTTCGTCTGCGGCGTCGACCTGTCCGAGGACATGCTGAAGCGTGCCCGCGCCAAGGTGCTGCGCCGGCGGCTCACCCATGTCCGTGGCCTTCAGGTGATGGATGTGTGCCGCCTCGGCTATGCCGATGCCAGCTTCGACGCGGTGGTCGCGCAGTTCCTCATCACCCTGGTGCCGGACCCCGAA
>NZ_NKUG01000290.1 GCF_014845095.1 Methylobacterium bullatum | reverse complement strand
CCTCCCCGCGCGGGGAGGCGAGCGCTCACTGCGCCTTGAATTCGCCCTCGAGCCGCAGGGACACGTCGTCGCCGATGGCGGGAAGGAAGGCGTTGACGCCGAAATCCGAGCGCTTGATCACGGCCCAGCCGTCGAAGCCCACGGTATAGCGCTTGTCGATGGGGTTGAGGCCGGCCCGGTTGAAGGTGGCGTCGAACGCCACGGGCTTCGTCACGCCCTTGAGGGTGAGGCTGCCGGCGACGCGGGCCGTGGTTGGGCTCGTGGGCTCCACCAGGGTGGCGGTGAAGGTGGCGGTGGGAAACTTCTGGGTGTCGAAGAAGTCCGGCCCCTGGAGATGGCGGTTGAGCGTTTCGTTCAGGGCGTTGATGCTTCCCATGCCGATGGTCACGGTGAGCCGGTTCTTGCCCGGATCCTTGGGGTCGAGGTCGGCTTGTCCCGACACGTCGGTGATCTGGCCGTAATAGGTCGAGTAGCCGAGGTGGCTCACCGACCAGGTGATCTTGCCGTGGGCCGCGTCGAGCACGTAGCTGCCGGCCCGGACCTGGGTGGGGTCCGTGGTGGGGGCGGCATCC
>NZ_NKUG01000029.1 GCF_014845095.1 Methylobacterium bullatum | reverse complement strand
GGGGAGAGGGACGCGGTCTGCCTGCAAGAGCAGATGAGCGAATCCGGTAGCAGCCCGCAGGGAGAGGGGACCGGCGCCTTTCCCGAAAGCCATCCCCGGACGGCCCCGCTCGGGCGGCGGCGGGATCGCGCGGCGGGTCCGACGACATGCGGAGCGCATCATGCGTCTTGACCTCGTTCCCCGCACCCGCCGCTCTCCGGTGCTCGACATCCTCTCTCCGGCGCTGGCCTTCGTGGCGGCGGTGCTGATCGGCGGCCTTGCCGTGGCGGCCCTCGGCGTCTCGCCGGGCGAGGCCTTCGTCACCTATTTCGTCACGCCCCTGAGCGAGGTCTGGTCGCTGCAGGAGATCGCCCTGAAGGCCGCGCCCCTGGCGCTGATCGCCACCGGTCTGGCGTTCTGCTACCGCGCCAACCTCTGGAACATCGGGGCCGAGGGCCAGTTCGTCATCGGCGGCCTGGCCGGCGGCTGGGTCGGCGTCGCCACCCACGGCATGGGCGGGTTCACGCTCTGGATCCTGCCCGCGATGCTGATCGCCGGGACGCTCGCGGGTGCTGCCTACGCGATGATCCCGGCCGTCCTGAAGGTCCGCCTCGGCGTCTCCGAGATCCTCACGAGCCTGATGCTCGTCTACGTCGCCCAGCTCCTCCTCGACTACATGGTCCGCGGCCCCCTGCGCGATCCGGCCGGCTACAACTTTCCCCAGAGCGTCGGCTTCGATCCCGCGGCGCGCCTGCCCTACCTCATGGAGGGCGAGACGCTGCATGCGGGGGTGGTGATCGCCTTCCTCGCCGTGGTGCTGGCGACCGTCGTTCTGGCCCGCACCCTGTTCGGGTTCGAGGTCCGGGTCGTCGGCGCGAGCCCGCGGGCGGCGCGCTTCGCCGGCTTCTCCGATGCCCGCCTGACGCTGGCCGTCTTCGCCATCTCCGGCGGCGCGGCGGGCCTTGCCGGCATCGTCGAAGTGGCGGGAAAGATCGGGCAGCTCCAGCCGGAGATCTCGCCGGGCTACGGCTTCACCGCGATCATCGTCGCCTTCCTCGGGCGGCTCTCGCCGCCGGGCATCCTGATCGCCGCCATCGTCATCGCGCTGACCACCATCGGCGGCGAGGGCGCGCAGATCGATCTGAAGCTGCCCCTCGACCTGACCCGCGCCTTCCAGGGCCTGCTCCTCGGCCTCGTCCTCGGGGCCGACGTGTTCGCCGGCTATCACGTGCGGCTCGTGCCGGGCGGCCCGTCCGGCCGCACGGCGTCGTGAGCCATTTCGAGGGATATCGGAGCCGATCATGACCCTCGACATCGTCCAGATGGTCCTCGTCACGGTCCTGGCGGCCGCGACCCCCCTGATCCTCGCCGGCATCGGAGAGCTCGTGGCCGAGCGCTCCGGCGTGCTCAACCTCGGGGTGGAGGGGATGATGATCTTCGGCGCCGCCGTCAGCTTCGCCGTGGCGGTACAGACCGGCTCGACCTTCCTCGGGGCGCTGGGCGGGGCCGGGGCCGGCCTGCTGCTGGCCGCCCTGTTCGGCATCCTCACCGTCGGGCTCGCGGCGAACCAGGTCGCCTCCGGCCTCTCGCTGACCATCCTGGGGCTCGGCCTGTCGGGGTTGGTGGGCGCGAACTACGTCGGGATGAAGCGCGATCCGGCGCCGCACCTGTCCCTCCCCGGCCTCACGGACCTGCCCGGACTCGGCCGGCTCGTCTTCGGCCAGGACGCCTTCGTCTATACGGCGGTCGCCCTCGTGGCCGCCGTGTCGTGGTTCCTGTGGCGGACGCGGGCGGGCCTGACCCTGCGCGCCATCGGCGACGACCACGTGGCGACCCACGCCCTCGGGCTGAAGGTGCGCAAGGTCCGCTTCCTCTCGGTGCTGTTCGGGGGCGCCTGCGCCGGGCTCGGCGGGGCCTATCTCGCGCTGGCCTACACGCCGTTCTGGTCGCCGGGGATGACGGCGGGCCGCGGCTGGATCGCCCTCGCCCTGGTGGTCTTCGCCTCGTGGCGGCCCCTGCGGGTCGCGGCCGGTGCCCTGTTGTTCGGCGGGGCGACTGTGCTGCAGCTCCACGCCCAGGCCGCCGGCCTCGGCCTGCCGGGCCAGCTCCTCTCCGCCCTGCCCTATCTCGCCACCATCCTGGCCCTGGTCTTGCTCTCTCTCGGGCAGCGCCACGGCGGCTCGCTGGCGCCCGCCTCGCTCGGGCGAGTCTTCACGCCGAGCCGATGACACGCCGGGCCGGCGAACGGCAATGGATCGGGAGGGACGACACGATGCGGGGCAGGTCCATGATGCACGGCAAGAAAATGAGGCTCGGCAGGTCGATGAGGCTCGGCGTTGCGGTTCTGTGCGCGATGCTCGCCGCAGGGCCGGCGCTCGCGGCCGACAAGCTGAAGGTCGGCTTCGTCTATGTCGGGCCGGTCGCCGATTTCGGGTATTCCTACCAGCACGACCTCAGCCGCAAGGCCCTGGCCGAGGCCTTGCCCGACAAGGTCGAGACCACCTTCCTCGAGAACGTGCCCGAGGCCGACAGCGAGCGCTCGATCGAGAAACTCGCCCGCTCCGGCGCCGGCCTGATCTTCACCACCTCCTTCGGCTTCATGGAGCCGACCCTGAAGGTGGCGCGGAAGTTTCCCAAGGTGAAGTTCGAGCACGCCACCGGCTACAAGCGCTCCGACAACGTCTCGACCTATTCCGCCCGCTTCTACGAGGGCCGCTACGTCTGCGGGAAGATCGCCGGCAAGCTCTCGAAATCCGGCACGGTGGGCTACATCGCGTCCTTCCCGATCCCGGAAGTCGTCAGCGGCATCAACGCCTTCATGCTGGGGGCGCAGGCGGTCAACCCGAACATCAAGATCAAGGTGGTCTGGGTGAATACCTGGTTCGATCCGGGCAAGGAGGCGGAGGCGGCCAAGGCGCTCCTGGCGCAGGGCGCCGACATCCTGACCCAGCACACCGACTCGGCCGCTCCCCTCCAGGAGGCCGAGAAGCAGGGCAAGCTCGCCTTCGGCCAGTCCTCCGACCAGTACCGCTTCGCCCCCAAGGCCCAGCTCACCTCCATCACCGACGATTGGAACGGCTACGTGATCGCGGAGGCCAAGGCGGTCCTCGACGGCACCTGGAAGAGCCACGACACCTGGGGCGGCATCAAGGAGGGCATGGTCGTGCTGGCCCCCTTCACCAACATGCCCGACGACGTGAAGGCCATGGCCGAGGAGACCAAGCAGGCCATCGCCGACGGCAAGATCCACCCCTTCGCCGGGCCGGTGCTGAAGCAGGACGGAAGCGTCGCCGTGAAGGAGGGCGAGACCGCGCCCGACCCGATGATCCTCGGCATGAACTGGTACGTGAAGGGGATCGACGACAAGCTGACCCAATAACCCCGGGCTCTACACCATCGCATGGAAAAGAAGCCCCGCCGGAGCGTCCCGGCGGGGCTTCTTCGTTCATGGGAGCGTCGCTGCGCTCAATGGTTGTGGTGGCGCGCCGGCCGGTCGGCCTTCGGCTCGTCGGAGGGCGGGGGAGCCGGCACGCCGACTCCGCTCGGCGCGGCGACGGCATCGCCGCTCCGGATCGCCTCGCGCTCGTTCCGCGGGCCGGCGATCCCCTCGGTCCCGCCGGGAGCCGTCGCTGGGTCGCGGCCGGCGGGCGCACCGGTCCCCTGGGCGAGGGCCGCGCCGGTCAACCCGAAGAGCCCGCACAGAGCGAGGGCCGATATCGTCATACGCATGGTCGATGACCTTTCAAGAGAGGCGAAGAGCGAGAGAACCGTAAAACGAGAAGCAAGTCTTTGGCCGCTCGAAGAAAATCGAAGCCGGGCCGGAGAGGTTCCGCGTCAGCTTCCGCGATAGGTCTGATAGCTCCAGGGGGTCGCCACCAGCGGCACATGATAATGGCCTTCCGGGTCGCCCACGCCGAAGCGCAGGGGCACGATGTCGAGGAAGGGCGGTTCGGGGAGAGCGAGGCCTGGACCCGCTCCGACCCGCCGGAAGTGGTCGCCGAGCCCGAAGCGCAGTTCGTAGGTGGCGATCGGCACGGGGCGCCCGTGGATCAGGGGCATGTCGGTGCGGCCGTCCGCGTTGGTCACCGCGCGGGCCACCAGCACCGCCTCCGTCGCGGAGACGAACTCGACGAGGTCGACGGCCACCCCGGCGGCCGGCTTCCCCCGGACGGTGTCGAGGACATGGGTCGAGATCCGGCCCGTCGTGGCGAGCGGACCGGGGCCGCTCACCAGGGCGTTCAGGCGGATCGCGGCGATCCGCATCACCTCGGCCTCGGCCGTGCGCCGCTCCACATCGGGAGCGGATTCCAGCCGCGCGTCGAAGGTCCCGAGCAGCGAGGCGCGGCCGTGCCGCTTGACGCACAGGATGAAGGGGATCCCGAATTTGTCGCGGTAGGCCGCGTTGAGCGCCTCGAACCGGGCGTATTCCGCCTCCGACATCCGGTCGAGGCCGGCCGCGGCCTGCTCCGCGATGGAATCGGGGGCGATGGCCCCGGATCGGGCGGCGCGCCCGGCGAGTTCGGGATGGCCGGTGAGCAGCGCGAGGCGCCGCCCCTCCGGCGCGCCCTGGACCGCATCGCGCATGGCCGAGAACAGCGCCTCCACGGTGGCGAAGGGCCGCTGCGGCAGGGCCGCCTCGGCCACCCAGGGCGCGTGTTCGAACACGGCACCGAGCGTGGCCACGAAGTCCGCATCGGAGGCCTCGTTCAGAGCTGCGAGTGTCGACGCCATGGCGGCGGGCTCTCCGTTGAAGGCAGGCGATGACGACGCATCGCAGGCCCGGCCGGTGCAGGCAACGGGCCATGCGCGCCACCGCCGGGTCCCGCCCCGGTGGCACACGCCTTGCGCCCACGGACACCGCATCCCCGCTGAGGGATCTGCCCGGAGCGGCGGAGGCGTCGACCCCATGACCAGTGCCACGACCATCGCCGCCCCTCCCGACAGCATCCATGCCGCCGAGCCGGTCAAGGCGCCCGTGACGACGGTGCCTCCCGTCGCCCTCGCTCTGCTCGGGCTGCAGCACGTCCTGGTGATGTATGCCGGCGCCGTCGCGGTGCCGCTGATCGTCGGGCGCGCCCTGAAACTCCCGCCGGATCAGGTGGCGATGCTGGTGAGCGCCGACCTGTTCGCGTGCGGGCTCGCGACTCTGCTGCAGAGCTGGGGCCTGCCGGGGATCGGCGTGCGCATGCCGGTGATGATGGGCGTCACCTTCGCCGCCGTCACGCCCATGGTCGCCATGGGGACCAATCCCGAGATCGGGCTGACCGGCATCTACGGCGCCGTGATCGCGGCCGGCCTGTTCGCGTTTCTCGTGGCGCCGCTCATCGGACGGCTGCTGCCGCTGTTCCCGCCCGTGGTGACCGGAACGATCATCCTGGTCATCGGCGTCTCGCTGATGAAGGTGGGCGTGAACTGGGCCGCCGGAGGAATCGGCAACCCGGATTACGGGGCACCGCTCCATCTCGCCATCGCCGCCTTCGTGCTGTGCGTGATCCTGGCGATCACCCGCTACGGCACCGGCTTCGTCAATTCGGCCTCGGTGCTCATCGGCATCGTCGCCGGGATGCTCGTGGCCGCCGCCTTCGGGCTGGTCGATCTCGGCCATGTGGCCACCGCGTCCTGGTTCGACGTGGTGCGGCCCTTCGCCTTCGGCGCCCCGACCTTCGATCCCGTCTCGATCGTCACCCTCTGCATCGTGATGATCGTGGTGATGATCGAATCGACCGGGATGTTCCTGGCGCTCGCCGAGATCTGCGCCGACCCCGTGGACGAGAAGCGCCTGACCAGGGGCCTGCGCGGCGACGGCCTCGGCACCGTCATCGGCGGCATCTTCAACACGTTCCCCTACACCTCGTTCTCGCAGAATATCGGGCTCGTGGGCGTCACCGGGGTGCGCACCCGCTACGTCGCGGTGGTCGGCGGGTTCATCATGCTCGGGCTCGGGCTCATTCCGAAGCTCGCGGCCCTGGTCGAGGCGGTGCCGCAATGCGTGCTCGGCGGGGCCGGGCTCGTGATGTTCGGGATGGTCGGCGCGACGGGCGTGCGCATCCTCGGGGCGGTGGACTTCGCCCGCAATCGCAACAACCTGTTCGTCGTTGCGGTCTCCGTCGGTTTCGGCATGATCCCCCTCGTCGCCCCGGCCTTCTTCAAGCAGATGCCGCACGCGCTGCACCCGCTCCTCGAATCCGGAATCCTGCTCTGCGCGATCGCGGCGGTGAGCCTGAACCTATTCTTCAACGGCCTGACCGGCGACGAGGCCGCCCGCGCCGCGGCCCGGCATCAGGCGGCCTCCTCCGAACATTGACGACGGCCGTCTCCATCCACCGCCCCCCTCCTGGGAGACAAGTATGCCCCTGATCGCCTCGAAATACGGCAAGGGCCGCGTGCGGGTGATGCGCCTCACCCGCGACGGCGACGACCACACCCCGCGCGAACTGTCCCTCGCGGTCCTGATGAAGGGGGCCTTCGAGGCCGCCTGGACCGACGGCGACAACCGGGCCTGCGTCGCCACCGACAGCGTGAAGAACATCGTCAACGTGGTGGCGGCCAAGAACCTGTCCCTCGACAAGGAAGCCTTCGCCGAGGCCGTCGCCGCGACCTTCCTCGACACGTATCCGCAGGTCGAGGAGATCGGGATCGAGGGCAAGGAGACGCGCTGGCTGCGCCAGGCCATCGGCGGCCGGCCGCATGGCCACGTCTTCACCCTCGACGGCAACGGGACGGGCTACGTCAAGCTCGTGGCGAGCCGCGACGGCGCCGTGCTGCAGTCGGGGCTGCGGGGCTTCACCTTCATGAAGACCACGCAATCGGGCTGGGCCGACTTTGTCGATGACGCGTACCGCACCCTGGCCGACGCCACCGACCGCATCGCCGCGACCGCCATGGACGCCACCTGGACCTGGGCCAGCGCGCCCGCCGACTACACCGCGACCAATGCCCGGGTGCTCGACATCCTGATCGAGGTCTTCGGCACGACCTACAGCGCCAGCGTGCAGGACAGCATGTACCGCATGGGCGAGGCGGTCCTGGCGGCCATTCCCGAGATCGCCGAGATCGGGTTCGCCATGCCGAACAAGCACTACATCCCGATCAACCTGACAC
Organism: Methylobacterium bullatum; assembly: GCF_014845095.1. GTDB lineage: Bacteria > Pseudomonadota > Alphaproteobacteria > Rhizobiales > Beijerinckiaceae > Methylobacterium > Methylobacterium bullatum. The sequence goes on along the minus strand of NZ_NKUG01000029.1, from coordinate 21,781 downwards.
CGTTCGGGCTGGAGAACCCCAACACGGTGTTCCTGCCCACCGACGAGCCCCACGGTCAGATCGAGGCGACGATCGGGCGAGGCTGAGCCGCACGATCCCGGCCCTTCGGAAGAGGGGGAGTGCCGCCTTCCGAACGGCCTTCCGCGAGGCCGCGACCACGGGCGCCCGGCCCGGTCCCCGTAATCCCCGAACGTCCGGCAAGCGCGTCGATGGAGCGAGGACGCGCGGGCGGCGGAAGAGTCATGCCATGCCGGCCATGACTGGCAAAAAATGTCGCAGCCCGAACCAAACCCATGGGATGAAACGGCTTATTCCTGTGGCCATCGATCCGGAGGATATGGCTTGCACGCTCGGTGCATGAACATGATGCACACGCACTGACCATTCCGTGTTGCTTTACGAGGCTTTGGTGCACAAATTCTAGGTTATTGGCCGGGACTGCCGCGTCTCCTCAGGCAGTCCGGCCCGAACCTGGGACGACATCCATGACGACACGCCTCATTCTGGGAGCCGCCCTCGGTCTCGCCTTGTCCGGCACCGCTTTCGCGCAAAGTTACACCGCACCGGCCGGCATCCCGGCAGCGACCGCCCCCGGCGGTCTCGACGGACAGGCCGCCGCCCGGAACGTCGGCGAATACGACAGCCGCTTCTCCCGCCCCATTCGCACCCGGATCGATGCGGACGGCGCAGTCACGACGGGATCGGTGAGGCCGACCCCGCCACGCCACCGCGACTGAGGCCCCAGGGCGGAAAGCGGCCCGGGCGGAAGCGCGCAGGATTGGCCACCCTCGATACCCTGCGTGCCACGGTGAACGGCATGGCGAGGTGGCTGTGAAGGTGGAGGACAGCCGCAAGGGAGAGCGCCCGCGCGGAAGGCTCGAACGCCTCGTTGCTCCCAACGCTGGTGAACTGCAAGGAAGCGGAGACCGCCCCTTCGACGGGTCGCACCAGAGACGCCGGAAGAGACAGCAAAAAGCCCCGATCGCATTCCCGACCGAGGCTGACTGCTCTGAAGTGTTTTGAAAAACCGCGATCGAATCAGCAGTTTATTTGGTGGGTGCACAAGGGTTCGAACCTTGGACCCGCTGATTAAGAGGCTCCTGAAAGCCTAGCATTCTCAAGGACCATTTCGACACTTTCCCTTTCCGTTCCCGCATTGTGGGAAAAGGGAAATTTGGCTTTGTCGAAACGATTAGACCCCCCTCTCAGCACCGCTGAAAAAGGAAACGCCGTCGCGGGAGTGAAGGCCCGCAACGGCGCTAAAAGGAAGGTCTCGAGCAAGAAACCCGACGGCAATAATACGGCTCCGGCCATCTCGCTGGCAAGCCGCATGGTGGCTGTCATCGGTCGAGATGGAACGGTCGTTGGGTTGTTCCGCCGCCCCGCCGAGGTGCGTGCTTTCCTGGTGGGAGGCTGCGCATGAACGACCTCCGCACCATCGCCACCGTCCGGAAAAACAACACACAAGAGATCCGGATTAGCGTCAGCATCCGGGACGGGTACGCCCTCGTGGACATGCGGGTATTCGAAGCGCCGCGCCGCGCGGCGAGTGGAGAGCCGCATCCGACCGCAGCAGGGATCTGTCTGACGCGGACGAAGCTGCCGGAGCTCATCCAGGCTCTGCAAGCCGCGGAGCGGGAGGTGTCACGATGATGCCGGCCGTTCATGATGTCGTGCCGCCGAGCACGATCGAGGCGGAGCAGGCCTTACTCGGCGCGATCCTGACCAACCCGGAAGCCTTGGACCGCGCTCGCGATCACGTCCGGGCCGAGGACTTCTTCGAAGACGTCCACCGGCACATCTTCAGCGTGATGTGCGAGCGCCGCGATGCCGGCGACGCCATCGACTGGAAGCTGATGAAGGCTGTCCTCGGTGACGCGGACCTCGGCGGAATGACCGCCGGTGCCTACCTCGCTCGCCTGGCATCTGAAGCCATCACAGTCGTCGGTGCGCCGGGGTACGCCCGGATGATTGCCGACGCCGCTCGGATGCGGACGGTGCTAGAGACGGCGCAGGCCGCGGTGGCACGGATGACCGACGGTTCGGTTCATAGCCCGGCCGACTATGCCACGCACATGATTGAGCAGCTCGACGAGGTAGCCAGCGCTGGCCTCGCCGAGCACGCCCGCCGCGTAACGTTGGGGAGTAGCGTCGCCAGCGTCCTCGCCCGGGTCGAGCAGACCCGGCAGGGCCTCGCCCCCCGCGGCGCCCCCTACGGTCTGCCCAAGCTCGATACCGCCACCCTCGGCATGCGGCCGGCACAGTTCATCGTGCTCGCCGGTCGGCCCGGCATGGGCAAATCGACAGTCGCCTTGCACATCGCTCTCGCTGCCGCTCGACGCGCCGGTGCCGTAGGCTTCTTCTCGCTCGAGATGGGGGCCGATGAGCTCTCGGAGCGGGTGCTCGCCGCCGCGGCTTACGATCCGCGCTCGCAGGAGCCGATCACCTATCGCGCCATCGCCGAGGCTCGCAGCCTTTCGCCGGAAGCCATGTGGCGCCTGCAGGAAGCCGAGAAGGCATGCGCCGAAGTTCCCCTCTGGATCGAGCCGCAGTCCGGTCTGACGCTGGCGCAGATCGCGGCCCGGGCCCGTCAGATGCGTCTGCGCGCCGAGCGTAGGGGCATACCGCTAGCGGCCATCATCATCGACCACATCGGCCTGATCCGCCCCTCCAAGCGCTACCAGGGCAACCGGGTGCAGGAGATGACCGAGATCACCACCGGCCTGAAGGGGTTGGCGAAAGAGCTCGGCATCCCCGTGGTCGGCCTCTCGCAGCTCAACCGCGAGGTGGAGAAGCGGCAGGACAAGCGTCCGCAGCTCTCAGATCTGCGCGAATCCGGGTCGATCGAGCAGGACGCCGACGTGGTGCTCGGCCTGTTCAGGCAAGGCTATTATTTGGAGCATAAGGCCGACCGAACGGACGACGAGGAGATCCTGCTCTTCAACTGCCAGAATGAGATCGAGATCGAGATCCTGAAGCAGCGTTCGGGTCCCACGATCCGGATCACCTGCTTCTGCGACGTCGGCTGCAACGTCCTGGCGGAGGTGGCGCGATGAGCTCGCTCCCGACCATGCCGGTAGGCGTAGACAGGCACATCGCCGACACCGCCCACATGACGAACGAGGAGGCCGGGGCCTACTTCCGCCTGCAGATCTTCGCGTGGCGCTCGCCGGGCTGCTGCCTGCCGGACGATGATGCTCGGTTCGCCCGCATGCTCGGGACTACCCTGAAGCGCTGGGGCGTTTTGAAGCCAATCGTCCTGGCCAATTGGACGCTCCAAAATGGTAATTGGAGCAACGATCAGGTCGCTCGCGAGCATCAATTCGTTAGCGAAAAAGTCGAGCGGAAACGCGCCGCTGGGAGGAAGGGTGGACGCCCTAAGTCATTGGAATTACAGGATCAGGAGGAAGCATTAGGTTCTGTAATCGGAAAGGAAAACGAAAACGAAACGAAAGCAGCTAAAGCTAAAGCTAAAGAATCCCCTATAGTCCCCACGGGGGACGAGGATCCCGAAGGCTTCGCCGAGTTCAAATCGACCTACCCGAAACGCAACGTCGCTTTCCCGACGACCTACGCCCGGAAACGCTGGCTCGAGGCTCGACGACGGGGAGCCACGCCTGCCGAGATCATCGCTGGAGCCAAGGCCTACTCCGCCGAGCAGGAGCGCATCGGCAAGGCCGGCACGGAGTTCGTGAAGACCGCCGATGCCTGGCTGCACCAGCGGCGCTGGCGGGACTATCCCCAGACGGCTGGCGAGCCGGCGCCGGTAGCAGAGATCCCGGCCGAAGTTTGGCGCGAGCGGGTCCGGGCCTGGAAAGCGCGCGGCGGCCACTGGCCCTGGCAGCGCACCGAGCCCCCCGACGACCCACGGACGAAGGTCCCGCCCGCAATCCTGGCCGAGTTCGGCATCCGGCATTCGGCGGAGCGGCCGGCGCTCGCCTTGCTGACGGGGACAGGCCGATGAGCAGTCCCGAAAACTCGGGCCTCACAGCATCGGCTGAGATTTCAGCTTATGTTTTTCAATGGCTTAGCCGGTCCGTGGCCGCTGCCCCGTTTTGGGGACCGGCAATCTGCGCTCCCCGGATCGGGGGAGCTCACCGGTTGGTTCCCCGCGCTGGGTGGATCATCGGCGGTTCTGGTTTCCGCCAGTTCGGGCGGAAACCCTCGAAGCAGTCGACCACCGGAGCACGACGCAAAATTGCGTTGTCCTATCCGGCACCGAATGAAACTGTCCGAAGGTCCGCAATCCGACGGGTGCAAAACTGCGTCGGTCGAACCATTCTCGGCGAGTTGCTGGCGGGCTGTGAGCTACTGGCCACTGAGCGAAGGGCCGCCGGATGTTCCTCCGGTGCCGGGCGGGCTGCTGGTGAGCGTGCCACCGATGTTCACGTCGGGCGTGCTGCCGGGAACGGAAGCCGGGCTCGGATTACCGGGAATGGCATCGGCTGGACGGCTGCTCGTACCGCTCGCCCGCGGAACCCGGCCCGGCTCCATCGATGGCGTCATAACGCCGGTGTTGCCAGCCCCGCCGGTGGGAGCCAGTTGCTCGGCGAAAGCCGGCGCGGCCACCATCACGGCCAGCGTGGCGGAGAGAGCGAGTTTCGTCCGTGTCATGTGTCCGTCCGTGCGACTGAAGTCGATCAGCAACGGCCGGCAGTCCGGAAGGTTCGGCGCTGCTTCGGCGTGACGGCAAAAGTCGCGCTGCCGCGGCCCGGCATCTGACCCTGCTCAAAACCAAACCCCGAGTACCTGGTGGAGTGCGTACCCATGCTGACCCAGTCCCCCGATTTCGATAAGGGCCGTCGGATTTCCTCTCCGCATACGGTCAGCCGCTGCCTGATCCCGTTCGATCGGCGTGAGGGCATGACCACCGCGGAGGCGGCTCAGCAGGCGAACCGCACTGAGCGCACGATCCGGATGTGGTGCCGGGATCATGACATCGGTCGGCGGATTGCGGGCGGCCCCTGGCTGGTATCCCGGGTCGCGCTTGCCATGTTCCTGAACGGCGATGAAGCCGCCCTTCGAGCCTATCTCGCTGGCGAGCGGCAGAGCTCCAGCGTCCTAGCGTACTTCGCTGCCCACGGCCTGGAGGAGCTCACTTTCGGCTGATCTATGCACGTCGCGGAAATCGTGACGTATCGCTGTGTGTGAGTTGGGAAGACAAAGAGCCAGCAACCGACCGCTTGCGAGGCACCATGTCGAACCGCTCCTCTTATGATGCCTGCATCGCTGCCCGTCTCCCGAAGGAGATGCCGCAGCTCATCTCTACGGCAGCGTCCAACGCCTTCATCTCGCCTTCGGCCTACATTCGGCAGGCCATCGCCGAGAAGCTAAAGCGAGATGGCTATCCCCTCACATCGACCAGGCCCTCGGCCGCCCAGATGGCCGCCTGATCCGCATCGCAGAGGAGATACCCATTATGGTCAAAGCCAAGCCCCACCAGACCGCCCCCCAGTCCAGCGAGGCGACGCCCGAGAACGACCTCGCCGGCCTCATGCGCACCCGTGAGAACCTGCAGGCACGGCAGGCTGCCCTTACCACGGACACCGAGAAGGCGATGGCCGAGCGTCGCGCACTTCTCATCGCCGGCACCGACGCGGCCGGCATCGCCGATGCGGAGCGCCGCTGCCGCGAAGCCGAGGGCGCCGCCTTCGGCATCACTGACGCGCTGAAGGAGGTGGACCGTCTGATCGCCGACACGGAAGCCCGGATCGAGCAGGATCGCCAGGCCAACCAGCGTGAGGACGTCGCGGCCCGCCTGGAACGGGACAGCCAGGCCATAGATGCTGCCGCCGCCAAGGTCCGGAAGGCCGTCGACGATCTCGCCAAGGCCAATGCCGCCTTGGCGTCCGCCATCAGCCCGATCGCCGCCCCGCTGTTCGCCAAGCGCGACATGCACGGCATGCGAGACGGCGATTCTCCCGAGACGATCGCGAGCTTCATCGTCGGGTACATGCTCGCCAGCACCATCTCGACATTGGAGGTCTCAGAAGCGGGACAGCAGATGCAGTTCGGCTGGAAGAGTGCAAAGCCCATCGAGCTTACGGAAGGGAACGCCCCAGCAGTCCCGCTCCTTGTCGCCCCCATGCGCGAGTTGGCCGAACGCATCCGCACCGGCGAGGCATCCCCGGACCTGCGCGCCTACGCCGAACCCGAGCCCAACTTCGACGCCCATCCGGGTCTCGTGCAGATCTACGTCCTGCAGCGGTTCAGCTACCTCACCAAGCGCGAGCATGTCCCCGAGCTCGTCTCCGTGTCCCGTACCCACCTGCCCGAACCCGTGGCCCGCCTCGCCATCGCGCAGGGCGTCGCATCCGAGACCGAGCCGTTCAACTGGCGCCGGCTGAGCGAGGCCAGCCAATCGGGCCCGCAGCAGAACATCCCACTTTCGGCCTACCCGCCCATCGGGTTCGTCCTGGAGGACTGGAAGAAGGCCGAGGCCGAGAAGGCCCGCAACGCCTGGCTGGCCGAGCGCCGTCAGGCAGCGTGATCACCAATCGCCGAGGGGCCGTCTCCTCCTCTCGGTGAGGTGCCCGCGGGGGTGAGGCGGATCCAATCCGTCCCGTGGGCACCACCCTTTCCTTTCAGATCGCAGGATGACCTCATGCCCGGCTACAGCCAGGATCAACTCGACCGCGCCCGTCGGCCGTTCCAGGGCGAGCAAGACCGCAACGATGCCGTTGCCGTCCTGGGCCACCTACTGACCGAACAGCGGGAGGGGCACAGCGACGAGCGCGCGACCGCCATTCGAGCCATCACCTCGGCGGTGCAGGACTTCGACACCCGCACAGCCCTCGGGGCACCGGCATCAAGCTTCGACGGCCCCAGTGGAATGCTGGCGACGGCCAGTGTGGTTCGACTCTCACCCCCCAGCCCGACGCTCGCCCCGGCAGCAGCACCCCCATCGAGCGCTTCAGTGACCTTGCAGAACGGCAGCGTCGCGGCCTCTCGAGCCAGCATGGAGCGCGAGCTCAAGCGCGCTGGCCTCGCCGCATCAGAAGGAAGCGCCGGAAAGATCGATGTGCTCGCGGTCAGCCCGCCATCGAGCATGACCCGCGAGCTGAAGCGGGCCGGCCTGATCCCGCGGTGAGGGGCGTGCCCCCTCCCGACCGGTCGACCGACCGCCGGGGACCCTGGCACCCGGACGCCTATACGGGTGGTCGGGGCCCCCAATGTTCCTAGCGCTGGCTTCAAAATTCTAGGTGCGCACCCATGAGTAAGCCCGTCTCTGGCAACAAGCTGGCCGCCATTTTGGGCGTCTCTCAGACCGCTGTGCGCAACGCCTTAAAAGGCAATCGCATCAAGCGCTTGCCGGGAGGTCTTATCGATCCCGTAGCCGCTCGGGAGGATTGGGCGGCGACCACGGACCCCTCCCGTAGCAAGGTGCGCACCTCAGGCAAAGTGCGCACCCAAGGTGCGCAGGTAGGTGCGCAGGTGCGCACCGAGGCTGAAGCTCGCGAAGCCGTCACCCTGATCTCCCGCATTCTGGCCGAGGAAGGCATGCGTGATGACGGCAAGGGGATCGACTTCGGCAAGGTCCGCACTGCGGAATTGATTCTGAAGGCCCGCCAACGCCACCTCGACCAAGCGGAGCAGGAAGGCACCCTCGTTGATCGGGCTGCCGCCGAGAAGCTGTTTTTCGACTTGGCTCGCGAGGGCCGTGACGCGTGGCTCTCTTGGCCGGCGCGGGTCGGCATTCCGATGGCGGAGGAGATCAAAATCGATCCGACCACGGGCAAGGTCGATCCGCGCAGCCTCGTCACCGTCCTGAGCAGCTACGTCCGCCAGCATCTCGCCGAGATGGGTGAGCCGTCCGACCCCGAATGGAAGAAGCCCAAATGACCAACGACAGGATGGAGTATGGCGGAAATCACTGTGTGTCTTAGCGATGCTAGGTAGGCGGTCCACCCCGCCGGCCCCTCGATCAGATTGGAGCGGCGGAGCTGCATCTTGTCCCCCGCCGCGGTTTCACTTGCGGCTTTATCCCCGTGGCGCTCGCCACCCGGCAGCCTTCGCCTCGTCCTCCGAGCAGAACATACGCTCGCCGTCCTTCTCGCTGATCCGGGTCCGCTCGTAATCGCGCGATCCGGGGACGTGGAAGACCTTCTCGCCCTTCCGGCTGATGTTGCCCTTGATCGCGCAGCTGCCCACCTGGATGGCCGGCTGCGGAGGCGTTGGCGCGGGAATGGGACCATCTGGGCCGCCGGGAGCTGCGACCCCCATCGTCATGGCCCGCTCGCCCTTGCGCCAGTCCCCCGGCGCCGTGAAGGAGCCGGCCCATATCCCGAGCTTCCGCGCCTTCGCGGCATCCTCGGCGCCGACATAGTCCTCCGAGTACCGGCGATAGGCGATGGCGTAGCCTTGCGCGACCAGCCAGCGGCTCAGATCCTCCGCGCTCTTCCGGCAGACCGCGACGGTGCGCCCGTATTTGTCGGTATCGCGAGGATCGCAGGAGACAGGCGTGGAGCCAATCCGGTCGGCCAGGGCTAGGGCAGCGGCCTGCCCGCGTCGGAAGGGCTTCCCTGCCCTGTCCTGGCAGAGCTGCCCGCTCTCCGGCGCGTCGATGCCGTGGAGGCGGATGCGGGTGCCGCCGATGTCGAGGGTGTCGCCGTCGACCACCGAGGCCCGGCCGGTGATCGGCTCGGCCGCGAACGCAGGAGCCAGAGACAGAGCGCCGACGAAGACGAGGGCGGGTGAGCGCATCGATTTCATCAATATCGACTATCGATTTGATCTGCTGGAATGATGGTGCAGCGCAGTGCATATCCCTCTCATCAGACGGGGCGCAGTCCCCGAAACACTAGAGGGACAAGTATCATGACCGTTCGTACTCTCGTTCTCGCCGCTCTCGCTACCGCCACCCTGGTGGGGACCGCGATCGCCAACGAGCGCATCAACGTCACGCCGACGCTCTACCGTGAGCAGGCTCGCGTTACGGCATCGGTTCGCCCGGCCTCCGAGCTGACGACCACGCCGTCCCTGACCCCACGTGCCCCCGCGAACCGGCGCCTTGTCGCCGACGCTGACGCCTCGGCCAGCTAAGACGGCTTCTTGGCCGGTCTGGTCCCAGCACCAGGCCGGCCGCGATGCGATCCTCACTCTGCCGGATCGCGCCGCGCGCCTGTCGCCACCACCTTCATCATGGCGTCGGACAATGGGCGTTGCAGCTCAAGGGCGACCTCTGTCGGCGCCTCAAGCCACGTCCGCCACTCTTCTGGCGTCGTCAGTAGGACCGGCATGGCCTTCGGATGGACGGGGCCGACGATCCCATTCGCATCACAGGTGAGGAACGAGAACAACTGGTGCTCGGCCTCCTCCCTATCGGGGTTCTCGGCCTTCGTCCCGCGCACGCCGGTCCAGGGCCGCCAGATGCCGGCAAAGGCAAACAGCGGTCGGTCATCATCGAGGGCGAACCACGTCGGCGTCTTCTTGGGCTTGGTGTCGGCGTACTCGCTGAAGGAGGACACCGGGACGAGGCAGCGGTATTCCGGCTTGAGCCACGGTCGCCAATGCGGGCTCTTTACGTTCCGCACGTTGGTGACGGGATGCTCGCCGTACTGCTTCGGACCAGGGATGCCCCATCGGAGCATCTCAAGGGTTCGCCTGCCGTCCTCGATCCGAACGATGGGCGCCACCTGGTCGGGGAAGATGCCGGGCATCCTCGGCAGGTTGCCAGCGCGGTCCTGCTCCACACCGAAGGCTTCCCGGATCTCCGCTTGCGAGGTGATGAGGCTGTAGAGGTTGCACATTCCAGCACCATTCTGCCGCAGCTACGATCCGCCGTCTGTCACGTTAGCCGAGGCCTTCGGAAGGACAGACGATGACCTCAGACCCGCGCACCGCCGGCCCTCGACCACCTTTTCCCGGAGATCAGCAGCAGGAACGGCCTGGCCTAACGTCGAAGATGACACCAGTGCCGGACCACGGCGAGGAAAGCTATGTCGGCAAGGGACTGTTGATAGGCAAGGTCGCCTTGATCACGGGGGGCGACAGCGGAATCGGGCGTGCGGTAGCGATCGCCTATGCCCGCGAAGGAGCGGATGTCGCGATCTCATACCTGCCAGTCGAGCAGTCCGATGCGGAGGAGACCGCTCGGTGGATCGAGAAAGCCGGGCGACGCGCTGTAATGTTGCCGGGCGACCTGCGGGATGAAGCGCATTGCCGCGACCTCGTCACTCAGACCGTCGAAGCCCTTGGCGGCATAGACATCCTGGTGAACAACGCTGCTGCGCAGACAGTCAACGAAGACCTCGACGACGTGACGGCAGAGGATCTCGAAGGGTCATTCCGAGCCAACGTGTTCGCTATGTACTATCTCTGCCAAGCGGCGGTGCCCCACATGAAGCCGGGCTCGGCGATCGTCAATTCGACCAGCCAGCAGGCCAAGATCGCCGACAAATCGATGCTGATCTACGCGGCGACCAAGGGCGCTATCGCGAGTTTGACGATCGGCCTCTCGAACCTGCTCGCCCCGAAGGGCATTCGCGTGAACTGCGTCGCGCCTGGTCCGATCTGGACACCCATCCAACCGATCGTGAAAAGCCCCGAGCAGATCGAAAAGCTTGGCGAGGATACCCCCCTTGGGAGAGCTGGCCAGCCCGCCGAGCTCGCGCCGGCCTATGTTCTTCTGGCGTCGCGCGAGGGTAGCTACATGGCCGGCGCGTTGGTGCCGGTGACAGGTGGCACTCCCATGTTCTAGCCGAGCGGCGCGTCCTGGCGTCGTAGAGAACGGCGAGCACTTTACTGCGGGACCGGCCGTGTGGCCGGCTGCGCCGGCTCTTCGACAGCAGGATGCGTGATCAGCCGCCTCGAGGGCCGGATCGACGCCATGGTGACGTCGGTGCGGGACGCGGGACGCCATGCTGAAGGCCTTCGTGGAGCGCTCGTCGAGGTAACTGCCCCCGCTATCCACAGCCCTGTATAACTGCCCCTGCCCCGCCCGGCTCACGCCGCGGCGGGGCTTTTCTAGTGCCGAAAGTGGGGCAGCTTAGGAACTATATAAGCGTCTGAAATCCCATCTACACGTTCGAAGCCCGTCTCTCAGGAACGAAGCGTGGTATCAAGCGATGTCGCAATTTTCTCCTACCAATTAAAAAATCAGCACTGCAAACAGCAAGGTGGGAACGAATGGGAGATATAAGCGACCAAGACGAATTTTATGCAAGAGATTGATATTGTTGGATTTTTCCTTTTGCGCAACACAAGATGTAGCGCTACAAACCAAAAATCTGATATAAGGGGGATATAACGTGCCGGAGGAGCAGACAGATGCAGATCGACGACCCATGCGCGCTCCTTGCTCGCCTAATGCAAGAAAAAAACGAAAGTGGATGGCTAGAATTTAAAACAAACAACGCAAACCCCGAGGAGATTGGAGAATACGTTTCCGCTCTAGCAAATGGGGCGATGCTTGCTGACCGTGACAGGGCCTATTTAGTATTCGGAGTTCAGTATAAGCCAAAGAAAAAGGTTGGAACAACAATAAACTTTTCGACTATGAAAAAGGGTTCAGAGGTATTTTCAAACTGGCTTCAGAGAATGATCGAGCCAAAACTTTTAATAGATTTGGTTGATTTTGAATGTGAAGGCATGCAGTTTTCAATCGCAGCAATAGAGCCGACCTACGACCGTCCGGTACGTTTTTCGGGGACAGAATATATCAGAATCGGAGAGAACAAAAAGAAACTTGGTGAGTTTCCGGAGCATGAGCGAGCGCTTTGGCTTGCAACCGGGCGGCGCAAATTCGAAGATGCAATAGCATTATCCAATCAAACGCCAGAAAAGGCTCTCAGTTTATTAGATGTCGACGCATATTTTGACTTTACTAATGAAAATAAGCCAAAGAAAATATCTGAAGTATATAAAAAGTTGATAGCCAACGGCTTTATCAAAGATAATATGAATGGCAAATACGACATAACAAATCTAGGTGCGATACTTCTTGCAACAGACGTATCAAGCTTTCCGTCAATTCGAGGGAAGGCCGTGAGACTAATTAAGTACATTGGCAAAGATAAGTCTAAATCTGATTTTGAGCGGACGGCAACAAAAGGATACGCGAGCGGATTTGTTAATCTAATGCGATTTTTAATGATAAACCTTCCTACGAACGAAACGTACGTGGAGGGTGTTAGAAAAAATATTCCACTGTATCCAGATATTGCAATTCGGGAGCTTCTTGCTAATGCGTTAATACATCAGGATTTCACTATTTCTGGGGCTGGTCCAGTAATTGAGATTTATTCAAACAGAATTGAAATTACAAATCCTGGCAATTCATTGATTGAAACAGATCGAATGCTGGACGAAAGGCGATCCCGGAATGAAAAACTAGCATCTGCTATGAGGATATTCGGGTTGTGCGAAGAGCGTGGCGGCGGGTTAGATAAAACTATGATTGCTGTTGAGCAACAGCACTTGCCAGCTCCTGAATTTGTTTCATCAAAAAACTCAATGCGTGTGATTTTGTTCGGGCCAAAGACGTTCACGGAAATGAATAAGCAGGAAAAACAGCGAGCGTGCTTTTATCATTGCGTATTGCGTTGGATAATACATGATCCGATGAACAACTCCTCTTTGAGAGAAAGGTTCTTAGTGGCAGATGATGACTACCAATCTGTATCTTCAGTTATATCGGAGGCTATAAAAACCAAAAGAATTGTCCCGGCCGATCCTAATCAAGGAAAAAGGAACGCACGGTACGTTCCCTATTGGGCGGGCTAGTGAGGACATTGATTCAAAAAGCCTGGTCGCCGTCATGGCGCGCCGGGCTTTTTCGCGTCCAATAGAACGTTCAGAGGGCCCCAATCTCGAACTCCATTCCCCTGCCCGGCCCCTGGTCGGCATAGTCGATAAGCACGTATCCGCGCTCTGCGAGGTCGGCTTCGAGGATGTCGCGATGCTTCCGGTACATCTGGCCGATCGCGAGGGGGGTCAGCCGAGGATTGCCGCGTCGCAACTGATCGACGCTGACGCTGACTGGCACCCCCTCGCGATCAGCGATACGGGCGAGAGCTAAGGCCAGATCGGCAGCCTTCGTCTCTGAGGCTGATTTCGCCTTGAACACCATTGCGCCCCGTCTCTCTCAAGCCACCCGCAAGGCCGGGCCTGCTTCCTCAAACATGACGATTAGCACGTGTCGTCCGGCGGAATCGTGCACGTCAACGAGCCAAGACGACCAGTCGAGTCGACCTGCGCAGCTACTCATGATCGTTCTGGCAACCCGAATCGCTTCCGCACGCAGGTCCGTCCGTGCTCGCAGGTAGCGGCCAGATAGATCGAGCACCGCGTGATGGCCGTCGGTGCAATGGAAACGGTAAGTGCCCGCCTGCATTTACCTTTTGCCTTCTCATCCACAGGCGTGCACAGGCGGGACAGATTGTCCGCCTAGAGGGCTTGAGCTGCGCTCGTCAAAGCTGTTTGTTCCCTTTTTGTTCCAGAGGAAGGGGATCATTAGATGCACGGTCGAACTGCCGAGGCCCCCCTCAGTGAAGCAGAACGCATCGCGCAAGCCTACGCACTGGCTGCACACGGCGACACCTGGGCAGCGCTCGTGAAAGCCGTCGGCGACGCGCTCGCTGATTTGGCAGAAGCTGAGCGGCGCACAATGCGATGTGATCGTTTGATCTCGCGCGGCTACGTCCGCGCAAGGCAGCCTGTGCCGAGCACGCGGCTGTGAAAGTGCGTCAGATTGTGGAGCTTTGCGCCGAAGGAGACAGCACAGTCCGCGTGCCAATCCTTGGTCCTGCGCTCTGTGCCGGCTTCCCCTCGCCTGCTGACGACTTCCTAGAAGGCTCCCTCGAACTGCCGCGCTGGCTCGCGCCCAACCCGCCAGCCACCTTCGCATGGAACATCTCCGGCGATTCGATGCGGGATGCAGGCATCTTCGATCGTGACCTCGCCGTGGTCGATCGGAGCTTGAAGGCGGCGCACCGAAGCGTGGTGGTTGCGGCGATCGATGGGCAGATGTCGATCAAGCGCTTCCTGGTCGACGGGAACGTTGCGCGCCTGTCGTTCGAGAACCCGGACCTTCCGGCCTTCGCGGTTGAGGAGACCGGCGAGGCCGAGATCTGGGGCGTCGTTCGTTTCTCGATCCGCTGGCACATCGCCCGGGCGGGCCTCGTTCGATGAGCCGTGCCATTGCCCTGATCGACGGCAACAGCTTTTACTGCTCCTGCGAACGCGTGTTCGACCCGAAGCTCGCCGGCGTGCCGGTGATCGTGCTGTCGAACAACGATGGCTGCGCGGTGGCCCGGACCGCCGAGGCCAAGGCGCTTGGCATCAAGATGGGCGAGCCCTGGTTCAAGATCCGCGACCTGTGCAAGCGCGAGGGCGTGCGGGCGTTCTCGTCCAACTACACGCTCTATGGGGACATGAGCGCCAGGGCGAACGCGGTCTATCGCGACTTCTCGCCGGCGGTGGAGATCTACTCCATCGATGAGAGCTTCCTCGATCTGTCGGACGTGCGTGAGGATCGGCGCGTCGAGCTCGCGCGTGACCTGCGTGCGACGGTGCGCGCCTGGACCGGCATTCCGACATGCGTGGGGATCGGGCCAACGAAGACGCTGGCGAAGCTCGCCAACCACATCGCCAAGACGATCCCGGATCTCGGCGGCGTCTGCGACCTCTCGGACGAGGACGAGCGGGCGGCTTGGCTCTGCCGCATCCACGTCGGCGAAGTCTGGGGTATCGGCCGCGCCTCGCTGGCGAAGCTCGAAGCCATGGGCGTTGATTCCATCGCGGATCTGCGCGACCTCGACCCGCGTCCGGTCCGCAAGGCGATGACGGTGGTTGGCGAGCGCATCATTTACGAACTACGCGGCGTGTGCTGCCTGCCGCTCGAGCTGATGCCGGCTCAGCGGAAGGGCTGCGCCGTCACGCGCTCGTTCTCCAGCCGGATCGAGGACCGAGCCACGATGGAGCAGGCGGTCTCCGCCCATGCGACGCGCATGGGGGAAAAACTGCGACGAGGCGGGCTCGGTACGACCCACGTCTCGGTTTTCTACCACACGTCTGAACATGACCGCGGCGACCCGATGCGATCGGTCTCGACGACTGTCACGTTGCCCGAGGCGACGAACGACACACTGGCGCTGATCAAAGCGGCGCGCGAGGGCGTGTCCCGCACTTGGCGCGAGGCGCCGGGCGACCGGCCGTGGCGCTACAGCAAGGCCGGCGTCATCACCACCGACCTTAAGCTACTCGAGGAATCCCAGCGAGCCCTGATCGGTCAGCTCGACCGCGAACGCAGCGCTCCGCTGATGGCCGCGATGGACGAGTGCAATCGGCGTTTCGGACGTGGCGCCGTCGTGCCGGCTCGCGCTGGCCTGGAGAAGAAGCGCACGTGGTCGACGAAGTTCGAAATGAGAAGCCCACGCTACACGACCCAGGTCAGCGAGTTGCCGACCGCTCACGCGATTCCCTGAGTGCCAACCATCACCGCGTTGTATCTAGCCAGCATCTCCTCACGATGCGCGACAGTTCGGCGGCAAGCTGGTCCCTGGTCATCGGTATTGATCTCGGGTTGGCGTATCATGCACAACGAGACCTAAGCCGGAGGGCTACTGCGCATTTTCATACTAACGTTCCAGCAGACCGACGTCTGATCCACTTGAAAGCGTTCAAATTGCGCATTTTAGAGAAAGGCATATAAAAAAATTGCGCACATCGCCTAGAATGAACTCCGCAAACTAACTAAGACAGCCCTGAACCATTTGATCGTACAACTTATATAAGCCTCTTACATCAATATCCTCTTCTTTTAGACCAGAAACATAAGTCAATACTTGAATTCTCAATCTCCTTGCGCCTAGTATCGCAGAAAGATCCTGGCCAGAAAACGAAACGAATCCTAAGCTTTTCGCTGTTTCGGTCGGCAGACGCATTCCGCTTGAAGGATCATTGTCTATACGATACTCATATCCCTGGACGCCACCCTTTCGGCTATAATCTACATACATAGTCCCCTTGGAGACTTGAATACGAGCGTCTTTAGATGAAGCAATAACACATTTAGTCTTGTCGGTAAAACTATCAACTTTCTTGTAAAGATTCCATCCCAACTCTGTTTTAACTAAACTTCCAAGACCTGCCGCTACAGCAGAATTAGGAATGGCTATGCTCACAAGCATAACCAATAATAAACTTGCTTTGACAAACCTCATTTTATGCACCTCAACGAAAAGATGAATCTGCTTATGTGGAAGCACTGTGATCCTGAATCACAAAAAATTAGCTCAGATGCAGTCACTCATTTGGCATAAAAACACTACCGTGAATGACAGCTAACCACGCAACTCGTTAATTCGCTGAACGAGATGCCGAATCGCGCACCTACAGCCGTCGATCGCCCCACCTGTCCCGCCGAGGATCTCGTACCTGTTCGTAACTGACCCGCAAACTTCTGAGGTGTATTTTTCCCACGCCGCCTGCGACTTAGAAAAATCAGCCTGCAAAGCCTTAAATGTAGCTTTTTCGTCTCCTCCATATTTTCCTTTATCAGCAGCCGCCTCAATGTTGGATTTCTTCGCTTTTGCTACCTCACCCTTCATAATGTCCTTTAAAGCCTTGACTTGATCATAAAGGCACTCTGAGCGTTCTACATTTGAAATATTATTGTTTTCGCAACGATCTATGTATGTAGCGACTTTCGTTTGAAAAGGTCGCAGCGTCGGATCATCAGTTGGAAAGCGTTCAGCGGATATAGCGGCTTCCGTCAGAAGCACAAACAACGGTAGAAGAACCCATTTGGTCACGCAATCGCTCCGCCTGCTACGTTCAGATACTGCGCTTCTCACAGCGCATTTTATAATAAGCACACCAAACGTTAAGTCGAACTTCGAACTTCGTTCAGACGAGCAACTAAATGTCGGATCTCACATCCCAAGGCAGCTTGATAGGCTCCTGAGCCACCATAATTTTCGTAATCTACATAATTTTGACATTGCCGCTTCGAGTAATCCTCCCAAAGCTTTTGTGCCAGCAAGAAATCAGCGCGCCACTTTGCAGCGTTTTCTTTGCCAGCTAGAATGCCAGCCTCCGGCTTATCATCAGCAATCGAATTTATTTGGACGAGCTTTTTTGCTATCTCTGCCTTGAGTTGAGTAGTGAGTCCGCGGACGACATCCGAATAACACCCTCCCCTTTCGAACTCTGCCATTTTACGGCTCTCGCAACGCTTGTAAAACTGAATGGGAGAAAGCTGTTTCCCTCCTAAAAACGGATCATCCTCAGCCTGTGAGACGCTAGAAGTTGATAAGAGGAGCAGTAAGAATAACAAAAATCTCTGCGACGACAACATTATAGCTTTCCTCAATATCCTTTACCATTCGGAAGTCACATTCCGAGGCCATCGGCATCCGCAGGGATGAACTCAACCCGTGAGATCTTGAGTGGCGGTCAATGCCCTGCTGGCTCATCCTCAGAAAATCACCTGATGCCATCCTCGACAACGGCACGTTCGAACGCCTCGTAGGCGTCCAGGTCACTCTCGAACGTCTCGTCCCACACGATGTGGCTGGCATCCAGTCCGACCACCTCCAACGTCCACTCATCCTCGGTGCCCGCGAACCGGTAGATGTGAACCTTCACCGTGTGGCCATCACGGGTGATCGGACCGCCAAGGGGGGAGTGCTCTAGTTCGCGATCTGGAATGGCCATGGGGCTCCTCCCTCAGTCCTGTTCGTCAGCATCCTGCCGCTTCTTCAAGCGAACGCCAGCCCCTCCGCCATTCTCTGGGATGAACTCAACGCCAGCGGCTTCGAGGGCGGCCTCAAGCGCACCAACCGTCCGATCGTACAGCCCATCACCGCGCTCAAAACGCGCAACGGTGTTCGGTGAGACTTCTGCCAAGGCCGCGAGATCACGAACA
Organism: Methylobacterium bullatum; assembly: GCF_014845095.1. Lineage (GTDB taxonomy): Bacteria > Pseudomonadota > Alphaproteobacteria > Rhizobiales > Beijerinckiaceae > Methylobacterium > Methylobacterium bullatum. Next base: position 3,912 of record NZ_NKUG01000029.1, on the reverse strand, counting down.
CCGAGGCCGAGCGCCGCCCTAGCCATCCTGCACTGAATTGCGCTCATCGCCACTGATAGTAACCCTGCTACTAAGTCGCTTGACGCAGGCGCAAGCGAAGTGATAGCTATGTTACCAGCTTGATGCGAGAACTCAAGCATACGCGGCTCGCGTCGGTGTTTGCACCACCGCGCGAGCCTGACCAAAACCGCATCTGGAGATGCTGTCCATGGCTATCCGAAATTCTACAGCATCGGCTCGCGCCGGTGAACGCTCTCGCTCGCCTTTTGCGGCGGCATACGCTCGTCCATTTCCAGAGCTTGAGGCTCCAGAGGACGAGACAGGAGAGCATTGGCCTGTCATTCGCGCCGATCGGCCTGATACGGACCACGTCCGTGCACCACGCTTCCTCGATATGGCCGGTGACCTCGTCTCTGCCGTCCTCATCATTGCCGGGGGCGTGCTCGCCTACGGCTTCGCGCATCTGGCTTGAGGGAGGGCGACATGAAGATGCTTCGCTTCCTCGGGCTCGCCCGTGATGCCAACAAGCCGTCCCTCCGTGATCGAGCTACAGCACTGAGGGCCTCAGCCGCCCGCGTTATCCGTCGCGAGCCTTTGGATCAGGCCGGCAACGAGCGGCGCGTACTGATTGCAGGGTCGCTTGCAGCTGCCGTTCCCCTTCCCGCAATTGCGATGGCGGCAGGGCCAGTCTCGACCGTTTCGCCAGATGCCGACCTGCTGGCGGCCGGAGAGCGATATTTCCAGGCCAAGAATGCAGAGGAGACGGTACGAGAAGCCTATGGCGAGGCCTGGATGCAGGTTTATCCTGTGCTGCAGACTTGCCCGTCAGCTCTCCTCGTAACCATGGAGGAGAAGTTCTCTGTCCTCGGCGGGTGGAGATGGCCGTCGCGCCTAGGCATGAACCTACGCCATCTTCCAACGCGGCCCGAGGATTCGGGAAAGCCCAGAGCGGCAGACTACATCGGTGAGGCTTGGACGGGGCAAGCGTTACGCGAAGCCATCCGCCAAGCTGTTACCCTGATGGGCCGCGGCGGACAGACACCGCACCGCATCCGCCGTTGGCACAAAATGCTTCCGATCGCAGACGCCTTTGATGCGCAGATGCAGGGCATTGAGGCCACATCGAACTATCAGGGCCTCAGGCTGGCCAGACGCGAGGCTGAGAAGGAGCTTCATGCTGCAAGGCTTGCCATTCACGGCATGGTGGCGACCACCCCTGAAGGCCTGGCTGTCCTCACACGCTTGATAGGCAGCTATTCGTGGAAGGACTCGGGGTACGGCATGCCAGACCTGCTGCGGAGCGCAGCCAACGTGTCCGGTGTCGATCTCGCAGAGCTCGAGCATCAGTACGCCAGCACCCACAGTTCGGCGAGGTCCTGACATGTCCAACGTCGTTCGCTTCCCGGCCTCTCGCCGGATCCAAGCCACCACCATCCCACGGGCGGAGTTCGAGCGCCTGGCCGAACTCGCCCTCGATATCGTCGACCGCATCGTGGCGCTTCTCGATGAGGCGGACGGTGATCCCGATCGCGAAACCGACACCGACCAGGAGCCGGACGTCGAAGGGGAGCCGTCTCTCGGCGCGCCTGAGGGGCACGAGAGCCAAGTGACGTGGCTACGGGGCGGAAGCCGCGATCTTGAAAGCTGCTGAACGGCTATGACCCGGCCGGGCCGCCCCAAGGGGGTCTGGCTGGGACGGCATGCTTCGGGACGAGAACACCCGCCGCCCGATCAAAAAATCATATCGATGCTTTACAGCGCATGTTAGACAACGTAGCATCATTGTGAGTTTTTGGAGATAGGCCGTGGACGCAAAGCAGATCGAGACATGGGCATTCGCACGGAGCGATGCGGCCGCTCTGGTCGGCATGACGAGCGGCCAAGTCGGCAACTACCTCACACGCTATGATCTTTTTCCGGCTCGCCCCAAGGGCAAGGGCCACCACGTCAGTTTCAAGCTCCCGGAGCTTCTAAAACTGTGTGCGGTCAAAGCACTCATCCAGCTTGGTTTTACGCCGGAGCAGGCCGCCGGGGCTTTGAGGCGCAGCCGCGGGCCATACAGCGCCATGCTCAACGACGGCTACGGCGATAAGCAGGAGCCTCTCTATACCTTCCCGGGGACGTTGTTCTTCTCCCGCAATCCGGATGGGCACTTCGTCGAGGCCGACAGCGCCGATACGCAAGTGAGCATCCAAATCCGCTGCTGGCCCCTCTTCGACGAACTCTGGCCCCGGGTCCGTGCCCAGATCGAGAAGGAAGGCGCCTCTGACCGCCCCCCCTACCCCGGCAACGTCACCGAAGGCATCGCAGCCTTCGAGAAGCGCATCGCCGACCTTCGCGCTCTGCGCTGGAACGAGGAGGCCTGATAGGATGGCTCGGCCGGTTGCATATCCCCTCGGATCTTGGCCGCTCGAAATGCGCGCTGAGACGGCGGCCGCCTTTTGCGACGAGCCCAGTGTCGAGGCTTTCCGTACGAAAGTGGATCGCGGGATCTACTCCCGCCCGCGGACGGAACGTGGCTGTTTGCCGAAGTGGCACCGTGATCGGTTGGCTCAAGATATTGCTCGCCGACACGGCCTCGCCATCGCCGCCATACCGCTGGCTGAGAGCATCGAGGGGCTGATCTGATGCCCCGCCGCAAGCCCCAGGGCTGGCCCAAGCTGATGGTAGCTCGGCGGCTCAAGTCAGGCCTCACCGGGTATTATTGGGTGCCGCCGACATGGGCGGTCAAAGCGGGCTGTTCCGTCTGCTCGGAAGCGCTCGGCAACGACTACGGGGCCGCGAAGGCACGTTGCGATGACGTTCTCAATCCGCAGTTCGATGCTTGGCGTCAGCGCGGCTCCATTCCCGCCGAAACGAACCGGGTCCGGATTGGCACCTTCGATTGGATGGTGGCTCTCTACAAAACATCACCGAAATTCACGAGCCGGCCACCGAAGACTCGCAAGGGTTATGACGCCGCTCTCCATCTCGTTTCGAGCTACGTCTTGAAGGACGGCAGACGGTTCGGCAGCTTGGCCTTGAGCAGCATCACACCTGGAGCCGCGGATCGTCTCTACGAACGACTGAAGCTCAAGGCCGACGGCACCGAGCGTATCCGCACCGGCATCCTTTCGATGAGCATCGCAAAGCGAGCTTGGAATGTAGCGCGCCGGGACAAGCCTGAGATCGTCCCGGCCGATAACCCCTTCGCCAAAATGGATCTCACCTATCGGTCGAAGCCGACGCGGCCAGTGACGCACGATGAACTAGTGCGCTTCGTGGCGGCGGCCGACGATGCTGGAGAGCCGTCGATTGGCACCGCGGCGATGATCGCGTTCTTCTGGCTCCAACGCCAGGAGGATATCCTAAAGCGCTTGGCCTGGACGCACTACCGTCCGACCGACTCGCCGGGCATCGCGCGGATCTTCCACCATAAAACGGGCGAGGTGGTCGAATTGCCGCTGTTCGACGTGGATGGCACGGTTCTGTGGCCCGAGCTGATGGACCGGCTGGAGCGCCTCCCCCGGCGGGGCACTCTTATCGTCACGCGAGACCAGCCGGATCGCCGTCGGAAAGTCTGCCTGCCATGGGGCGAAGACTACTTCCGGCACCGCGTCGCCGATATCCGCGAAGCGGCTGGCGTCGATCCCGAAGTGAAGTTCATGGGCCTGCGCCACGGCGGCAACGTCGAGGGCGCCGAGGCCGACCTGACTGACGCTCAGCTCCGCGCGCTGAGCGGCCATCTGACCACCGCCGCACTGCTCAGGTACGCGCAAGCGACCCCGAAGCAACGGCAGGCGGGAGCGCGGAAACGCTTGGACGCGAGAACGAAGAAGGAAGGTTTGTCGAAATGAGCCGGTGATGCCGTGTCGAAACGGCATCTCATCCATCGGCTAAGTCATTGAGATATTTGGTGGGTGCACAAGGGTT
>NZ_NKUG01000289.1 GCF_014845095.1 Methylobacterium bullatum | reverse complement strand
GCGCCCTTCGCCTTCCTCGGGTCGGCCTACGATTCGACCCTCACCGACATCTACACCAGCGGCGTCGCCTCGACCCTGGTGCAATCGCCGAGCGTGACCAACATCGTGTTCGGATCGGGCCTGTTCGGGGACGGACGTCTCCGCGACCTCGTGCGCCGCTACGTCACGTCCGATCTCCTCGCCGCCATCGCCGAGCAGCACGCCAAGGGCCGCCGCCTCCTCGTGGTGACGACGAACCTCGATTCCCAGCGCGCGGTCATCTGGAACATGGGCGCCATCGCCACCAATGGCGGGCCCAACGCCGTCGCGCTGTTCACGGATGTGCTCACGGCCTCCGCCAGCATCCCGGCGGTGTTCCCGCCCCAGCTCCTCGACGTGCAGGCGGAGGGCAGGGCGTTCCAGGAGATGCATGTGGACGGGTCGGTGGTGACGCCGGTCTTCACCCTCCCGCAATCGTTCCTGCTGCGGGACGGCCGCCTGCGCACGGCGGGCAAGGCCGATATCTACGTCATCATCAACGGGCGGCTGGAGCCGGAATTCGACGTGGCGCAGAACAAC
>NZ_NKUG01000288.1 GCF_014845095.1 Methylobacterium bullatum | reverse complement strand
CCGCCCGCATGGCCCGTAGCCATCTGGTCATCGGACGCTCCGGCGCCTCCACCGTGTCGGAACTCGCCGCCATGGGCCGGCCGTCGATCCTGGTGCCGTTGCCCGGCGCCCTCGACCAGGACCAGGCCGCCAATGCCGCGACCCTCGCCGGCATCGGCGCCGCGCTCGCCATCCAGCAGAGCGCCTTCACCCCCGACCGCCTCACGGCCGAGCTCCTCGACCTCTTCACCCATCCGGCAAAATTGACCGAAGCGGCCGCAGCCGCCAAAAGCGCGGGCATCCACGATGCCGCCGAGCGGTTGGCCGATGTCGTCCTCGAGACGGCGGCCCGCACCTGATTCCGAGCCGGGGCGCCCTCACGCGCTCCGCGACACGACGAGACTGGTTCACACCATGAAGCTGCCCGACAAGCTCGGCCCCATCCATTTCATCGGCATCGGCGGCATCGGCATGTCCGGCATCGCCGAGGTCATGTCGAACCTTGGCTATACCGTCCAGGGGTCGGACGCCAACGACAACGCCAACGTCCGGCGCCTGGCCGAGAAGGGCATGAAGACCTTCATCGGGCACGCCGCGCAGAACGTCGAGGAGGCCGCCCTCG
>NZ_NKUG01000287.1 GCF_014845095.1 Methylobacterium bullatum | reverse complement strand
CTGGCGCTGGCCGCCGGACAGTTCGTGCGGATAGCGGGCGGCGAAGCGCGCCGGTTCCAGGCCGACACGGGCGAGCAGGCTGCGCGCCCGCTCGATGGCCTGGCGTTTGGGCACGCCGTGGACCCGTGGCCCGAAGGCGATGGACCCTTCGATGGTCATGCGCGGGTTGAGCGACGAGTAGCTGTCCTGGAACACCATCTGGGCCTGGGCGCGAAACTCGCGCAGGGGCAGCGCCCGGCTGCCGATGCGCTCGCCGTCGAACAGCATCTCGCCCTTGTCGTGCTGGGTCAGGCCCATGATGAGGCGGGCGGTGCTGGACTTGCCGCAGCCGGATTCGCCGACGACCCCCAGGGTCTCGCCCTTCCTGATGTCGAAATCGACGCCGTCCACGGCGCGCACGACGGCCTTTTTGCCGCCGATCCCCTTCTTGACCGGGAAATGCTTCACCAGCCCCTCGACGGTGAGGAGCGGCTGGCCCGGGCCGCCCCGGTCGCGGGAGGAGAGCGGGCTCGACGCGATGGGCGTGCTCATGACTTCACTTCCATTGCCGAACGCAGGCCGTCCGAGAACAGGTTGAACGAGATCGAGACGATGAAGATCGCGAGGCCCGGAAGTGCGGCGACCATCGGGTTCACGTAGATCGCCGTGCGCAGGGTGTTGAGCATCAGGCCCCATTCGGGCTCCGGCGGCTTCACGCCGAGACCGAGGAAGGAGAGGCCCGAGGCCAGGATCATCGACACGCTGATGAGGCTGGTGGAATAGACGAAGATCGGTCCGAGCACGTTGCCGAGCACCTGCGCGCGCAGGATCGTCAGGGTGGAGGCGCCGGAGAGGCGGGCGGCGTCGACATAGTCGCGTGAGCGGATCTGCGTCGTCACGCTCTCGGCCACGCGGGCGATCTGGGGGGTGAACACGCAGGTTAGCGAGACGATGGAGTTGAACACGCCCGCCCCCAGTGCGCCGGAGAGGGCGATGGCCAGAAGCACCGAGGGGAAGGCGAAGAACACGTCGATGGTGCGCATGAGCACCGTGTTGAGCCAGCCGCCGACATAGCCGGCGAGGATGCCGATGCTGGAACCGAGGAGGAAGGCGAGGATCACCGGCGTGACGCCGATGAACAGGGAGAGGCGCCCGCCCAGCATCAGGCGGCTCAGCATGTCGCGCCCGAGCTCGTCCGAGCCGAGAATGTATGTGGCGTCGCCCACGGGCTTGAGCCGCCGCACCATCGAGCCGCGATACGGGTCCATGGGCGTGATCCACGGCGACAGCAGCGCGATGGCGACGATGGCGAGGATGACGAAGGCGGCGATCATCGCCACGGGATCGCGCAGGAGCTTGGCCAGCACGTTGCCCCAGAACCCGCGCGAGGCGACGAAGGCCTCCGGCGTCGAGGTGAGTGGGGGAGCGCCCCCGGCGATGTCGATGGCCGATACGGCCGGACTGGTCCCGAGTGCCATCAGCCCCTCTCGATGCGCGGGTCGAGCGCCGTCTGCACGACGTCGACGATGAGGTTGAGGGCGACGAAGAACATCGCCAGGACAAGGATGGCGCCCTGCAGCAGCGGCAGGTCGCGTTGGAAGATCGCGGCGTTGAGGAGGAATCCGGTGCCGGGCCAGGCGAACACCGTCTCGATCAGGATCGAGCCGCCGAGCAGGTAGCCGAGCTGCAGCCCCATGATCGCGAGAGCGGTGGGGGCGGCGTTCTTCACCACGTGCTTGAACACGCCGAATTCGGAGAGGCCTTTGGCCCTGAGCGCCCCGACGAAATCCTGGGAGAGGATGTCGCCCACCAGCGCCCGGACGGTGCGGGCGATGACGCCCATCGGGATCACCGACATCGTGATGGCGGGCAGGATGATGTAGCGCAGGTGCTCGAGATCCGGCTTCCAGTTGCCCGACCCGTCGGGGCCGGCGCCGGTGGAGGGGAGCCAGCCGAGCTGGGCCGAGAACACGATCACCAGGACCATGCCGAGCCAGTAATGCGGCACGCTCACACCGAAGACCGAGATGGCGGAGGCCGCCCGGTCGAGCACGGAATCGCGGAAATAGCCGGCGACGAAACCGAACAGGCAACCGAAGGTGAAGCCGATCAAGGTCGCCACGGAGGCGAGGATCAGGCTGTTGACGACGGCGCGACCGACCTCGCTCAGGACCGGCCTGCCGGTGGCGATGGACGTGCCGAGATCGCCGTGGAGCACCTTCCACAGCCACAGGGCGTACTGGACCGGCAGCGGCTTGTCGTAGCCGTAGGCGATCCGCATGGCATCGATCGTCTCCTGGGTGGCGTCCACCGGCAGGATGGAGCTGAGGGGATCGCCGTCCGCCAGATGTACCAGCGAGAAGCAGACGATGCTCACACCGAGCGCCACCGGGGTGACGGTGAGGAGGCGGCGGAGGATGAAGCTCAGCATGGGAGCATCCGGAGACCTCAATCGAGTGTGGCGGCTCTCCTCCCCCTTGCGGGGAGGAGTTGGAGGTGGGGG
>NZ_NKUG01000286.1 GCF_014845095.1 Methylobacterium bullatum | reverse complement strand
TGCCGATCCGGGCGGCGGCGCGGGTGACGTTGCGCTCGGCGAGGAGGGCGTCGAGGGCCACCAGCAGATTGAGGTCGATGCGAGATAGATCGACATGGTCAATAGTCATTATCGATCCAATCTGTTTGATCCATGATGCACCGCACAGCATCTTCGCGTCACCGGCAAGGGCGCACCGCCCCTGCCAAGACAGCGAGACCCGTCACCATGACACTCCGTAGCCTCATCACCGCCGCCGCCCTCGCCACCGTCACCGTGGGCGTCGCCACCCTTCCGGCCTCCGCCGAGACGATCAAGCCCCTCGACGGTGGCAGCGTCTCGCTGGGCGAGCTCTCGGGCGTCGCCTACTACACCGCCGAGCCCAAGGGCTACCGGGTGGTCGTCACCCTGGCCCGCACCGGGACCAGCCGGGCAATGCGATTCGAGACGGTCCTGGCCAACGGCCAGAGCGTGACCCTCTCGACCCCGCAGGAACTCGGCGGCACCGCCGACGCCATCGAGATCAGCCGCACCGGAGACACCGTCGCCGTCAACCGGCCGCGCCCGGGCGTCACCCGCGAAGCGGCGGCGCAGAATTGAGGGCGATCCCGGCATGACCGGGCTCGCCGAACCGGACCAACCTCCCCGCCGGCGATGACGGGGAGGTTGTTTTCGTGTTCGTCACCACACCGGC
>NZ_NKUG01000285.1 GCF_014845095.1 Methylobacterium bullatum | reverse complement strand
GGCCGGGGCCTGGGCCGAGGCGCCCGAGGGGGCCGCGGCGTTCTGGGTCGCCCCCTGGGGACCCGAGGCACCGGGACCGTTGGAGGCCGTCGGACCGCTCAGGCCCGAATCCTTTTGAGTCTCGTTGCCCGCGGATTTCTGCGATCCGGAGCCCGGAGCGGTGACGGCCGTGCTCGTCTGGGCCGTGGCCGAACCGGACGCGGCCGGCTGAGCCGGCGGATGCAGGAACGCCGTGAGTTCCTTGCAGATATTGGCCGGCTTGCCCGCCGATTCGGCCGAGGCGATTGCCGGAACCATCGCCATCGCCGCCGTCACGGCGACGATGGAAAACCCTCTGATACCTGAACCCATCATGACACGGCCCTCCCGAGGCCAGCCGCCGCAGTTGCAACGGCGCGATTGACCAAGGAAGGTGCGCGGCACGCGGAAGGTGTCAAGGGCGGCGCGGCGCGCCCGTTCGTCGGGGACCGGCCGTCATCGGGCTTCCGCATTGGGAAAGAAGAGCTGCTCCCCGTTGATCAGGTAGGCCGCGATGGCCGCCTGGCCCGGGGCTGAGACGAGCCAGTCCACGAAGGCCTGCGCCGCCTTCGCCTTCACATGCGGATGTTTTTCCGGGTTCACGACCATCACGCCGTATTGATTGAAGAGGCGCTTGTCGCCTTCCACCAGGATCTTGAGGTCGCCCCGGTTCTTGAACGACAGCCACGTGCCCCGGTCACTGAGGACGTAGGCATTGGCGGCCGAGGCGGTGTTGAGCGCCGGCCCCATCCCCTGGCCCACATCCTTGTACCAATCGCCGCGCACGGCGCCGAGATCGAGGCCGGCCTCCTTCCAGTAGCGCAGCTCGGCGCTATGGGTGCCCGAGCGGTCGCCACGCGAGACGAAGGGCGCCTTGGCGGCGGCGATCTTGCGCAGGGCCTCGACGACGCTGGCGCCGGCCGCGCCGGCCGGATCGTCCTTCGGGCCGACGATGACGAAGTCGTTGTACATCACGGGATAGCGCTTCGTGCTCCACCCCTCGCCGACGAACTTCTCTTCGGCGGCGGTGTCGTGGACGAGGGCCACATCGGCATCCCCGCGTCGGGCCGCATCGAGGGCCTGCCCGGTGCCGAGGGCGACCACCTTCACGCCGATGCCGCTGGCCTGGGTGAATGCCGGCAGCAGCTCCTTGAACAAGCCGGATTGCTCGGTGGAGGTGGTGGAGGCCACCGTGATGGTCTCGGCGGGCTCGGCGACACCCGGTGCGGACGACAATCCGGAGACGGCGGCGAGGAGGCCGAAGCTCAGGAGAGAGCGGCGAAGGAAGTCCATGGCATTTCTCCGGTGAGATAGGCCCGCGCCTGCGGCGAACGGGGGGATGACAGGGTGGAACGCACGGGTCCATGCTCGACGGCGAGGCCGGCGGCGAGGACGACCACATCCTCGGCCAGACGCATGACCTGACCGAGATTGTGCGAGACGAGGACGACCTTCGTGCCGGCCACCGCCATCGACGCCACGAGATCCTCGATGACGTGGGACGAGGCCGGATCGAGATTGGCGGTGGGCTCGTCGAGCAGGAGGAGATCGGGCGCCCGCGCCCAGGCCCGCGCGAGGGCGAGGCGCTGCTGCTCGCCCCCGGACAGGCGGGTGGCCGGAGCGCCGGCCCGCTCGGCGAGCCCCACATGGCGGAGCGCGGCCCGCACCCGTTCGGCCCGCTCGCCCGCGCCGAGGCCGAGCGGCGCGAGAGCCAGGGCCACGTTGGCGGCGGCACTCGCACGGACGAGGCCGGGCCGCTGGAACACGAAGGCGGTGCTCGGAGGAGGACGGTCGGATGGCCCGATGCGGATCGTCCCCCCCGTCGGCGCCAGCAATCCGTCGATGAGGCGCAGGAGCACGCTCTTGCCGGCGCCGTTCGCACCGATGATCGCCGTGATGCCGGAGGACGTCACCGACATGTCGATGCCGTTGAGGATGGGCATGTCTCCCACCCGGTAGCGCAAACCTTCGATGACGATGGGGAGTGCCGCGCTCATCCGTAGGCCCGCATGGCATGGGAGCGGAGCAGCGTGGCGGTCGCGCTGACGACGAGGACGATGGCGATGAGAACGAGGCCGAGGGCCAAGGCGAGGGGCAGGTCTCCCTTCTGCGTCTCCAGGGAGATCGCCGTCGTCATGGTGCGGGTGTGCCCGTCGATATTGCCGCCCACGACCAGGACGGCCCCGATCTCCGAGATGGCGCGGCCGAAGGCGGCGAGGATCGCCGTCACCAGGGAGAAGCGCGTATCGTAGATCAGGATCGCGGCCCGCCGGGCGGGTCCGAGGCCGAGGGAGCGAAGCTGCTCGCCGAGATGCTCCTCCGCATCGGCGACGATCTGGCGTGCGAGGGCCGCGATGAGCGGGACGACGAGCACCGTCTGGGCCGCGATCATCGCGCCCGGCGTGAACAGGAGGCCCAGCCCCCCCAGCGGACCGGACCGCGACAGGAGAAGATAGAGGACGAGGCCGATGACCACCGGCGGCAGGCCCATCGCCGCGTTGAGGCATCCCGTGACCAGCCTTCGCCCCGGAAATGCCGACACGGCGACGAGGGCGCCGAGGGGCACGCCGACGAGGGTGCCCAGCCCCACCGCCGACAGGCTCACCCGCAGCGACAGGCCGGCGATGGCGACCACCTCCGGATCGAGGGCGGCGAGCCGTCTGAACGTCTCCTCGAGGGTCTGGAACATGGCCCCGGTGCTGTGCGCGGCGAATGTCTCTCGCAAAACTCCCGCTGCGCCGTGGTGCTTCGAGTAAGAGCCGACAGGGACGGGGAATTTTTGTGAGGCACTCTCACCCCCTCATGCTATCCCTCTCCCTGCCAGTTCAATAGGAAACGGATTGCCTATGAAGGTGGGATTGATCCTCGACGGGACCATTGCGGCGGCGGGCCGGCAACTCGCCTTCGCCCCCACCCTGGCGCTTCTGGACGCCGTCGCCACGGAAGGGTCGCTGCAGGGTGCTGCGGCGCGGCTCGACCTGTCCTATCGCTCGGCCTGGGGCCGCTTCCAGATCCTTGAGGAAGCGCTTGGGCAGCCCGTCATCCGAAAGACAAAGGGGCACGGCAGCGTTCTGACGCCCTTCGGTGCCGCCTTCCATCAGGCGCTCGACGGCGCATTGCGGGCGAGCGGAGAGATGATTGATCGAGAAGAAAAGCGGTTGGAGGCGACGCTCGCCGGTCTGATCGGGCGTGCCGCCGGCCCCCTGACCTTCGCGGTCAGCCACGATTCCGTCCTGCTCGACGCTCTGCGCGAGATAGGCGGCATCGCGGTCACCATCGCGGGGAGCATGGACGCCCTCTCGCAGTTGAAGGCGGGGCGTGCCGATGGGG
>NZ_NKUG01000284.1 GCF_014845095.1 Methylobacterium bullatum | reverse complement strand
CGGCGGCGGCCGAGCCGACCTCGGGGTGCGAGCCGGCGCCGAGCCCCTGCGTCACGCCGAGGCCCATCTGGATCACGCGCTCGGCCTTGGAGGAGGTGAGCGCCTGGGCGTCCGTGTTCGCGACCACGAACTCGCAGCCCAGCAGGCCGGATTCGATCATGTTGTTGACGGCGTTGCCGCCGGCGCCGCCGACACCGAAGACGGTGATGCGGGGCTTGAGTTCGCGGATGTCAGGCGCCTGGAGAGAGATGGCCATGGTGTCGAGCCCTTCGTGCCGTTTTCGCGTTGCCGATGAGCGCCTCCGCAAAGGCGCCGATTGTGTCGTCGCCGCACCCCCTTCCGGGGGCGGGCCTCGTCTCTAGAAACTCTCCCGCAACCAACGGTACACGCGGGGGATGTAGCCGTCGGTTCCGGTGCCCAGGAGGGCGCTGTGCCCCCGCGGCTCGAAATGTTCCGCATGCGCCACCTGCGGGTAGACCAGCAGGCCCACCGCGGCGGAGAAGGCGGGTCCCTTGGCGGCTTCCGGCAGGCCGCGGATGCCCAGCGGCCGGCCGATCCGCACCTGGCCCTGCATCACCCGGCGGGCGACCTCGGGCAGACCGACGAGCTGGCTCGCGCCCCCCGTCAGCACCACCCGGCGGCCGGCCTGGGCGGCG
>NZ_NKUG01000283.1 GCF_014845095.1 Methylobacterium bullatum | reverse complement strand
AAGCTGCCGCCCGCGATCAGGGTGGACAGGCTGAGTGTTGTAATCACGCGAGAGCCTTTCTGCTTGATGCGAAGCGAGGGCTTGGGCGCCGCCCCTCCATGACTATCAGAGTTTGCCGAATGATCCCGTCGATAATCCCATCGATGGTCTCGACGCAAGGCGACGCTGTTGCTCGGGGGTGACGCTGTGGTCCCTCTTCAGCCAGAACGCATACGCCGACCGGGCTTCATCCGCGAGAGTCCACCGGCGGCCGGCACCGGAATCATGGCAGGAGCGACACATCGCCGACCATGCTGACGCTGCTGAAGATTCATTAACGAAATCCTTTCAGGATCGCCAGAAACTACGTAGAACAATGTCGCTGCCGCCGGCCGTCGGCGTTTCAGCTTTCGCCGAGGCTTCATCACATGAGTCTGCGTTGTCGGTTGCCCGGCCCCCGTGCATTGTCCGCCGCCCTGTTTGTGCTCGTTACGGGCTCCACTGGAGCCAGTGCTCACGTCAAATGGTTCTGTGCTTTCGACGTCGCTGGTTCGCCGGTCGG
>NZ_NKUG01000282.1 GCF_014845095.1 Methylobacterium bullatum | reverse complement strand
CTCCCCGGAGGCGAAACGCCTGCTCGCCGACCTGCCCATCGACCCTCGCAGCGGCGCGCGCGTCTCCGGCGGCGGCTTCATCGAGCATTTCCGGCTGAGCGACGGCCGCGTGGCCGACACGCAGTACCGATTGCTGCCGCGCGAGGTGCAGACCGCCATGCGGCCGGATTCCGAGGACGGCGACACCAGCGGCCTCGACGACGGCGCCGACGTGGTGGGCGACCTGTACGGCAACCTCACCACCCGGCGCGAGCCCGAGCCGGATCTCTTCGACCCCTTCGGCGAGCGGCCGGCCCAGCCGCGCGGCCGCCGTGCTCAGGGCGAGGGCTACGAAGGGTCGCGGAGCCCGTCATGGCCGGGCACCCAGCGCTCGCCCTTCGGCGAGGACGAGCCGCCCCGCGCCCGGCGCCGCGATCCCGACTACCTGTTCGGCGACGACCCGCGCTACTGAGGCGCGGATCCCCTCCCCTCATCAGCAAACCGAGGCCCCGACGTGAAGACGCAGCTTCCGGCGACACGTGTGCTTGCCCAGATCATCGCTTTCCTGCCCGTGCTGGCGCTCGGCGTCCCCGCCTCCGCGCAGGAGGGAATGAAGGTTCAGGTTCCCGCCGACCGGATCAAGGAGGTTCCCGCCATCGAGCCGTCGGGCCTTTCCGCCCTCAAGCCCGGCACGATCCTGTTCACCGACCACCGGGACAATCCGGCCAACCCCGAGAGCGGCCTGACGCCCTATCTCGAATGGCGAAAGCTGCGCCCGGCCGAGCAGGCGGCCCTTGCGCCCTACCCCGCCTATGCCGAGCCCGATTACAGCGTGACGCTCAACGGCGTCTCGAAGCAGCGGCACGAGACCCTGAAGGTCTATGTGGCGCAGGGGCGGTTCGTGGTGGGAAAGCCCGCGGAGTCCATCGATCTGTCGGCCTTCGCCAATCTCGGCTTCGTGTCCAAGATGGACCCCGTCATCAAGCACAAGACCCTGAGCCCCGCCGAGGTGACGCCCACCAAGGATCCGGCCGCCGCCTTCGCCCGGCGCCCGGACCGGGCCTGGTGCGAGGGTGCCGCCGCCTGCATCGAATCCCGCTACGACCTCGAGGGCAAGCTGCCGCTGGGCGTGAAGCTCGCCAACAAGCTGGAGGACGGCGCCTCGAAGAAGGTGGCCGAGTTCGTCTCGTTCCAGAGCGAGTTGCGGACCCTGCCGGCGGCCGAGGCGGCCTCGCTCGCGGCGCTCACGCGGGTCGACACGCCGGTGGCCGGCGGCCTCGAACAGACGATCTTCTGGGTCAACCAGATCCTGCGCTTCGGCAAGTTCCTCGCCGTGTTCCAGCCGATGCCGAACGATCCCGGCAAGACGGTGGTGACGACCTACATGGCGCTGGCGATCAAGGCCGATGTTCTCGACCGCAAGCAGGAATACGCCCGCGTGCCGGTGTTGAAGAACCTGCTTCCCGCCCAGGTGCTCATGGGCAATTCGTCCTTCAACACCGGCACGTCGATCAGTGCCGGCCTGCCCACTTACGCCCGCAACCGCATGATCGCCTTCGCGGACGCCCTGGCGAAGAACTGAAGCAGGAGCCTCAGTTGCCGCGGCTGACGATGGAGGGCATCGACGGGGCGGTGTAGGCCCGGTTCACGTCGCGGCGGGTCTGGGTGCCGTTGGTGTCGTTGGAACGGCGGTAATTCTCGGTGCTGAAGCTGTCCGAGAAGCCGCTGCGGTCGGCGCTGTTGCAGGCCCCGAGGGCACAGAACAGGCCGGCGGCGACGAGGAAGGCGGTGGGACGCATCGGAGGTTCCTGGGGTACTGATCCTGCTGGATCGATCGCCCCTGTCGTGGTGCCGGGGAGGTCGCCGCGTCAAGCACAAGGATAACGAAACGTCACGGCTTACCGGCAGAGTGATGTTCCCGCGCCACGAAAACGCTCACTACGCTTGACGACATTCGGGCATCGGAGGCGCAATCCTGCGGAATCGCCGCCCCTGGATCTGGTGCTCCGGCCCACCTTGGGCGACACATTGTCCGACATGAGCAACGTAGTCCCCTTCTCCCGCCCCCGCGCCGTTCCGGCGCCACAGATCAGCGACGTGGTTGCAGTCGCAGACGATCTGTTCGCCGCCCTGGAGCTGCTTCAGGGCGTCACCCATCGTGCCGCAGCCATGGGCCGTCCCCGCAGGGAGATGGAGCTCACCGTCCGCAACCTGCGCGAGGCCGTCAGCGCCGTGGAGCGCGCGCTCGACTGCATCGGCGAAGGCGACGAGGCCGGCCAGGGCTGAGCCGAAACCGCTTCGGAGCGTGACGCGCTCGGGTGCCTTCTCGACCTGACGGGCGGGGCTGCGGAATTCACGCATGTCGCGGGATGCGCCGTCCTACCCTCCTCCCCGGCGGATCTCGGGCCTGCCCGAGATCCGTCGAGCTTGTGGGGAGGAGTTGGAGGTGGGGGTGGTTGGGTGACCCTCGGCGTGCGGAGGCTGGCGTAGCCACCCGCACTCCTGCACCCGGCCCTTAAGGGGGGAAGGG
>NZ_NKUG01000281.1 GCF_014845095.1 Methylobacterium bullatum | reverse complement strand
GCCCTCGCCCTCGATCGACGGGGCCGGGCCGGAGGATGTCGAGGCGGTGCTGGACGCGATCCGGGGGCTCGCCGATTCCGGGCAGATCGCGGAAGGGTGGCGCAGGGTTCAGGCGGCCCTCCTGACCACCCCCACCGATGCGCGGCTGCACTATTACGACGGTCTTCTCGCCTACGACCTCGGCCGACAGGCGGAGGCCGAGCGTGCCCTGCGCGGGGCGCTCTATCTCGACCGCACCTTCGTGATGGCGCATTACCAGCTCGGCCTGCTGCTCGGCGCCCAGGGACGCGAGGCCGAGGCCCGCCGGGCCTTCGACAACGCCGTCCGCTTCGGCCGCGACCAGCCGCCCGACACCCTGCTCCGCGAAGGCGACGGGCTGAGCGCCGGACGATTGGTCGAAAGCGTGGAGGACGCCCGCCTGCGCATGAGGACATCCGTATCGTGATCGCACCGGCCGCAGGGGACAGCTCAGACGATCCGCGCATCCGGAGGCTGCTCGACGAGCGCACGGCCGCCCTCGCCCGCCGGGGCGTCGACATCGCCCATCGGGCGGCGACCCGCCCGTTCCTGGTCTGCGCCGCCGGGGACGACCGCTACGGCCTGCCCCTGGAC
>NZ_NKUG01000280.1 GCF_014845095.1 Methylobacterium bullatum | reverse complement strand
GCCGATCATCCCGGTGGGATCGATGACCGCGCCCTGGCCGTCGATGGCATAACCGGTGGGAAGGGCGTGGAGCACGGTGCGGCCGGGGCTGACGCCATGGGCGCTCGCCGTCTCCAGGGCGCGCTCCACGTCGGCGCCCATGACGGTGCCGCTGCGGACGCCGACATGGGCCTCGAAATGCTGCGAGCCGAGGCGGCCGCCGGAGATGTTGACGATGACCGACTGGACCTCGACCTTGGCCATCCGCTCGGCGGCGTGGACCGCCTGGCGGATCGCCCCTTCGGCGGCCTCGAGATCGACGATGGCACCGCCCTTGAGGCCGTGCGAGCGCTGATGCCCGATGCCGATGATGCGGGCGAAATGGGTCCGTCCGCGCAGGGTGGTGAGGGCCTCGGCCGGCTGGAGCTCGGCGATGAGGCAGACCACCTTGCTCGTGCCGATGTCGAGCACCGAGAGGATGGTGCTCCGGCGCGCGGAGAGCGGTTTCATACGCGGCGTGAGGCCGTGTTGCGCGTGCATCGGATTACCGGGCGAAGGAGGCGGGAAGGGCGGGCTGGCGGGACGCGAGAGGCGCCGGACGGATCGTACGGCTCATGTCTCGGTTCCCTTGCCCTTCGGCTTCTTCTTCTGGGATTCGGCGCGCGTGGCGGCCGCCTCCTCCGTGAGCCGCACCACCACCCGGTCGGGCAGCCGCAGGTCCACGGCGATGA
>NZ_NKUG01000028.1 GCF_014845095.1 Methylobacterium bullatum | reverse complement strand
GCCCACTAGACCTTCTGACCGACCCCCCTTCCATCCCGTTCCCCTCACGCGAAATTCTTCGCATCTCAAGGAGAGCCACCATGCGTATCGTCGACGTCTGCGAGGTCACCAAGCCGATCTCCTCGCCCATCCGCAACGCCTATATCGACTTCTCGAAGATGACCGCCAGCCTCGTGGCCGTGGTCACGGACGTGGAGCGCGACGGCCGCCGGGTGGTGGGCTACGGCTTCAATTCCAACGGCCGCTACGGCCAGGGCGGCCTGATCCGCGAGCGCTTCAAGAACCGCATCCTCGAGGCCGACCCCAAGAGCGTCCTCAACGAGGCCGGCGACAACCTCGACCCGCACAAGCTCTGGGCGGCGATGATGACCAACGAGAAGCCCGGCGGCCACGGCGAGCGCTCGGTGGCGGTGGGCACCCTCGACATGGCGATCTGGGACGCCACCGCCAAGATCGCCGGCAAGCCGCTGTTCCGGATGCTCGCCGAGCAGAAGGGCGTCGAGGCCAATCCGCGCGTCTTCGTCTACGCGGCCGGCGGCTATTACTATCCCGGCAAGGACGACACCCAGCTGCGCGCCGAGATGCGCGGCTACCTCGACCGGGGCTACAACGTCGTGAAGATGAAGATCGGCGGCGTGCCGATCGAGGAGGACCAGCGCCGCATCGAGGCCGTGCTGAAGGAGATCGGCTCCCAGGCGCAGCTCGCCGTCGACGTGAACGGCCGCTTCAACCTCGAACAGGGCATCGCCTACGCCAAGATGCTGCGCCAGTACCCGCTGTTCTGGTACGAGGAGATCGGCGATCCCCTCGACTACGCCCTGCAGGCCGCGATCTCCGAGTTCTATCCCGGCCCGATGGCGACCGGCGAGAACCTGTTCTCGCACCAGGATGCCCGCAACCTCCTGCGCTACGGCGGCATGCGGCCCGACCGCGATTACCTGCAGTTCGACTGCGCCCTGTCCTACGGCCTCGTCGAGTACCTCCGCACCCTCGACGTGCTGGAGCAGTTCGGCTGGTCGCCCAAGCGCTGCATCCCGCATGGCGGTCACCAGATGTCGCTCAACATCGCGGCCGGCCTGGGGCTGGGCGGCAACGAGAGCTACCCGGACCTGTTCCAGCCCTATGGCGGCTTCCCGGACGGGGTGAAGGTCGAGGACGGCCACATCGTCATGCCCGAACTGCCGGGCATCGGCTTCGAGGGCAAGTCGGACCTCATCAAGGTCATGCGCGAGCTCGCGGAGTAAGCGCCGATCGATCGCCGTGCGGGGTTCATCGAGCCCGGCACGGCCCCTCCCCCTGCCGCCTGGCCTCGGGCGACAGCCGTTCCTGCGAGCCGGTCAGCCGAGACGGGCCGGCCCCGGGGACGGCAAACCGGAATCGACGTGACGAGGAAATCCGTACGATGCGTCCGCTCAGCGATGACGAGCGAGCCGTTCTATCCGCTCTGACCGAAGACTTCGTCAGCGCCACGGTGGTCAAGGTCAGGTCCGGCCTTCCGCGCGGCCAGAGGAACGAGACAGTCCTCGCGGCCTGTATGGGATTGGCGCAGCGCGGTCTTGCCGAGCGGGCCGGCTCCGGGTTGCGGTCCACCCTCCGTTGGCGGAAAGCACGAGGTGCCTTCGCCCCGGAGCGGGAGCGCCACCTCCACGGAACACGCAACTGCGAAGAGGCCCCATGACAGCACATGCGAAGGCGGAGATCCTGCTGCTGAAGGCGATCCTTCCCGATACGATCCGAGCCCTCGACGAGCGCTTCGTCCTCCACCGCCTGGATCGGGCCACGGACCGGGACGCGTTCCTGGCGGAGGTCGGCCCGGCCATCCGCGGCGTGGTGGTGGGAGGACAGGCGCCGGCGGGAGCCGATCTGTTCGCGCGCCTTCCCGCCCTGGAGATCGTCGCCAATTTCGGTGTCGGCTACGACACGATCGACGTCGCGGACGCCAAGGGGCGGGGCGCCGTCGTCACCAACACCCCGGACGTGCTCACCGAGGAGGTGGCCGACCTCGCCCTCGGCCTGCTCCTGGCCACCGTCCGCCGCCTCCCCCAGGCCGACCGCTATCTCCGCGCGGGCGCCTGGCCGAAAGCCCCGTTTCCCCTCTCGCCCTCCCTGCGCGGGCGCCGCATCGGCATCCTCGGCCTCGGGCGGATCGGGCACGCCATCGCCACGCGCCTCGACGGGTTCGGCTGCGCCATCGCCTATCACGGCCGCCGCCGGCAACCCGCGGTGGCCTACGACTACCACCCGAGCGCGGTCGAGCTGGCGCGGGCCTGCGACGTCCTCGTGGTCGTGGCGCCCGGCGGCGGAGCCGGCCCCCTCGTCACCGCGGAGGTGCTGGGCGCCCTCGGTCCGGAGGGCATCCTCATCAACGTGGCCCGCGGCAGCCTCGTCGACGAGGACGCCCTGATCGCGGCCCTGCAGCGGGGCGCGATCCACTCGGCCGGCCTCGACGTGTTCGCCGACGAACCCCGGGTTCCCGACGCCCTCATCGCCTTGGACAACGTCGTCCTGCTGCCGCATGTGGGCTCGGCCACCCACCACACCCGCCGTGCCATGGGAAACCTCCTCGTGGACAACCTCGTTTCCTGGTTCGAGGGTCGGGGGCCGGTGACCCCCGTCGCCGAGACGCCCTGGCCGTCGAGCGCCGCCTGAACTCCCGAACCCAGCCGTCCCATCCGCGGAGAGCCGATCCCATGACATCACGCAGCTATCGCATCGCCGTCATTCCGGGCGACGGGATCGGCAAGGAGGTCGTGCCGGAGGGCGTGCGCGTCCTCGAAAAGGCCGCCAAGCGCCACGGCTTCAGCCTCGAGTTCGACTGGTTCGACTTCGCCAGCTGCGATTATTACGAGCGGCACAACCGGATGATGCCGGAAGACTGGAAGGCGCAGATCGGGGGCCACGACGCGATCTTCTTCGGCGCGGTCGGCATGCCGGACCGGGTGCCCGATCACGTCTCGCTCTGGGGCTCGCTGATCCTGTTCCGGCGGGAATTCGACCAATACGCCAACCTGCGCCCGGTGCGCCTGATGCCGGGGGTGAAGAGCCCGCTCGCCGACCGCAAGCCCGGCGACATCGATTTCTGGGTGGTCCGCGAGAACACGGAGGGCGAATACTCGAATGCGGGTGGGCGCATGTTCGCCGGCACCGACCGCGAATTCGCCCTGCAGGAGACGATCATGACGCGCCACGGCGTCGACCGCATCCTGAAATTCGCCTTCGAACTGGCCCAGAGCCGGCCGAAGAAGCACCTGACCTCGGCCACCAAGTCCAACGGCATCTCGATCACGATGCCCTATTGGGACGAGCGGGTGAAGGAGATGGCCAAGGCCTACCCGGACGTGGCCTGGGACCAGTACCATATCGACATCCTGACCGCCCATTTCGTGCTGAACCCGGACCGGTTCGACGTGGTCGTCGCCTCGAACCTGTTCGGTGACATCCTCTCCGATCTCGGCCCCGCCTGCACGGGCACGATCGGCATCGCACCCTCCGGCAACATCAACCCGGAGCGGCTCTTCCCCTCGGTGTTCGAGCCGGTGCACGGCTCGGCCCCCGACATCGCCGGCCAGGGCATCGCCAATCCCATCGGCCAGATATGGTCCGGCTCGATGATGCTGGAGCATCTCGGTGAGCACGAGGCCGCCCGGGAGATCGTCACCGGGATCGAGCGCGTCCTCTCCGAGCGAACCCTGCGCACCCGCGATCTCGGCGGCAACGCCGATACCGAAGCCTGCGGCAGGGCGGTGGAAGAAGCCCTCGGATAAGGGCGTCTTTCCGGGAATACCGGGACGCGGCCGACCTGGCACTGCCGACCTGGCACCGCGATCCCGAGCACATGGATCCGGAGAGGGACGAGCGCGGGCTTCGACGGTAGGCGCATCGGTGCATGTTTGGGAAACAGCGATGCGGCTTTATACTTAGATAGCGCAAGAAGGGCTCCGCACGCCCGCGCCCCCCGAGCACGAAGACAAGCTAAAGGGAACTCTATCTTAACAGCGTTCAGGCTAGGTCCGGCCGGCACACAGTCTGGCCGAGACCAGTTCGCAGTTAGGATGAGCTAGAGCGCGCCATGAAGCGTCGGGATTTCCTCATTGGGGCATCCGCCCTTGGCTTGGCCTCCTCGTCTTTCGCGAAGGCCGCCGTCTCACCGCTCCAGGCGCCGGCGGCTGCGCCCGCGGGCGCCCGGATCGCGCGGGTCGCCATACACCCGGCGATCGGCTTTTCCCGGGTCGGCAATTCCGACGCATGGTTTCCCGCGCCCGAGGTGCCGGGCCTCCTCGACGAGCCGGCGGGCGGCTTCAAGGATTCCGAAGGCCGCATCAAGAAGCAGGTTCAGCGGTTCCGCCTCTACGGCTACGACGAGGAGGGCCGCGTGGTGCGCGAACTCGACGCGTCGAAGGGCGTCCGGTGGAGCGTCCACGTGGCCAACACCAAGGCCGCCTGGTACGGGTTCATCAACGCGCTCGACCAGGGGCCGGCGGCGCCCGGCATCCCCGGCACCCAGCGCAATCCCCTGGTCCAGGCCGACCGGCGCGACGATCTCCTGGTGATCGACCCAGGCGTCATCCAGATCGGCGGCGTCTCCGCCAATGCGGCGGGCAAGGATCCGGCCTGCCGCATGCAGGGCCGGTTCTGGAACACCCTCGATGTCGATCTCGGCCACCTGCGCACCGACGAGAACGGCCGCCTGCTGGTCTTTGCCGCAAACGGCATCTCGCGCACGGCCCTGCCGCAGAACCCGGTGCGCGACTTCACCAACAACGACGGCTGGCACGACGATTGGTGCGACGGCTGGGTGCAGGCCAGGGTCGAGATCGACGGAGCCTCCGTGCCGTGCGACCCGGCCTGGATCGTCTGTTGCGGTCCGAAATTCGCGCCCCAACTCGAACCCATCGTCACCCTCTACGACGCCGCCCGCGAGGCGATGGTCGAGCTCGGCCATCTGAAGGCCCCCTCCGACACCGTCTCGTTCCGGCGCGACGTGCTGCCGATCCTGCGCCGGGCCGGCACCATGCAATGGGTGGCCACCTCCTCGTTCCTCGGCGCGGCCTGGAACCAGATCGGCGATCTCTCCAGTCCGGCGCTCATCGCCACGCTGGCGCGCCCGCATGAAGAAAGCCGCGCGACGCGGCAGAACGTTCTTCAGGCCTTCCGCCGTCCGGGCGGCGAGGACCAGCGAGCCGCCGCCATGCCGATCATGCTCGGCGACGGGGTGAATTATCCCGAGAGCCAGCGCACCTGGCTCACCCTCACGCCGACCCAGTACCGTCAGCTCGAACTCTGGGCGGATGGGAAGTTCGCCGACGATTACGACGACGCTGCGGCCGATTCCGTCACGCGCCTCGATGACCTGCCCCTCGCCCTCCGGCCGGAGGCCCTCACCCGTGCCGCGCTCGATGCCTGCTCGGGGGGAGCCTTCCACCCCGGTGTCGAGATCACGTGGCCGATCCGTCATGCCGCCCTCTATCGCGGCCGTGACGAGACGAAGCTGCCCTTCCGCATCAAGATGTCGGATCGACCGGGCCTGATCCAGGATCTCGGCCTGCAGCTCAATGCCACGAACGTGTTCGCGGGCAACCCCGCCAAGCCGCGCGACGGGGCTCCCATCGGCCCGCAGGCTCCGGGCGACCTGACCCGCTGGATGGGCGTGCCCTGGCAGGGCGACGCCTTCAGCTGTCAGGCGGTCCTGACGGCCTCGGGCTTCCCCACCCCGGTCTGGTGGCCCGCGCTGCTGCCGGTGGATGTCCTGCCGGAGCCATTCTACGAGCAGGTCATGCGCACCGATCTCAGCGACGAGGAGCGCCTGCGCTTCTACCATGCGCGGGTGCCGTGGGCGCGGGGCGCGGCCGGTATCGGCCTTCACGTGGAGGCCGGCTACACCGATGGCCTGCGCCGCATGATCGAGCTGTGGACCCGCATGGGTGTCCTCGTCCGCCGCCCCGGCCCCAAGGGCCTGACCGGCGTGCCGGAGACGATCTACGTGGAGACCCAGCGCGGCTCCATGGACATCGCAGCACCGTTCCCCCGCCGCTGAGCGCGACGCGCGTGGACCGTATCGTGGTCGTCGGGGCGGGAGTCGCCGGCCTGTCCGCCGCCCGGCGCCTGACCCTCGCCGGACATTCTCCCGTCCTCGTCGCACCGGATCGCGTCGTGCCCACCCGGGGGGAAACGCTCTCCGCCACGGCAGCGTCGTTTCTGGACGGGCTCGGCTGGTCCGCCCTGATCGACGGCGACACCGCCATGGCCAGCCAAGGGCGCTTCTCGATCTGGGGCGACAGCGCCTTGCGCAGGGCGGCCGGGCACGAGAACGGCGCCCATATCGACCGCTCCCTGCTCGAAGCACGGATGGCGGCGTCTCTGGCCGACAGCGGGGGCGAGCGCCTCGCGGACGCCGTGGTCGGCCTGGAGCATCTTCCCCGCGGCGTCCGCATCGGCTTGGCCGACGGGCGATGGCTGGATGCGGCGGCGGTGATCGATGCGAGCGGCCGGGCCGCGCTCTCCGGCGGACCGACCGCCCATCGGCGGCGCCTCGACCGGCTCGTCTGCGCCTACCAGGTGCACGACGTACCCGACGATGCCGAGCTTGCCGCCGCGACCCTGGTCGAGGCGGTGGAGCCGGGCTGGTGGTACATGGCGCCGATGCCGGGCCGGCGCATGATGATCGGCCTGTTCACCGATTCCGATCTCCTGCCCGCAGGGGCGGCGAAGGATGGGAGGCTCTGGGCGGATGCGGCCGGGCAAACCCTCGCCATCGCCGCCCGCCTGGACAGCCTCGGCCTCGACACCGCCTGTGCCTCGCTGTCTCCCCAAGTCGCGCCGGCCGCCTCGGTCGTGCCGACATGCCTGGTCGAGGGGCGCATCCTGCGCTGCGGCGATGCGGCGGCCTCCCTCGATCCGCTCGGGGCGAACGGTCTCGCGACGGCGCTCTGGAGCGGCATCCGGGCCGCGGACGCCGCGCTGGCCCTCGCCGCCGACGATCCGGCCCCGGCACTCGCCTACGAGGGCGCCTTTCTCGAAGGTATCGCGCATCACCTCTCCGCGCAGCGGAGCCTCTACACCGCCGAACGGCGCTTTGCCGACGCCCCCTTCTGGACCCGGCGGCATGCTTTCCCCTGACTCCGAGGACGATCCCATGAGACCCGGTTTTCCCTCCCTGCTCGCCGCGCTTCTCGCGGTGCTCGTCCCCGCCGCGGCTTGCGCCGACGAGACGAGCCGTGTCGAGATTCTCGCTCCGAACGCAGAGACGATCACCCCCAGCGGCACCTGGAGCATCGGCGCACGAGCGGGAGATTTCGTGTTCATCGGCGGGATGCGCGGGGTCGACCGGGCCACCGGTCAGCTCATCGAGGGCGAGGAGGCCCGCATCCGCCGCATGTTCGACAACATGCTCGCCGCCGCCGCCGTGGCCGGGGCCACGAAGTCCGATGCCGTTCGCCTGACCGTGTTCGTCACGGACGTCGCCCGGCTGCGGCCGATCGTCAACACAGTGCAGAAGGACATCTGGGGCGACGGTCCGTATCCACCACGCACCGTGCTCGAGGTTCCCCGCCTCGATCAGAATGACATCGCCGAGATCGACGGCACCTTCTACAGGCCCACGGTCAAATGAAAGATTGCGGTGGTTGCCGTAAGACGCGGTCGTCCATCTCGATCAAGCCCATGAAAAAGATCGCCGACCGGGCACCAAGCGCCACCTCGGCACCGACGCGCGCTGCGCGCCGCTCCGCTTCTGCCTGAGCGGGGCCAAGCGGCACGACACCGTCATGGTGAGTCGAGGTACGCGACAGGGAATTGCAGATGTCGCGCGACGTCATCGGTGCAACGTAAGGATGAAGGCGGGTGAGGACTGACGGGTTCGCGCGGTCGGGGGCGACGTGATTCGCTTTGGCAAGCCGGAGGTCTGCCATGTCGAAGGCCTTGGAACCGCGCGGGGATTTTGATGCCGAGGCTCTACGATGGTTGGCGCGCGCGAGCCGGGATGCGGGCCTGAGCCGCTGGCACATCGCCGGCGACCTCGTGGTCCCCGACACCGTCACCGTATCGCCGCTGCGGTCTCATGCGCCCGAACTCAAGCCGGTCGAGACTGTCTGGCAGTTCATGCGCGACGACCGGCTCGGCGACATGATCTTCGCCTCCCACGAGGACATTCCCGATCGATGCTGCGCGGCCTGGAACAAGCTCGTTGCCCAGCCTCGGCGCATCATGTTCCCTCGGACTGCGCAACTGGGCCTATCGGTTATGATCCGTGCCGATTGGTATGAGTGAAAGATGCGTCGCCGATGGCCAGAACCCATCACCTGCGGGACCATACGCTGGGTGTGCTGCCAGGTTGCCGGCAGGATTTTAGACGATAGAGCGAGAGGGAAAAGGAAACGCAGCCCGAAGCGCTTTTGAGTCAATCTGTGATGGGGGCAGCACGCATTCGCGCCGTTCAAGCCATGCCAAATCAGTAAAATTTTGTGGGACACGCAAAGCTAGATCGGCAAGCCCAACAGATAGTTTGTAATCCTGCATCTTGAATGAGTCGTGTGCGTTGCCGACCTCATCCTCAATTGACGCCGATTGGCTCGGGATACCATAGGCATGCGCCACTATAAGTCCATGAAGAGAGGTGGTAACTATTTCTTTGCAGCTTAATATTTCTCTAATTACGCATTCAATATCATCGAACGAAACTGATAGCAGCGATATAATCTTTGTGTTATTTGCCTGCGTGCTATTAATAGCTGCTCTGAACATCGATTCATGAGAAACATGGGGGATAATGCCAATGCTATGGGACTTGGCGACATCCGGACGATACAGTTCCGGCAAGAGGATCGCGGGGTCGCCGTAGATCTCAGGGCAGGAACCGCCCGCCGCGATGATTGCATCGCGTGAAAGCGGACCGCGTACTGCAGAGTAGAAAGCTGTAGGACAAAGCGCATCCGTGCTCCGCGGCATTCCAGTGCCCCAGAGGCGCATACCTGGTCGAGCAAACTTTGCAATGCTGCCAATACACAGGCCTTCAGCATGTTTGCTTAATACCCAACGCGGCATCACGCCGAAGGCATGCCACAGTACGTAGGGAGTCAGGATGTCTCCAAAGTTGCCCGGATAGGGGCTGCGCATCCACCACATTCTCGGCCGGTATGCTTCGGCTAAATCGGCTTCTGCTGCAATTTCTTCATGCATGCGGAGGGAACGGAATGCCGAAACTAGTGGGGTCCATACCTCGGGCGACTCCAAAATGAGATCGTTCTCTAAACGTTTGGATTCTGACCAATCGCCATTGCTTACATGGTTTATAAAACATTTCGTGACGATCTTCAGTTTTTCTCTGTCTATCTCAATCTTAGACATAATCTCACCTTGTATTTTTGGAACAACATGCCGTAATATAAGGCTGTTGCATTTGTTCGATGAAAATTAGCGGAGTATATTTTGCTTTTTCATAAACTGCTTCCATTCATCTAAGTTGATTGACCAAGGGTCAAATCCGATCTTTTGATTTTCATACCAAACCACGTGCTGATGACCCTTTATATGAGAGAGGCGAATAAAGTTCAGGCGTGGCTGATAAGTACCATCCCTAATAGGTAGAAGCTCCACAATCTTCGATCCGGGTTTCGCAAATACTGAATGCGATAGTCCTGCTCCATGAGGGCCTATGATCGTATGAGCATGACGCGCAATAGCTATTTGATGCCACAATGGTATTGATGATAATTCTTGAACGATAAATCCAAACTCATTAGCTTCTTTCTCGATTTCTGATTCATTGATAAGTCGACGCCTTGTCGCATCTCGCCTAGTAACGTAAACTTTATCAGGAAGTGCTGCTTTATGTCCCTCGGACTGCGCGACTGGGCCTATCGGTGATGATCCGTGCCGATTGGTATGAGCCGGACATTGCATGGCCGTGAGGAATAGTCGGTACGGTGATCGAGGATCGGCTTACCGGCAGACAGTGGGGTGGAACAAAATGGAAAATTGAATCGACATCGGCCGGTCCATGCGTCGACTCAATCAAACCGATATGCCCCTGCGACGGCTGGAGAAAATGCATTTAAATACATGCCGGGGTCTCGATAAAATATATTTGGTGTAATATCACGAAGTCATCGCAAATAAAAATGCAATTTAATACAGATCGCTTCCTCTTCGATATGCCAAGGCAAGCATCAGCGATGCTCAATGTCCGAAGTCGCAGTCGTTCGCTTCACTGTTTGTATTTTAGTGTTATTGCTTGACTGGTATTTGTTGCTGATATTAAAAAATTCGTAGCGCGCATTAAAGTTGTTTCAGTTTTGTTTAACGAAAGGCTGCCAACCAGAAGGGAATGCGAACGAGGCATCGTGGGGACAGCGACGTGCCGTTTTTTGATACTGATCTGCGTGCGCTCATGGCCGCGGTCGACACGTCAACAGCTCGGATCGAGTTTGCTCCTGACGGCACCGTGCTCACTGCCAACACTCTCTTTCTCGAGCTGATGGGCTATACCCTTTCCGACCTGAAGGGGCAGAACCACGCTCGATTCGTCTCTGCCGCGGAGCAAGGCAGTGAGGCTTATCGAGCGTTCTGGGAAGCGCTGCGTCATGGCGAGCCGCAGACGCGCGAGTTCAAGCGTTTCGCGAGGGATGGTCGCGAGGTCTGGATCCAGGCCACATACAATCCCGTCCTCGACCGTGCCGGACGGGTGATCCGAGTGGTCAAGTTCGCGACAGATGTGACGAAGCAGGTCTTGCGCAATATCGACAATGACGGACAGCTCGGAGCTCTGCAGCGCTCACAGGCCGTCATCGCGTTCGCACTCGATGGCACGATCCTGGATGCCAACGCCAACTTCCTTTCAGCCGTGGGCTACGCGCTCGACGAGGTCCAAGGTCGTCATCACAGCATGTTCGTGGAACCGGCCGAGCGCGAGGGTGAGGCCTATCGTGAGTTCTGGTCCGCTCTGGGCAAAGGCGAGTTCAGCTCAGGGGAGTTCAAGCGGATTGCCAAGGGCGGTCGCGAAGTCTGGATCCAGGCAACCTACAATCCGATCCGTGATCGGGATGGTGTTCCGATCAAGGTCGTGAAGTTCGCCACCGACATTACCGGGCAGAAACTGCAGGTCGCGGATGCCATGGCTCAGCTGGCGGCCGTCAATCGCTCACAGGCCGTCATCGAGTTCGCTCCCGACACGACGGTCCTCGATGCCAATGCGAACTTCCTGAAGTCGCTCGGCTACGGGATCGAGGAGATCAGGGGGCGACCGCACGCCATCTTCGTGGAGCCAGGCTACGCACAGACGGCGGACTACGCCGCGTTCTGGGACCGCCTGAGAGGCGGCAGTTTCTCATCGGGCATGTTCCAGCGCTTCGGCAAGGGCGGCCGTGCCGTGTGGATCCAGGCCAGCTACAACCCGATCTTCGACCCGAGCGGCCGATTGATCAAGATCGTCAAGTACGCTTCCGACGTCACCGCCAACATGGAGGCGCGGTCGGTCGCGGTGGAGGCCGCCGAGCGCACTCTCGATAACGTTCAGGCGGTCACGGATGCGGCGGACGCCATGAATGCGTCGGCGCTCTCGATCTCTCGCAGCATGATTCAGTCCAAGACCGTCGTGGACGACATCCATGGTCGAGCCGGCGAGGCGGATGCCGCAACCGAGCGGCTGCGTTCGGCAGCGCATTCGATGAGCGGCGTTGCCACCCTGATCACGGACATTGCGCAACAGATCAATCTGCTGGCGTTGAACGCGACGATCGAGGCGGCACGGGCCGGCGAGGCAGGGCGCGGCTTTGCTGTGGTCGCGACCGAAGTGAAGAACCTGGCTGGTCAGGCCGCAGCGGCCACGAACCGGATCAGCAGCGAAATCACGGGCATGCAGGCTGTCTCGAGCGAGGTCGCGGCCACCCTGGCCTCGATCACTGCGGCGATCGGTACGATCAGTCAGCATGTCGATGGCGTTGCTGCTTCGATGGATCAGCAGGCGCATGCCACGGGTGAGATCCTGGCCAGCATGCAGCAGGCTGCCGACGGTGTGTCGAGCATCAGCACGGGCTTGGACAATTGGACCGTTGGGATGGAGGAACGGCGCGCCGATCGCCGAACGCGTATCCTGCTGCCTGCTCACATTCATGTCTCGGACGGCGGCCGCATCGCCTGCTCGATCCGCGACCTGTCGGACGGCGGCGCACGGTTGCATGTGCGCCTGCATGCCTCGGTGCCGGAACGGTTCGTCCTCATCGCCGATGCGGACGGACGCCGGTTCGACTGCCTCGTACGGCATCGCTCCGGCGCGAGCATGAACGTGCAGTTCCTTCAATCTTCAGATGCGAAGCCAGTGCGTTCCGTCGCCGTTTAGAGCTTGCGTCCCCGGCGACCGAAAGTGCCTCACGAAACTCCCGCTGCGCCGTCATGCTCGGAGCGGGAACCGACCGTGATCGGAAGGTCGTGAGGCACCCCTACGGCAACGCGTGCTGCACCCATTCACCCGGTGTCGCGTCCCGGCCGCGCGTTCGGGAAGGCCGTTCGGCGCGATCGCCGATCCCTCCCGCCCGGTGGAGCCGCGGGCGCGCGCCGGGCGCAGAGGCCGACGGGCCTGTGGCCAAGGCCCGCTTTGGGGAAGATTCCTCGAACCCCGCGCCCGCTGCCCGTGTCAGACCACCAGCACGTCCGAGGCGGTGAGCGCCGGCTTGTCGAGGAGGGTCGCCAGCAGGATGGCATCCTGGGCGCCGCCGGAGCCGTCCGCGTCGTAGTAGAGATGGCCCTTGGCCGCGTCGTAGACGATGCGGTGGTCTTCCGTGGTCGCGGCGCCGAGGGCGAAGGCCTCGTCCGTCAGCTGGCCAGCGGTCAGGGCCGTGAAGACGCCCGCATCGAGGACGAGCCTGTCCTCGCCGTGGCTGAAATCGACGATCCGGTCCTTTTCGCCGGCCGGCGGCACGACATCGAACACGAAGGCGTCGGCCCCGGCATCGCCGCGCAGGACATCCGTCCCCGTGCCGCCGGTCAGGATATCGTCACCATCGCCGCCGAACAGGCGGTCGTCGCCCGCGCCGCCGAGGAACTGGTTGGCCCCGGCATCGCCCCTCATGGAATCGGCGAAGGCCGAGCCTTTCACGATCTCGAAGCCGGAGACGCCGCCGGTGCCCGTGGCCCGGCCGCTCTCGAACAGCGCGCGCGCCGACGCGCCGAACTCCGAATAGTCGAGGGTGTCGGTGCCGTCGCCGCCCAGGCTCAGGCCGCGGATGGCCGAGCCCGTCTCGATGGCCAGGGTGTTGTCGCCGGAGCCGAACTGGATCGCGGTGCCGCCCCCGCCGAGGATGCGGCCCGCATTGACGACCACGTCGTCGAGCGCGCTGACGATTCTGATCGCGATGCCCGAGCCGCCCTGGATGAGCCCCGCATTGTCGATGCTCGTCACGAAGGGCGCGTCCCCCTGCGACGAGTCGTCGATCAGGATGCCGAGGCCGGCGCCGTAGATCCGCGCGCCGGCGAGGTTGACGATGTCGCCGCCGCCCGCCGCGATGCCCTCCGCCGTGTTGGGCAGGCCGTCGGAGCCCGTGCCGCCGGCACCGAGGCCGCGAATGGTTCCGTGGTTCTCGATCGTCGCACGGAAATCGATGTCGATCCCGTCGCCGTCGCCATCGTTGATGCCGTCCGGGCCGCCGCCATCCTCGGCACCGGGCGTCGCGCCGTTGACGTCGGAATTGGCCGCATCGGCAAAGGAGCCCGTGATGATCCCGTGATTGATCACGGTCGCGGTGCCGTCGGAGCCGATGCCGGAGCCGTTGCCGCCGAGGATGCGGGCTCCGGCCTCGTTCGTCACCGTGACGAGGCTGTCCTCGCCCATATTGATTCCGTGGCGGTCGCCGAGGATGGCGCCGCCGGCCGTGTTGCGGATCGTCCCGCTCGCCCCGTCCTCGAACTGGATGCCGTCGGCGCCCTGAACGTAGCCGGTGGCGGAGCCGCCCTGGATGGTGCCGCTGTTGACGAGATCGAGGGTCGCGCCGATCTTCACGCCGTCGGCTGCCAGCGCCAGCAGCGATCCCGCATTGTCGATCTCGGCGAGGAATTCGCCCGTGGTCGCGGCGAGGTCGAGGGCCTGGCCTTCGGCGGAGACGATGGTGGAGTCGGCTTCCGTGACGATCGTGAGCGTGCCGGCGGCGACGGTGCCGGACTGGATCTGCACGGCGTCGTCGTCGGAGCGGATGGTGCCGCCATTGTCGATCGTCGCGGTCAGGGTCGCGCCGATTCCGCTCTCGAAGCGGATCGCCCGGCCGCCGTCGGTGGTGTTCTCGATCAGGCCGTCATTGTGGATCTCGGCGCCGTCGGGGGCGGAGGTGAAGCGCACGGACTGAGCGTTTGCGGAGACAGAAAGGGTTCCGTCCACCTGCAGGGTGTCCGCGCCGGCCAGGGTGATACGGCCCGTCTGCGTGGTGCCGGTCGCGACGGAATGGGCGGTCATGCGGTCTCATCCTCGGCCGGACGCGTCCGCGGTCGGGCGGACGTCAAATCACCGGGCGTGGCGGACATTAGGGGGGTCGGATGACGCTCGAACGACGGTGCGCGTGGCGGTGGATTCCTGCCGGATTCCGGGGGGCTCGCCCCCTGGATTCCTGCCGGATTCCGGGGGGCTCGCCCCCTACACCACCGGCACGCCGCGTCCCTTGGCATGCTCGGCCGGCTCCACGTGGATGACGACGACGGCCCCCTCGATGGCGCTCTCGATGGCACTTTCCAGACGGTCGCAGATGTCGTGCGAGTCCTTCACGGTCATCTCGCCGGGCACCACGAGGTGGAAGTCGATGAAGGTCGCCTGCCCTGCATGGCGCGTGCGCACGTCGTGCGCCTCCAGGGCGCCCTCCCCGTGATCCGAGATCAACGTGCGGATCTGGGTCACCATCTCGGCGGGCGCCGCCTTGTCGAGGAGGCCGCTCACGGAATCGCGCACCATGGTCCAGCCCGACCACAGGATGTTCAGGGCGACGAGGCCGGCGATGAGCGGGTCGAGGATCAGGGTTCCGGTGACGGCCACCAGGGCGACGCCGATCAGGACCCCGCCCGAAGTGACCACGTCCGACATCACATGACGCGCATCGGCGACCAGGGCGGGCGACCGCCACGCCCTGCCGCGACTCAGAAGCGCGACGGCCCAGGCGCCGTTGATGGCCGTGCCAATCGCGCTGACGGCCAGGCCCAGAATCGGCGCATCGAGGGGCTTCGGGGCGAGGAGACCGTAATAGGATTCACGCAGGATGAGGATCGCCGCCACGATGATGAGGGCGCCCTCGATCACGGCCGAAAAGTACTCGGCCTTGTGGTGCCCGAACTGGTGGTCGTCGTCGGCGGGCGCAGCGGCCACACGCAAGGCAATGAAGGCGAAGGCCGCCGCCGCCACGTTGATGATGCTCTCCAGCGCGTCGGAATAGAGCGCGAGACTGCCGGTGAGCCAATAGGCGGCGAATTTGAGCGCCATCACGAAAGCGCCGATTCCGGCGCTCGCGAGGGCGGCTTTCTGGGTGCGGTCCATTTCCGGTGCCGATCCGTGACGGGCCCGCCGGGTAAAGGAGCAGGGCGTGGCGCTAGGCGGCCCCGCCCATACGATCATCCCCGCCGGGAAGGCCACGGCAAAGGTTGAACCCACCGGTGAAGGGTTTAGTCGTGGCTATGTCTGGGGCTCACCCTCCTGCGGACCGGGCGCCGCACCCGCCCGACGCTCCGCTTCGCGCGCGGCGCTGCGTGCGCCCTGGGCTCGTGCCCGCTCGGCCTTGCGCGCATAAGTCCGGGCCATCCACCCCCAGCGGGCATTGGCCGCCATCACGTCGAGACGCCGGGCTTCGCGCTCCCAATAGGACATCAACTGCGAGTCCAACGTGACCCGACGGCGCGGAACCTTGATGTTGGTCGCGCCATTCTTGAGGTTTTCAATCATCAAACGAACCGCATTGGAGCAAGATTGCTTGGAGACCACGCCGATTTGCCTCGGGGTGGTCAAGGTTGTTTTCAACGTAGATCTGTAACAATGCGGCGCGTGTGAAGGTTGTTGGCACGCAAAGAAGCACGAGCCATGCAGGCCACGCATTGTTGGCCCCTCTCCGTCCTGCGGCTTCCGCCTGCGCCACAACATTCCTTCGCACCGTCATCGGGCTGGAAGGCTGTCATCGGCCATTGATCCCGGGCCAGGAACCGTGCTGTTGGCGCGCGATGCGCGTCGACCTCTTCGATTTCGATCTGCCCGAAGCGAGCATCGCCCTCAGGCCGCCGCAGCCTCGCGATGCCGGGCGACTGCTCGTGGTCCGTCCCGGCGAGGCGCTGGAGGACCGCGCCGTGCGCGACCTCGCCGATCTGCTGAGACCGGGCGATGCCCTCGTCTTCAACGACACTCGCGTGATCCCGGCCCGGCTTCGCGGCATCCGCCATCGCCCCGGTTCGCCGGGCCTTCGCATGGAGGCGATGCTCCACCTACGCGAAGCACCCGAATGCTGGCGCGCCTTCGCCCGGCCGGGCAAGCGCCTCGCCGTCGGCGACAGGGTCCGCTTCGGACGGGATGGCGAAGGCGACGCCTGCACCCTCGGCCTCCTCGACGCCACCATCGCGGAGAAGGGGGCGGGGGGCGAGATCGTGCTGCGCTTCGAGCTCTCCGGCCCTGCCCTAGACGAGGCCATCGCGCTTGTCGGCGAGCTGCCGCTGCCGCCCTACATCGCGGGCAAGCGTAGCACCGACGCGCGGGACACGGTGGATTACCAGACGGTGTACGCCCGCGAGGCCGGAGCCGTGGCCGCCCCCACCGCGGGCCTGCACTTTACCGACGACCTCCTCGCCCGCATCGACGCCGCCGGGATCGCGCGTCACAGCGTGACCCTGCATGTGGGTGCGGGCACCTTCCTCCCCGTCAAGGCCGATGACACCGACGACCACCGCATGCATGCCGAGATCGGCCTCCTCGATCAGGCGACGGCCGAGGCGCTCAATGCCATGCGCGCCGCGGGCGGTCGCATCGTCGCGGTCGGGACCACGGCCCTGCGCCTTCTCGAAAGCGCGGCGGACGGAGACGGCCGGCTTCGCGCCTTTGCCGGCCCCACCGACATCTTCATCACGCCGGGCACCCGAATCCGTGCCGTGGACGCGCTGATGACCAACTTCCACCTGCCGCGCTCGACCCTGTTCATGCTGGTCTCTGCCTTCTCGGGCTTGGAGACGATGCGGGCGGCCTATGCGCATGCCGTCGAGGGCGGCTATCGGTTCTACTCGTATGGGGATTCGAGCCTGCTGTTTCCCGCACCATCCAAGTGAACGTCCCTGGCGGCGCCCCGCCTCCCCCATCGATCGGAGGGTCATTCCATATGGGTCGTCATCATGCTCTTGGCGCGCTCGAAGGCCGCGGGACCGAGGGCGAAAGGGCCGTCGAAGGGGCGCTCGTGGAGCGCGATGACCGACAGCGTCCCGACCATCGCCGTGGAGAAGATGACGAGCGTGATGACCTGAGCGCGCGGCTTGTCGACGTGGACGATGCCGATTGAGATCAGCGTCAGAGTGCAGAGAAACAGCAACGTCATCCACTTCGAATCGTCGCTCTCGCTCGCGCTCAGGGCCAGCCGCTCGCCGCGCGCCTCCCGCAGGTTCATGACCGTGGTCATCAGGGCGGTATGAGCGACGACACCGGATGCGCTGGTCTGAACCGGGTCGGCCAC
Source organism: Methylobacterium bullatum (assembly GCF_014845095.1). GTDB lineage: Bacteria > Pseudomonadota > Alphaproteobacteria > Rhizobiales > Beijerinckiaceae > Methylobacterium > Methylobacterium bullatum. The sequence continues at coordinate 20,223 of NZ_NKUG01000028.1, read as the reverse complement.
CATCTTCATGAGCCTGCTGAGCGCCGCCCCCGCCTCGCTGGAATAGGGCGTCTTCGTTCCCATCTTGGGGAACTCGTCGGCGATGACCGCATCCGCATAGGCGAGCAGCGCCTTCTGAATGTCGGACATGTCCGAGACCGTGGCCTCGCTGAGATCATAGGCGGCGATCAGGTTGGCCCGCTCCGTCTGAACGATGCGCGACGCCTTGCCCTGCCGCTCCCAGGCATCGTTCGCCACGAAACCGGTCAGCAGGGCGAGGAGAATTCCGATCGAGCTGAAGAACGACGCGACGATGCCGCCGACGTTGTTGAGCAGATGGGTCCGGGTGTAGGGGACGTTCGTCAGGACGACCAGGACAATCGAGACTGTCGCAAATAGTGAGGCGAGAATGACGATCATCAGCCAGATCGGCTGATCGAGCCAGAGTCCTAGGAGCATCGATAGACCTCGCGATCATATGGTGAGCCGGCCGCGCGGAAGAGCCCTCTTCTGGAGGAGTCCTCGTTTTGAGGAAACCTAGTCGGAATGTCCGGGTGGTTGGCGGATCTCCGATACTCCTTGAATGTGCTGTGGGCCAGTGCCCGGATCGACGACCACCGCCCCGGCACGGGGCGACCCGTCTGGCGCCGATACTTCCGGTCACGAGCGCACGTCCTCCCGCATCGGCTTTTGCGGAGAACCGGCATCCACTTTTCCGGCCGATGCTCTAAACACCATGCCCATGTCCGAGACTCCCTCCCTTCGCAGCAACGCTTCCGAGCATTTCACATTCCGCGTCGACGCCACCGACGGGCAGGCCCGCACCGGGGCGATCTCGATGCCGCGCGGGACGATCCGTACACCGGCCTTCATGCCGGTGGGGACGGCGGCCACCGTCAAGGCGATGTATCCGGGCCAGGTTCGCGACCTCGGCGCCGACGTGGTGCTCGGCAACACCTACCACCTGATGCTGCGTCCCGGCCCCGAGCGCATGGAGCGACTCGGCGGCCTCCACCATTTCATGAACTGGCCGCACCCGATCCTCACCGATTCCGGCGGTTTCCAGGTGATGTCTCTCTCCGCCTTGAGGAAACTCGACGAGCAGGGCGTCACTTTCCGCTCGCATGTGGACGGCTCGGCCCACCACATGAGCCCGGAGCGCAGCATCGAGATCCAGGGGCTCCTCGGCTCCGACATCCAGATGCAGCTCGATGAATGCGTGCGGCTCCCCGCCGAGCGGCCGGCCATCGAGAGCGCGATGCGATTGTCCCTGCGCTGGGCCGAGCGCTGCCGGCTTCAGTTCGGCGAGCAGCCGGGCAAGGCGATGTTCGGCATCGTCCAGGGCGGCGACTTGGCGGACCTGCGCGTCGAGAGCGCCAGGGGCCTCGTCGATCTCGACCTCAAGGGCTACGCCATCGGTGGCCTCGCCGTGGGCGAGCCACAGGCGGTGATGCTGGCGATGATCGAGACGGTGGAGCCGCATCTGCCCAGGGACAAGCCGCGCTATCTCATGGGCGTCGGCACGCCCGACGATCTCATGCGATCGGTGGCACGCGGCATCGACATGTTCGACTGCGTGATGCCGACCCGCGCCGGCCGCCACGGCCTCGCCTATACCCGCTTTGGACGGATCAACCTGCGCAATGCCCGGTTCGCCGAGGATACCCGCCCCCTCGACGAGACCTCCGCCTGTCCGGCGGCGCGCGACTATTCCCGCGCCTACCTCCACCATCTCGTGCGCACCGACGAGATCCTGGGCATGATGCTGCTCACTTGGAACAATCTGTCCTATTACCAGGATCTGATGTCCGGAATGCGGGGGGCGATCGCGGCGGGCCGCCTTGCGGATTTCGCCGGCGAGACTCGCGAGGCCTGGGCTCGCGCAGAGGCCGAGCGCGCCAGCGCGAATCTGGCCGGTTGACCCCTTCGACCCAACCCCCTATTGCGAGCCACGCTTCTCACGACAGCCGGCCCGATCGTCATCGAGCCAGGCCCTTCTGAGCAAGCGAGCGCGTAGCTCAGCTGGTAGAGCAACGGACTTTTAATCTGTAGGTCCTGGGTTCGAGTCCCAGCGCGCTCACCAACAATCACAACGATTTAGCTGCCGGTTGCTAGCCTTCGAAAAAAGGCTAGCAACCACATAGCTACCAGGGTGTTGCAGTCATTTCCCCGCTTGCGTTGTAGTGTAAGCGCTCGGTGGGAAGACTATTGGGTCAGGCGGCCTGATCGAGGGCCGTAAACGGGCCCCAATTCCACGGCAGCAGGTCGCCGAGGCGTCGGGCCGGATATTCGGCGATGCGGGTGAGGACGTCCCGCAGGTAGGCTTCGGTGTCGAGGCCGTTCAGCTTGGCCGTTTCGATCAGGGTGTAAAAGGCGGCCGCCCGCTCGGCGCCCCGATCCGTGCCAGCGAAGAGGTAGTTCTTGCGCCCGACCGCGACGCCGCTCAGCGCCCGCTCGGCCGGGTTGTTGTCGAGCCCGATACGCCCGTCGTCGAACACTCGGGGCAGCGCCCGCCAGCGGCTCAGCATGTAGTGGAACGCCTTGGCCAGGTCCGAGGGGCCGCAGAGCTGGGGCAGGATCGCCTCGGCCCAGGTTCTCAAGGCATCGGCGCGCGGCCGGGATCGGTCCTGGCGCTGTCGGTGTCGTCGATCGGGTGGCTGTCCGGCGATCTCGTATGCAGGTGTATCGGGTGATCAGAGAGGCCAGACCGACCGACTGTTTTCAGCGATGGCAATGTCCTGGTTGGGTGGTTTTGCAACGGTCTGCTTCCGGTAGATTATTTGAAGAAGCAGACGATGAAAAATTTGGTTTCGGCCGAATTTTCTATGTTGAACGAGCGGCAATTCCGTTGATCCCGATGCCGAGCCTCTCGGGACCACGTAGTGAGGCGCCTGGCCGGTAGGGCGGCGGATCGGACAGTAATCGCGGCGCGATCAGTCGGCGGCTGAGGGCCACCAGGGCGATCTCGGCCTCGATACGGGCGAGCGGCGCCCCCATACAATAGTGCAGACCGCCGCCGAAACCGAAATGCTGGACGTCCTCCCGATCCGGATCGAAGCGGTCCGGATCGGCGAAACGGGCGGGGTCGCGGTTCGCCGCGGCGAAGAGCAGGATGACCGGCGCGCCCTTGCGGATGGTGTGCCCCGCGATCTCGATGGTACCCAGCGCCTTGCGGGTCCTAAAGTGCACGGGCGGCTCGTAGCGGAGCAGCTCCTCGATGACACGCGGCGCGCGCTCGGGATCGGCGCGCAGCCGGTCCAGTTCATGGGGGTGGCGCAGCAAGGTGAGCATACCGTTGGTGATCAGGTTCACCGTCGTCTCATGGCCCGCCACCAGCAGCAGGATCGCCGTCGAGATGAGGTCGAAATCGCCCATCGCGGCCTTGCCGCCGGGGCCGGGCTTGGTGGTGATCGGATTGGCGAGAGCACTGAGCATGTCGGGCCCCGGCCGCCGGCGCTTCTCGCGGATCAAGGCGCGCATGTAGCCGGAGATCGCATCGAAAGCGGCGACCGTTTTGTGGCGGCTGGCCTCGTCATGGCGGGCATCGGGCTCCAGGGCGGTGGCGAGTTGCGTCGCCCAGCGCTGGAATTGCGGTTCGTCCACCTCGGGTACGCCCAGCATGTCGCAGATCACCGCGACGGGCAGCGGATAGGACAGGTCCTCCACGAGGCAGACTTCGTCGCGTCCCCGGCAGGCATCGATCAGCGCGTCCACGTCGCGGACGACGCGCTGCTTCAGCGCCAGCACCCGCGCCACCGTGAATTCCCGCATGACGACGCTGCGCAGGGTGTCGTGATCGGGCGGATCGCGGAAGATCAGCGGGCGGTGCGCGGTGGCGATGCGGTCCTTGATCGGATTGAGGAGCCAGTCCTTCAGGGGATTGCCGGTGCGGGGGCGGTGGGACGGAGGCAGATCCTCGGAGCTGAGGCGCGGATCGAAGATCAGGCTGCGGATCGCTGCATGCGTGCTCACCACGACGATGCCGTCGCGCTGAGGCGAGACCGGGTTCTCGCGCAGCCGCGCATAGATCGGATAGGGATCCGCGCGATTGGCCGGGTTCAGCACCTCGGAAAACAGCGTGTCTTCAGACATGACGGGCCTCGTCGGCGTGGGAAGCGGCGCGCGGTGGCGGGAAGCCGGGCTCCCTGGTGGCGAACCGGCCCTGGTCGCTGGCATCGCGGATCGGTGGGTAGGGGCTGCCGGCCATGATCGCCTCGGCATAGGCCGGGAGCCAGCGGGCCTGGTCGAACGACACGGCGGCGATGCTGCGGCCGGCACGGCCGTAGACGGCGAGGAAGCGTCGCGATGCGCGCGAACCCTGTACGATCGCCACCGAATCCGCGCCCTCGCTCAGGCCCACGGCCTTGATGTTGATCCCGAACTGGCTCGACCAGAACGCCGGGAGATGGTCGTAGCCATGCTGGTCTTCGGCCGGCGCCACCATGTTGCGCGCCGCATGCGCGCCCTGCGCGACGGCATTGCCCCAATGCTCCACCGAGACCAGCCGGCCGCCATAGAGCGGGTTCGGCCAGCGTGCCACGTCGCCGGCGGCGTAGATGTCGGGGCAGGTCGTGCCATCGGCGGCGAGGACGCGGCAGGCGCCGTCGCAGGTCACCCCGCCGGCATCCGCCATCAGGCCCGCATCACGCAGCCAGTCCGTGGCCCGGGTCGCGCCGAGCGCCACGATGACGAGGTCGGCCTCGATGGTACGCCCGTCCGCGAGATCGGCGCGAACCACGCGTCCTGACGCATCGCCCTCGAAGCGGAGCACCCGTGCGCTCGGATGAAACGCAACGCCGGAATCCTTCAGGCATTCTGCGATCACGCCGCCGATCCAGGTGCCGAGGGATCGGGCGAGCGGCGTCGGATTGGGATCGAGCAGGGTGACGGGCAGGCCGAGATCGCGGCAGCAGGAGGCCGCCTCGCAGCCGATCAGGCCGGCACCGACGATGAGGACACGGCGCGGGCCCCGGGCCAACGCTGCCCGCAAGTGCGCGGCATCGTCCCGGCCGCGCAGGGTGAAGATATTGGCGAGGGCGCCGCTCGACGCGGCCGGCCAGGGGCGCGCCTGGGCGCCCGTGGTGATGAGCAGCCTGTCGTAGGCGAGCACCGCCCCGTCCGCGAGGCGGATGGTCCGCGCGACGCGATCGAGACCGACTGCCGCGTGGCCCAATCGCCAATCTGCGTCGAGGGCGACGAGCAGTGGCAGTTCCGTCGCGTCTGGCGCCAATTCGCCGGACAGGACGTGCTTCGACAGCGGCGGCCGGTCGTAGGGGCGATGCGGCTCGTCGCCGATGAGGGTGAGCCGACCCGCATAGCCGTTTCGGCGCAGGGCCTCCGCCCCGCGAAGGCCGGCCAGCGACGCGCCGACGACGACGATGCCGGCATCTGCGGCGGCACTCACGGCGTCTCTCCGTCATCGGCCTGCAGGCTGATGGCGCGGACGGGGCAGGCCTGCACCGCCCGCTCGATCTCGCCTCGTCGGGCGCGGGGTGGCGCGGGGTCGTAGAACAGGATCTCGTGTCCCCGGACCTCGAAGGCGCCGGGCGCCGCGTAGCAGCATTGCGCGTAGCCCTGGCATCGGTTGAGATCGACCACGACGCGCAGTGGAGTCGTCGTGCTCGAAGCGGTCTCGGTGGGATGGGTCATGGCGATGCCTCGCTACTCGTCAGATGCCGAGGAACGGATCGTCGCGGTCGTCCGCCTGCGGCATCAGGTTGGCGACGGATCTCATGGGCAGGCCGGTCGTCGCGGCGAGCACGAGGGTGGCGGCGAACGCGATCATCCGGGGCGTTCGTGCCCTGGCATCGTGCGGGCGATCTTGGACCGATGCGGTCCGGGGGCGGCCGGAAATCGATATCGCGGTCATGCGGCGATCCCCCGGACGATCGGCCCGCCCCGAACTACGTCGTCGATCCCGGCGAGAACGGCCCGACCCGAATCCAGTCCCGCGAAGGCCCGCGCGAGGGACGCGGCCCGCGCCCGGAAGTGGGGTTGCCCGAGCACCGTATCGATCGCCTCGCGGAGTGCGCGGGCCGTCGGATTATTGGTCGCGAGGTTGAAGCCAGCGCCCGACCAGCCGATGCGCGCGCCGATCTCCGCCTTGTCCTCGGTCAGCCCCGCCGAGACGAGGGGCACCCCGGCCGCGAGCGCCTGCGAGACGCTGCCGTATCCTCCGTTCGTGACGAGGAGGCTGATGTCCGGAAGCATCGCGTCGAACGGAAGGAACGGCGCGACCCGGGCATTGCCGGGCAGAGGCCCGCTCAGGGCTTCGACCGGGCGACCGCCGGTGGTCGCGACCACGAGAAGGTCGTCGCGATCCGCCAGGGCCGCCAAGGTCGGCTCGATCAGTTCGCCGAAATCCGCGTTGGCCAGGGTCCCTTGGGTGACCAGGACGACACGCTTGGTCACGTCGCGGGCACGCCACCAATCCGGAAGCGGCGCATGTGTCGGGGGAACCGGCAGCAGGCCGGTGAAGCGAAGATTGGGCGGCAGCGTCCCGTAATCGTACTCGAACTCGGGGACGGTCGGCTGGAGGAACAGGTCCGGGAGAATGGCGATGGAATGCGGAAGCGATGCCGGCAGGGGCGGCAGGCCGAGCCGAGCCAGTTGCGCATCCGCATAGGCACGCACGGGATCGACGAAGGCGGCGTCCATGCCGGCCTTCAGTAAGGCGTAATGGGCGCGCTCCGTTTCCGTTCGGGCCGGCGGCAAACCGAGGCCGACCGGTGCGTCGTCGGGCCTGTCGAGGAACAGGAAGCTGACGTTCAGGACGACGATGGGCGGACGCGGCCGGGAGCCGAGCAGCAGGGGCAGCACGCCGAGGAACAGGCTTCCGGCGACGATCACGTCAGGCCGCTCCGCCTCGACGAGCCGGCTCAGGGCCTCGAACTGGACTGGGATCGGGTCGATGAAGCGCCGCGCGAACTCGCGCCGGTAGCGCTCGGGCCCTGCGGGCAGGCCGGTCTCGCGGTATTCCGCGGCATGGCCGTCGTCGATGGGGGCGAAGCGCAGGCCAGCGGACTCGATCTTATCGCGAAACTCCTCTGCGGTGGTCATGACGACGCTGTCCCCGCGTGCGGCGAGAAGCCGGCCGGCGGCGAGGAGCGGGGTAATGTGCCCTGTGAGGGCCGTGGCGGCGATCAGTACCTTCATGGCGGTACGTCCTCGATGCGTCGGTTGCGATGCAAGGCAATCGCTGCGGCGCACCCAAGGGTTACATGCCGAGCCTCCGGGCGCGTGCGCCTGCGCACCGTTCTTCCCAGCGGCGCTCATGTCCGCCGCAGGCCGACGCCCTCCGTCCATGCCCGCAGCCGGCCCTCTGCGATCGCCTCCCTGGTGTGCCGGTAGCCGATCTCGGCGATCGCCTCGAAGCTCGACCAGGCCCGCAGGTCGATGCCGGCGAGGGGCGGCTTGAGCAGGGCGGCGGCGTGGCCCACCGCCATCATCGATTGCGCGTCCCCCGAGACCGTCGCCGCCCGCAACAGCAGGGGCGCGATGCCCGGCATGGCATCGGGGACACCGAGCATCCGCCGGATCATGCGGCCGCGCCAGGAGCGCGCCGGCATGTCGCCGAAGGCGCGGTCGCTGCCGACATCGATGGCGAGCACCGGCCCCCGCTCCAGGCCGGCCATCACGTCGGCCGGCAGGTTGTTCATCATCCCACCGTCCACCAGCACACCCTCCTCGGTGCAGACCGGCGGGAGCAGGCCCGGAATCGCGATGCTGGCGCGCAACGCCCCCGGCAGGTCGCCGGAGCGATGGACCATCGCCGAGCCCGTCGTCAGGTTCGAGGAGACGCACAGGAAAGGGAGCCAGAGATCCTCGATCCGCGCGCCGCCGAACCATGCGGCCAAGCCCGCATCGACCTTCGCCCCGCGGGTCAGCGCGTGATAGGGCAGCGTGTAGTCGTTGAGGGGATTGTGCCCGACGAAGAAGTCGAGGGTCCGCGCGCGGATCCGCTCGATGCTCCACCCCATGGCGAGGCTCGCGGCGACGACGGCCCCCATGCTGGTGCCGCCGACGAAGTCGGGAGCGCAGCCGGCCTCGTCCAGGGCCTGCAGCACGCCGAGATGGGCGAGCCCGCGCGCACCGCCGCCGCCGAGGACGAGGCCGCGCGCCGTGCCGCTCGCGAGACGCGCGAGCCGGCGGAGATCGTCCGCGTTGCCTGCCCGCACCGGAATGCGGAGAGCCGCAGGCAACGCGGCGACGTCCGGGTGAAGGGCACGGGGCAGGATTGCGTCTGCCGTCTGCGGGACGGCGAGATCCATCCGGATCCAGTCCGATCTGAGGCTCCCGAGCCAGGCGGCGGCCCCGGGTCGCGGTGGCCGGCCGGGCTCGGCCAGCAGCAGGACATGGTCCGCGTGGCGCAGGCACAGGCGGCACCACGGACAGCCGACCTCGTGGGCCACGAAGATCGTGCGGGCGTGACGGTTTTCGTAGTCGTGGAACCATGCCTCGTCGGCCCCATCCGGCCAGCAGGTGAGGCATCCCGTGGTCCCGGTCATGGTGTCGTCAAAGGCGCTGGCCAGGGCCTGCCCGAAGGCGGCCGCATCGAGCCCCTCGGTGACGGCGAGCACGGCGACGCTGCGCGATGCGTGGCGAACCGCCTCGCCCATCTGCGTCGCGCGCATGCGCTCGGCGAGCAGCCGGGCGAAATAGAGCAGCATCCGGGGATGGTGCTCGACCACCTCCTCGAAATCCGCCCGCGTCAGCCGCAGCAGACACGAATCGCGAAGGGCCGTGGCCGTCGCCGATCGAGGGGCCGGCGACAGCAGCGCCATCTCGCCGAAACTTTCGGGCGGACGCAGGCGAGCGATCCGGCGTGGCGAGCCCATGGTGGCATCGGCGGAAATCCCGATGGCACCGGAGACCAAGGTGTAGAGAGCATCCCCGGCCTCGCCCTGCGCGAACAGCGTGCTGCCTCCGGCCACCGAGACCGGGACCATGCGCGCGCGCACCGCGGCAACGGCCTCGACGTCCAATCCGCCGAGGAACGGAATCTCCGGTCCCGTCATGGCCGTCGCTTGAGCATGGCGGCCGCCCGCGCGTAACCGCCATCGGCACCATCGACGAAATGGACGTGGTCGTCGTGCAGGACCGAGGGGCTGACACAGGTCACGACGGCGGCATCCTGTCGGTGGACGCCGTAGCGCACCAACCCCGCCTCTTGCGCGAGGGCGAGACGGGTCTCGATCCGATCCGCCGTGGCGACGGGACAGGCCACGGTGAGGCGGAGCCCGTCGTCGTATTTCCGGAAATCGGCATTGGCGGCGAGCCGCCGTCGATAGCGACGTGGCGAGAAGCGTCCGAACGGCAGGCCGAGACTGAACAGCGCGAAGGCGGCGCCGCGCGTCACGAACATCGCTGCCCCGCGCAGGAGCCCCGAGCCCGCCAGCGTCCCTTCCGCCCGCGCGTCAGCGACGAGGCCTGACCAGGGCGGTCGCATCGGTGGTCCCGATTCCGGCAGAGGGCGCCCCATGCCGGGGCTCGCATCGACCTCGGCCAGGATGGCGCCGAGGGTGGCAAGGAGGGCTTCTCGATCCGCGCCCTCTCCGGGCACGACGATCAGGGACAGGACCAGCCCATCCCGCGCGGGCACGGCCTCGAACCGGCAGGACAGGCCGGTGAGATCAGGCTTCGCACCGGCCGGAGCCGCCGGGATCGCGTGGAGCCCGCGCTTCATCGCGGCATCCGCGTAGGCGAGGCCGCCGCCCGAGAACATCGCGTAGTCGACATGGGCGGAGGCCGCGTAGCGCGCGACACGGAGGTCCCGGCCAGCCTCGCGCACCGCCGCGACCGGGATCAGCGCGGCCCGCAGATCGAGCCCGAGGGCCTCGCGCACCCACGTCACCGTCTCGGCCAGCACCGCCTCGACCGTGGCGCGATGTTCGGGTGGGACGAGAAGGGTCGCACCGTCACCGCCGAAGACGAACGGCAGGTCGGCGCCAGGAAGGGCGTTCTTCACGGCCGTGATCAGGGCGGCGCCGGCGATGTTGACCGATCGATAGCGCCCATCCTCGATGGCCCGGGTCGACATCACCACGTCGCACAGGGCGATCCACCATGTGTCCGGCACCGGGACGTAACGGGTTTCGTCGAGGACGTCGGAAAATCGTGTGAAACGTGGCACGTCGGCGTAGCGAAAAGGAACCGACACGCTCGCCTCGGCCTGACCCATCTGCGGGCATGTAGGCGAGCCCGGCCCGGCTTCGACGTCCGTTAGGGCGTGGCGCGCAGGCATCGCCGAGCATCCTTTCGCCTTCGACATCTTCCGCGGGGCAAGATTTTTGGCGAGCGGCCGCCATTGGGTTTCGCCACGTTACCCGACTCGGTTACGCGGCCACCATGAATCTTTCGGTCGGAGCACCTCGTTCCGCATTACTGGAATTCACGCAATCGACACAAAAAAGCTGCCCGGACGAGATCCGGACAGCCTCGAAAGGCGGTGAAACGCGAAATTTACTTCGGCATCAGGACGGTATCGACCACGTGGATGACGCCGTTCGACTGCATCACGTCGGCGATCGTGACGGTCGACATGCCGCCCTTGCCATCGACGAGTTCGATCTTGCCGCCCTTCTCCTCGGCGGTGAGGCTGCCACCCTCGACCGTCTTCAGCATGGCCTTGCCACCGCCGGCCTTGATCGCCTTCTGGAGATCGGCCGCCGTCATGGTGCCGGCCACCACGTGGTAGGTCAGGATCTTGGTGAGCGTCGCCTTGTTCTCGGGCTTCACCAGCGTATCGACCGTGCCGGCCGGCAGCTTGGCGAAGGCGGCGTTCGTGGGCGCGAACACCGTGAACGGACCCTTGCCCGAGAGCGTCTCGACGAGACCGGCGGCCTTGACCGCGGCGACGAGGGTGGTGTGGTCCTTCGAGTTGACCGCGTTCTCGACGATGGTCTTCGACGGGTACATCGGCGCGCCACCGACCATCACCGTCTTCTCTTCCGCCGCCTGGGCCGCCGTGCCGAATGCGCCGGCGCCGGTGAGTGCCATGGCGACGGTGAGGCTTGCGACCTTGAACATGCGTGTCATGCGTAACTCCGATTGTCGGCCCCGTCGTGCGGGGTCGTCGATCGTTACGGCCGGAGGTACGGAGAAGTTTCAGGCAAGCCTTGCTGGGGAGAATGATTTCATCCTGGCCGCCTTGAAGAGGGAAAGTTTCTTGTTCTTCGAAGTGATGTCCCTGCCGTGAGCGAGGCTCGTCGCGGCCGAGGAGCGATGAGACACAAAGCGTGACTTGGGGAAGTGGACGGACGATGGGTCTAAGATTTCCCTCGTCATAAAAGGCCTGTAACCAGGCTTCGCCTCCGACGAATGACTTGTATCCCGCATCGTCCCGGAGCACGCCATGTCGTCCCGCCTCATTCCTCTACTCCTCGCGCTGGGACCGGTCCTGCTCGTGTCCGGCCCTGCGCTGGCCCGGCCAGTGGTGGTGGAACTGTTCACGTCGCAAGGGTGCTCGTCCTGCCCGCCGGCGGAAGCGCTGCTCGGCGAGCTCGCTGGCCGCGACGACCTCTTGGCGCTGGGATTCCACGTCACTTACTGGGACGATCTCGGCTGGAAGGACACCGCGTCCTTTGAGGGCGCGACCGAGCGGCAGGCGACCTATGCGGGGCTTCTCGGCGAGGGAAACTTCACGCCGCAGCTCGTGATCGACGGACGCAGGAGCGTTGTGGGTTCGCGCCGCACGGAGGCTACCTCGGCGGTCGCGGCAGCCCGGGCCGAGATGGGCGCCGAAACCGAGATCGCGATCGTGCGCCGGAACGGCCGCTTTGCCGTGACGGTTGGGGCCGGTAAGGGTAGCGCCAAGGTGTTCCTCGTCGGCTTCGACCGGTCCCTACGCACCCCCGTGGCACGGGGCGAGAACAGCGGACGCACCCTCGTGCAGGCCAACGTCGTGCGCTCGCTGCGCACCCTCGGCACTTGGTCGGGCGAGCCACTGGAGTTCAGCGAGGCGCTGCCGGCCGGGCAGGATGCTGCCGTGATCGTCCAGCAATCGGACGGCCGCATCCTCGGAGCCGCACGCCTTGTGCCGGGCGCTTAAGCGATGGCCTTTCGGGACGAGGCGCCAATGCCCGCCGGCTCGCCGCATACGCGCTTGATCGACAGGCTGGCCGGAGGGCTCGTCCCGGTACGGCCTCTGGGCTCACCGCTCCGGCGCGTGCTCGGCTGGCTCCTCGTCGTCGCCTTCCCGGGCGCCGGCCTCGCGGCGGTCGCCGACCTGCGGGGCGCGCTTTCGCGCCACGCCGCAGACCTGGACCTCGTTCTGGCGGCCATCGGATCGATCGCCACCGCCGTCACGGCGGCGGCCGCCGCGATCCTCGCGACACTGCCCGACCGTGATCCGCGCTGGGCCATTCTGCCCGCGACGAGCCTTGCGCTCTGGATCGGGGCGAGTGTCTCAGGCGCGGAGCATGGAGCGCCGATCTCCCTGTCGGAAGCCTGCGCCTACGTCGGATTCATCCTGGGGCTCGGCGTTCCCTTCGCGCTGCTCCTCGCCGCGATCCTGAAAGGCGGCTATGCCCTCCATCCATCCCTGAGCGGCGGCCTCGCGGGTCTCGCTGCGGCCTCCGCCGCAGCGTCGATCCTCGGCCTGTTCCACCCCTTCGCCATGGCACTGAACGATCTCGCCCTGCACGCGCTCGCGGTGGCGCTGCTCTCGGGGGCCGGTGCCGGTTTCGGCCGGCGCCTGCTCCGCGCGAGCGCCTGACGATGGTCCTGCGCGACCCCGTTCGGCGAAGGCTGCTCGCGTGCCTCGCCCTCTTCCTTCTCGGAGCTTTCCCGGTGCGTGCGGCGTCCACCGCGTGGATCGGCGACGATAGGGCGGCGGTGCGGCTCGTGACGGCCACGGACGCCGCGAGCCGTGGATCGCCCGTCGAGGCGGCCCTCGAGTTTCGGTTCGGTGACGGCTGGCACGGGGCATGGCGTAGCCCGGGCGATGCCGGCCTCGCCCCGACCTTCGACGGGAGCGGATCGGAGGGGGTCGTGCTCAACTCCATCGCCTGGCCCGCGCCGCGCCGCCTCTCCGTCGGCGACCTCCAGACGTTCGTGTACGAATCTGGGACCGTCCTGCCCCTCCGGTTCGCACGGCGCGGCGACGGGGCCGCGCACCTTCACCTGCGCCTCGTGCACGCGGTCTGCGGCGAGGTCTGCGTGCCCTATCGTGCGACCCTCGACCTCGCGCTACCCGCGGGAACGGATCGGCCCTCGGCGGAGGCGGGATTGATCGATGCCGCGCACGCGCGCATCCCTGGCCCCCCGGAGGCTGCGGGTTTCGCCGTCGTCGGGCAGGCCCGCGAGGGACCGCCGGACGATCGGCGCCTGGTCCTGCGGGTGACCAGCGAAGGCAGCGCCTTCATGGCGCCGGACGTGTTCGTCGAGGGTCCGAAGGGGGCCGTGACCACCCCTCCGGCGGTTGCCCTGTCCGACGGTGGGCACACGGCCCGGCTCACCCTGAATCTGTCGCCGGACGTCGCGGATACCGATCTCCGCGTCACCCTGGTCGATGGCCTGCGCAGCGCCGAATTCACGGTTTCGCCCATGGATGGCATCGGCTGGGGTGGGTGGCTCGCCATCTTGGCGACGGCCCTGATCGGAGGCCTCGTCCTCAATGCGATGCCTTGCGTCCTGCCGGTCCTGTCCCTGAAGGTCTTCGCGTTGACGCGGGCAGCCGGAGCGGATCGGCGAGGCGTCCGGGCCGAACTCCTCGCCACGGCGGCGGGCATCGTCGCGTCCTTCCTCGCCATCGCCCTGGTTCTGATCGTCCTGAAGGCCTCGGGCGCCAGTATCGGCTGGGGCATCCAGTTCCAGGCGCCGTGGTTTCTCGCCGGCATGGCCCTGCTCACGGTGCTGTTCGCCGCGAGCCTGTTCGAATGGGTCACCATCGGGCTACCCCGTCCGGTCGCCGCGCTTGGATCGCTGCGCGGGTCCGGCCGCCTGTCGGAGGCCTTCCTCACCGGCGCCTTCGCCACCCTGCTGGCCACGCCCTGCTCGGCCCCGTTCGTCGGAAGCGCGGTGGGCTTCGCGCTGACCCGGGGACATGTCGACATCCTGCTGGTCTTCACGACGCTCGGCCTCGGGATGGCGCTCCCCTTCGCGCTCCTCGCGCTAAAACCGGGTTGGACGCGCCTGCTGCCGCGACCGGGCTTTTGGATGATCCGGCTTCGGAGCGGGTTCGGCCTGCTTCTCCTCGGAACGGCCGCGTGGCTCATGACGGTCTTCGCCGAATTGGCCGGCATTCCTCGGGCGATGGGGTTGGCGGGTATCCTGATCCTTCTCCTCGGCTGGCTCGCCCTGAGCCGACCGCCGCGCGTTCCCGATCGTCGCCGAAGCCTGGTCACGGCGGCCCTCGTCCTCGCGCTCGTCCCCGTCACGGTGTGGCCGTCCGGCTTCGGACCCTCCCCGGTGGCTCGGACGGAGGGTGGACCCTGGCGCGCCTTCGCCCCCGAGGCGATCCCGGCCCTGGTGGCGGAGGGCAAGGTCGTCGTCGTGGACGTGACGGCGTCCTGGTGCCTGACCTGCCGGCTCAACGATGTCACCACCCTCGATCGCGCGGAGAACCGTGCGCGCCTGTCGGCGCCCGACACGGTCGCGATGCGGGCGGACTGGACGCAGGCCGACCCAGCCATCCTCGCCTTCCTGCGCCGCTTCGGACGTTTCGGGATTCCGCTCGTGGCCGTCTACGGGCCCGGTCTGCCGCGCGGAGAAGCCCTGCCGGAATTGCTGACGCCGGCAACGATGCGGGCTGCCATCGTGCGGGCGGAGCGCGAGAACGCAAACAAGACAACGACGGAATTTTTGCCCTGACCTGTAACCGTCGTCGGCGCCCCGCCGAAACACAGTTCAGTACCGCCAAGATGTTCGGTACATCCCAGAAGGATAACCTCACATGAGCATTCTCTTCCGCGTCGCCGCTGCTCTCGTCCTCGCCACCGCCGTCTCCGGGGCCCCGGCTTATGCCGTCGATTCCATGGCCAAGGACAGCATGGCCAAGGACAGCATGGCGAAAGACTCCATGGCCAAGGACGGCATGAAGAAGGACGGGATGAGCAAGGATTCCATGGCCAAGGACAGCATGGCCAAGGACTCGATGGCGAAAGACAGCATGGCCAAGGACTCCATGAAGAAGTAAGTTCGGCCTCATGCGGACGGCGCGGGTCGGCCTTCCGGGCCGCCCGTTCCTCATGCCGGGTTTCTCGCCGGCTCTCCCCGCAGCGTCCGGAATCCCTGCTCCCATGCCTGTTCAATCAGCGGCATTGTCCGGCGAGGCGTCCCTGTCCGCCGCGATGCAGGCGGCGCAGGTCGGCGATGCCGCCGCTTACCGGGCGCTCCTGCGCGATTGCGTGCCGGTGATCTCCGCGATGGCACGGGCCAAGGGGGTTCAGGGCGCAGCTCTCGACGACGTTGTGCAGGACACCCTGCTTACCCTCCATCAGGCACGGGCGACCTACGATCCAGCCCGCCCGTTCCTGCCGTGGTTGCGCGCCATTACACAGCGGCGGGCGGTCGACGCGTTGCGCCGCAAGGGGCGTCGTCCGAAGGAAGTGCATGAGCCGCTCGCCTATGAGGCGCGTGCCGACGCCGGTCCCATGCCGGGTGACGACCTGGAGCGTCGCGAGCGCGCAGCGATCCTCGCTACGGCCGTCGCGCATCTCCCCGAAGGACAGCGGGAGGCGATCGAGCACATCGCCCTACGCGAATTGTCCCTCGACGAGACATCAACGCTCACAGGGCGGACCAAGGGTGCGCTCAAGGTCAACTTCCATCGCGGTCTGAAGGCCCTCCGCGTCTCTCTCTCATCCCGTAAGGAGGGCACGGATGCCTGATCCGGCCACCCATGACCGATCCACTCAAGTCCCGTCCACCCACGACCTCGTCGAGGATCTGGCTCAATCGCTCACGCCGGTCCGCCGGCTCCCGAGCCCGGGGCGCCGGACCCTCATCTGGTCCGGTGCGGTGCTCACGGTGGGGCTCCTCCTCGTGCCGATGTCCGACCTTTCGGGATTGCGGGCGCGCCTCGCCGTGTCGGACCTGCACTGGGCGGCCGTCGGCGCGATCCTCACGGCTATCGCGGCCGCCCTTGCCGCCTTCCAGAGCAGCGTGCCCGGCCGAAGCGCGGCCTGGTCATGGCTCCCGCTTCCCCCGCTCGTTCTCTGGCTCGGCGCCAGTGGGCTCGGCTGCCTTCGCGGTTGGCTCGCGCCGGCCGCCAACCTCGCCGAGCCGGAGGAGATGCGAGGCTGCTTCGTGTTCCTGATGGGGGTCTCGCTGCCGCTGTCCGTCCTGCTGGTGCTGATGCTGCGGCGGGCCTGTCCGTTACGCCCCAATCTTACGGCGGCCCTCGGGGGACTCGCCGCAGCCGCAGCGGCCGCGGCCTTGCTGGTTCCGCTTCATCCGCACGACGCCACCGCGACGGACCTGTTGGTTCACCTCGTCGCCGTCCTCGTCGTCGTCGGCCTGAACGGTCTTTTCGGCGGGCGCCTTCTCGACAGGACCGCAGGGTCGCGAGGCCGGCACCGCGAGGCCGACCTGTAACCTGCTCGATCCACAAGGCGAATGACAGTCCAGGGCCTCGGCAAGGAACTCGCCATCAAGGAACTCGCCATCATGGAGCTCGGCATCATGGACCGCAGACAGATACTCACGGCCGGCGTCTCGGCGCTCGGCATCCTGACATTCCTTCGCGCCGCCGGAGGGGCCCTGGCCGGAACCTTCGCCGTCGTGAAGAGCGAGGCCGCCTGGCGGGCCCAGCTCGGGTCCGCCGGCTACGCGGTTCTGCGCCAGCACGGTACCGAACGCGCCGGCTCGAGCCCGCTCAACGCCGAGAAGCGCGCCGGTCGTTTCGTCTGCGCCGGTTGCGACCAGCCGCTCTTCGCCTCCAGCGCGAAGTTTGAAAGCGGAACCGGCTGGCCGAGCTTCACCGCCCCCCTCGTGGAGGCCGTGGGCACGACGACGGATTCCAGCCTGGGGATGAGCCGGACGGAGGTGCATTGCCGCCGCTGCGGCGGCCATCTCGGCCACGTCTTCGACGACGGACCGAAGCCCACGGGGCAGCGCTACTGCATGAACGGCATCGCGCTGCGCTTCGAGCCCGCCTGAAACGATCCCGCTTTTCGGGTCCAACGCTCCGCAAGCCAGCAACCCTTCAGGACGGTCCCGATGCATCCCCCTTCGCCACGGGCCGAGCGCCCGATCCACCCCCTCGTCGTCCGGATCACCCATTGGGTGAACGCTCTGGCCATGCTGATCATGATCACCAGCGGATGGCGCATCTACAACGCTTCACCGATCTTCGGCGACTGGGCGTTCCCGAAGGCCATCACCCTGGGCGGCTGGCTCGGCGGGGCCCTGCAATGGCACTTCGCGGGAATGTGGCTCCTCGTCGCCAACGGCCTCGTCTACCTGACCTATGGTCTCGCCTCGGGCCACCTGCGCCGGCGCCTCACGCCCCTGCGGCCGCGCGAGATCGCGCATGATTTCGTCGCGGCCCTGAAGTTCCGGCTCCCCCACGACCCGGGCGTCTACAACGCCGTTCAGCGCCTCCTCTACGTTGCTGTCCTGCTCATTGGCATCGTCATCGTGCTCTCCGGACTCGCGATCTGGAAGCCGGTCCAGTTCGCGCCACTGACAGCGCTGCTGGGCGGCTACGACACGGCCCGGATCGTCCATTTCCTCGCCATGACCGGCATCGCTGGCTTCGTGGCGGTGCACCTCGCCCTGGTGCTCCTGGTTCCGAAGACCCTTCCGACGATGATCATCGGCCGTGAGCCCCATCTCGGCCGCAACCACGTGGTGAAGCCATGAAGCCCTTCGATCGCCTTCTCCGCCGTCCACGTCCGGATATCACGATTCCCGAGACTCACCTTATTCGGGCCGACCGACGCCTGTTCCTCCGCGGCGGCCTCGTCGCGGCGGGAAGCCTCGCACTCGGCGGGTGCGACCTCTCGGACAACCCGCAGGTGGAGAGCATCCTCGGTGGCATCTCGCGGCTGAACGATCGCGTTCAGGGCGCCCTATTCGGAAGCACGCGTCTTGCCCCGACCTTCGATGTCGCGGACATCACCCCGGACTTTCCCTTCAACGCCTATTATCCGGCGAGCAAGATCCGGGTGATCGACGGTTCGACCTGGAAGCTCGAACTCGCCGGTCTCGTCTCCGACAAGGCGCCGTGGACGCTCGACAGGCTGAGGACCCTACCGCAGGAAGCGCAGATCACCCGCCACGTCTGCGTGGAGGGCTGGAGCGCCATCGGGCAATGGTCTGGGGTCCCGTTCCGCACCTTCCTCGAACGGATCGGGGCCGACACGACCGCACGTTACGTCCGCTTCGCCTGCGGCGACGACTACTGGACAAGCATCGACATGCCGAGCGCGCTTCACCCCCAGACGATCCTGGCGCTCGACTACGCCGGCGCGCCCCTGCCACCGAAATACGGCTTCCCAGTGAAGCTGCGCATCCCGACGAAGCTCGGGTTCAAGAACCCGAAGCACATCATGGCGATTACGGTGACGAACGATTATCCGGGCGGTTACTGGGAAGATCAGGGCTACAACTGGTTTTCCGGGCTGTAGTGAGTCTGAACGTGAATCGCCCGACATCCATCGATCGATGACATGTGGACCGCAGCTAAACGGGTGTTGCCGAGCGGTTTGGCGGCCACTGGCTCCCGGAACGGCATGAGGTTTTGAAATGCTGAAATTCTTTTTCAATGGCTCTCCGAACCCGACGAAGGTCGCGCTGCTGCTGGAGGAGCTCGGACTGCCCTACGAGCCCATCCCGATCGACACCCGCAAGGGTGACCAGTTCGCGCCTGATTTCCTGGCCCTCAATCCGAACGGCAAGGTGCCGGTCCTCGTCGACGACGCGGACGTGATCTTCGACAGCAATGCTATACTTCTCTACCTCGCCGAGAAGACCGGACGATTCCTGCCGCCCTTGGGTAGCGACCGAGCTCCGCTCCTGTCCTGGCTGATGTTCGTCGCGACGGGCGTCGGGCCGTTCTCCGGCCAAGCGGTCCATTTCCGGCACTTCGCCCCGGAGCAGGTGCCCTATGCCCAGGCGCGTTACAGCTTCGAGGCACGCCGTCACTACGACGTGCTAAACGCACACCTCGCGCAGCGCCGCTATCTCGTGGGCGACGAGTATACCATCGCAGATATGAGTGCCTGGGGATGGGCCCGAATGATCCCCTTCGTTCTCGGCGAAACGGCCTGGGCGGAGTTGCCCCACCTCAAGCGCCACCACGATGAGATCGCCGCTCGCCCGGCTGCGGTGCGTGCGGTCGGTCTCAAGGACCGCTTCGCCTTCAAGTCAGAAATGGACGACGAGGCCCGCGCCAACATGTTCCGACACCTCAAGTCCTGACGATCGTCATCGCCCTGGAACGCCCCCATAGCTGGTCGTCGCGCCGTCTCTGTCGTCTCGCCGCCGCGAGGGAAACTCCGGAACGTTCAACCAGCGAACGTCCGCTTCCGGGAATGTCGCAAATCGGCCTGTTCGGCAATGTTGGGTCGATAAGAGCCATTCGCCCTACATCTTTCGAAAGATCATGGCTTTGAGCATCCGGTGTTCAGTGTCATCGATGTGACCGGCGGTGCGGAGATCGCCGAGGCGTTCGAGTTCCCGCACTGCATCGGCCGGCGAAAGGGCGGGCCGTTCGTGTCCGCCACTATCCCTGTGAGGGGCTGCCACGAGGGCGACCCGCCGGGTGTCGTTGACGAACAGGTTCAGCCCCGACTCACCGCCCTGCGAGGCGTCCGGCATGTCCGGCCGATGCACCGCGTGCAGCGCCCAGACCAACGCCACGACCCACCCGACGAGCGTTCCACCGAACAGGCCGTTGACCGCCAGGATGACCCAGCGGTTGGGATGGCGCCGATGGAAGGCGATGATCGATGGCAGGCCGTAGATCGCGATGCAAACGGTGACCGCGACCAACACCCAGGCTGTGTCGTCGTTCACGCGCCGCGCGCCTGCGACAGGGCCTGCGCCTTCATCACTTCGAACTCGGCTTCCGACAGGCTACCGTTGGCGCGAAGCTGCGCCAGCCCCTCGATCTCGGCGATCACGTCACGCTGTGGCTGCGCGAGGGGTTGAGCCGGCACGGGGCCTGAGGGGGCAGCGCCAATTGAAGCGGGCACGGCACCGGCTGCAGGGTCAGCCGGGTTGGTCGAATGCCCGACCATGGAGCGGTCGTAGGTATCGATCTTCCAGAAGCAACGCGGCCCAGCGAGGTCGAAAGCG
>NZ_NKUG01000279.1 GCF_014845095.1 Methylobacterium bullatum | reverse complement strand
CCCCGGTCGGCACCGGCACGGCATCGGACTTTGCCTACAGCGTCACGGTCCAGGCGGACGGCAAGATCCTCGTCGCGGGTGAAGGCAATGGCAGCGGCGGCACCGACTTCACGTTGGTGCGCTACAACGCGGACGGTAGCCTCGACACCGGCTTCGGCCCGGACGGGACCGGCAAGATCCTCACCCCGGTCAGCGACCGCACGGCGGAGGACGTTGCCAAAAGCATCACGGTCCAGGCGGACGGAAAGATCGTCGTCGCGGGCTACGGCATCGGGAGCGGCACCGGTTACGACGTCGCTGTGGTACGCTACAACGCGGACGGCAGCCTCGACACCACGTTCAACGCCCCGAACTCGCTCGGCGGCACGGTGGCGTTCACCGAGAACGGCAACAGCGTTCGCCTCGACGCCGACGTCACCCTCTCCGATGTCGACCTCGACGCGCTGAACGGCGGTCTGGGCGACTATGCCGGCGCCACGCTGACGCTGGCCCGCCAGGGCGGGGCGGACGCGCAGGACGCGTTCGGCTTCGACGCCTCGGGCTTCACGGTCTCGGGCAACAGCCTACGGG
>NZ_NKUG01000278.1 GCF_014845095.1 Methylobacterium bullatum | reverse complement strand
TCGGCGAGCCCGGGATCGAGCTGAAGCTGCGCACGCCCACCCTGCTCAACGTCGGCTGGATCGCGCCGCTCGGCTGGGACGGCAAGTTCCCGGACCTCGAATCCGTCGCCTTCACGCCGATCACCGGCCCCAACCTCATGAACCTCTCGGAAGAGGAGCTCATCGCCCGCCTGCGCGCCGACCCGGATTACGTCGCCGCCTTCGCCGCGACCTTCGAGGATCGGGAGATCACGCGGGGCGGGATCGAGCGGGCGCT
Source organism: Methylobacterium bullatum (assembly GCF_014845095.1). Lineage (GTDB taxonomy): Bacteria > Pseudomonadota > Alphaproteobacteria > Rhizobiales > Beijerinckiaceae > Methylobacterium > Methylobacterium bullatum. The sequence continues at coordinate 282 of NZ_NKUG01000278.1, read as the reverse complement.
GGCCGCGTTCCAGCGCACCATCGTCTCGGGAAGCGCGCCGTTCGACCGCTGGCGCGACGGCGATGCCTCGGCGATCGGAGCCTCCGCGAAGGCGGGGTTCGCGCTGTTCAACGGCAAGGCCGGATGCCACGAATGCCATGGCGGCTGGGCGTTCACCGACGGGTCGTTCCACGATATCGGCGTCGGCCGGGACGACGATATCGGGCGGGGACGCCTGTTCCCCACGTCGAAGAGCCTGCAATACGCCTTCAAGACCCCGACCCTGCGCGATGTCGCGCAGCG
>NZ_NKUG01000277.1 GCF_014845095.1 Methylobacterium bullatum | reverse complement strand
ACGTCGCCGATGGCGTAGATGCCCGGCACGTTGGTCCGGCCGAGGCCGTCGGTGACGACGATCCCGCGCTCGATGCCGATGCCGAGCTTCTCGAGGCCGAGATTCTCGATGTTGCCGACGACGCCCACCGCCGAGATGAGCTTCTCCGCCGTCAGCTGCTGGCTCTTGCCGTCCGTCGTCTCGATGGTGGCGGTGACGGAATCGGCCGCCTTCTCCACCTTCGTCACCTTGGCGCCGGTGAGGATCTTGATGCCCTGCTTCTCGAAGCGCTTGCGGGCGAGGCCGGCGATCTCGGCATCCTCCACCGGCAGGATCTGCGGCAGCAGCTCGATCACCGTCACCTCGGCGCCCATGGTGCGGTAGAACGAGGCGAACTCGATGCCGATGGCGCCCGAGCCCATGACGAGCAGGCTTTTCGGCATCGTCTCCGGCACCATGGCCTCGTAATAGGTCCAGATCTGCTTCTTGTCCGGCTCGATGCCCGGGATCGCGCGGGGGCGGGCACCCGTGGCGACGATGATGTGCTTGGCCGAATAGGAGCCGGCGGCGAGCGCGCCCTTCGGCGCGGGCGCGCGGCTCGTCTCCTTCACCGTGACCGTGCCGGGCTCGTTACCCTTGGCGGCCGATTCGATGACGGCCTCGCCCCAGATCACATCGACCTTGTTCTTCTTCAGCAGCATGCCGACGCCGCCGTTGAGCCGGGTCGAGACCCCGCGCGAGCGCTTGACGATGGCGGCCGTGTCGAACCCGACCTTCTCGGCCGACAGCCCGTAATCGGAGGCGTGCTGCATGTAATGGTAGATCTCGGCCGAGCGCAGCAGCGCCTTCGTCGGGATGCAGCCCCAGTTCAGGCAGATGCCGCCGAGATGCTCGCGGTCCACCACCGCGGTCTTGAACCCGAGCTGCGCCGCCCGGATCGCGGCGACGTAGCCCCCGGGGCCGGCGCCGATGACGAGGATGTCGTAGGTGTTGGACATGGCGCGCTCCTACTCCCCTCCCCCTTGTGGGGA
>NZ_NKUG01000276.1 GCF_014845095.1 Methylobacterium bullatum | reverse complement strand
TCGATGGAGATGGCGGTCACGGCCATCATCAGGGCGACGATACCGACGAATTCGCCGAAGCCCGGGCCGTTCCAAGCCGGACCGCCCTGCGGAAAAGCCCGTTCCGTTACCGGCCGGCCGCTCGGCGGAACCGGCCTCAAAGGTGCAGTCACTGGTCCTGAGCCTCGCTGCGGTCGCCGGCTCCTGCGCCGTCGACGTCGTGATGGAAAGTCAGCGGCCCGACCTCCGGTTGCACGAGCCCTTCGCGGACCGCCATTCCCGGAGGCCGGGCTCGGCTCGGTGGGGTGCTACTGCCCGCCGCCCGCCATCTGACCGAGCTTGTCGATGTTCTTGGTGACGAGGGCGATGTTGCCGTCGGAGGGCTTGGTGGGCTCGCCGGCGGCGATCGCCTCGTTGATGTCCTTTAGCGCGGCGGCCTTGTCCTTGGGCTTCATCTTCGTGTCGGCCTCGATGGCGGCGACCTGCTTCTTCAGCAGCGGCACGACGCCGACATAGGTCTTCGTCTCGGGGTCCACGCCGTCCAGCACCGCCTCGACGCTGTCGGCCGCGTCCTGCAGGTCGTCGACGCTGGCAAAACCGTTCTTCTTCGCGATGGCCACGGCCTGGGCCTGGACCTTCGGATCGGGCTTGTCCGCGTTGCCGGCAGGGAGTTTCGCCAGTTCGGGCTGCGCCGCCACGAGGCCGTCGATCAGCGCCTGGGTCAGGGCGACCTCCTTCTGCTC
>NZ_NKUG01000275.1 GCF_014845095.1 Methylobacterium bullatum | reverse complement strand
GGGAGAGGGACGCGCTCTGCTCGTCGAAAGCAGATGTGTGAATCCAGGAGCCGCAGGGGAGCGGGAGTGCCCCCTCACTGCGCCTTGATCTGCTTCTCCATCGCCTTGTCCTCGCTGCGCCCGTAATTGATGAAGAACTGGCTGCCGTCGATGGCCTTGCCCTTCTGTAGGTTCGAGAGCTGGACCGTGGTCTGGTAGCCCTGCGGATCGGTGATCCGCCACTGGCTGAGGGTCTTCATCTCGGCGTCGAAGAACAGCTGGATCTTCGAGGTGCCGCCCAGCGTCGCCCGGTCCTCCAGGGAGATGCGGATGCCGCCCGGATCGTTGGCGATGTCCGACACGGTGAGGTCGCGGGCGAGGTCGATCTTGTCGCGGAGCAGGAATTTCAGCGGCGTCTGCGAGATGAAGTAGAGGTCCTGGGTCTTCAGCTTGCGGTCCTTCACCGCCACCGACGTGCCATCGGCCACCACCTCCATGGGGGAGGGCTGGTCGTAGTCGAAGCGCAGGCGGCCGGGCTTGGCCAGGGTCAGCTTGCCGCCGATGCGGCGCCCGTCGCCGGCGATCTGGACGAAGTTGCCGCTGAGCGTGGTCATGCCGTTGAAATAGGCGTTGGCCTGGGCGAGCACGGCGGCGGGCTCGGCATCGAGCATGGAGGACGCGGCGGTGGGGGCACCGACGGCGGCGACCTTGGCGGGCGCGTCCGAGGGCGCGGCCTTCGCGGCGGGCTTCGCGCCGGGACCCGGCTTGTCCGACGCCGCCTTGGCGGGTTTGGGCGCCTGGGCCGCGGGCTTCTTCGGCGCGGCGGGAGCGGCCGGGGGCG
>NZ_NKUG01000274.1 GCF_014845095.1 Methylobacterium bullatum | reverse complement strand
ACAAGGGGGAGGAGGGCAGGTCCGCGCAGCCCGCGAAAGGTGTGAATGCCGTAGGCGTGCCGGGGGAGGGGAAGCGCGCTCGTTGCGCCGCATCGATCTCAGGCGCCGGGAAACCGGAACACATGCGCCAGATGCCGGCGCCACCATCGCGTGAGGGTGACCTCCGTCACCGCCGCGCCGTCATGGGCGTGGACCATCGTCCCGGCCCCGCTGGCGATGGCGCAGTGTTTTGCCGGCAAATGTGAGCGGAAGGCGAAGAGCAGGATGTCGCCGGCCTCGGGTTCGTATCCGGCCTCGGGGCGGGGCACGGCGACGAGGTGGCGCCGTGCGGCTTCCGCCATCGGGTCGGCGCCACCGGGGGCGGATTCCGCCCAGGAGGCCGAATAAGGCGGTGCGGTCTCGGGCTCCGGTCCGAATAGCCCGCGCCAGACCCCCCGGACGAGGCCGAGGCAATCGCAGCCGACGCCCTTGAGCGAGGCCTGATGCCGATAGGGCGTGCCGATCCAGCCCCGTGCCTCGGCGACGATCCGGTCGGCGCTTGGCATGACGGTCTCCTTTGCCGGCTCAGCGGAACAGGCTGCCGCCGTCGAGGGCGGTGCCGGAGCCGGCGGTGCCGCGGATGACGAAGTCGTTGCCGGGCATGTGCGGGAAGCCCTGGAAGTTCACCGCATTGGCGAAAGTGTCGACGCAGGTGGACAGGCGCTTGTCGCATCCGGCCGTGAGCGTGAAGGCGTCTCCCGCCGCGACGGCGCAGGGCGGCTCCTGCCAGAGTTCGATCCGGGCGCCCCCCTCGACCACTGTGTGGGACCGGACGTCATTGGCGAGTCCCGCATTCGCTCCCGAGTTCCAAGTGAGCCGCCCGCCGCTGAAGCGGCCGGCGGGAAAGGCGCCGGCCAGGGCCGTCAGCATCTCGCCGGGCTGCGCCGGCGCCAGAACGGTCCCGGTGGTGCGGAAGCGCGGATCGGCGAGATCGACGCGGCAGCGCGCATCGCCGAGATCGGCCCCGCAGGTGGCCCGGAAGGTCCGGCCGCGCTCCTCGTCGAGGCGGTCCATCAGCCCGCGCAATTCCGCCACGAAGGCGGTGCCCGCCCGGCGGATCTCGCCGATGGTCCCGACATCCAGGAGGAGGCGCGTTCCCGGATCGGTCCAGTCCACGAGCCACGTCTCGATTCCGGCCGCGTCGTAGAGCCCGCCCGCCACGTCCGCGTCGGCGATGCCCAGCGATGTCAGCGCTCCGGCCACCTCGCCGCCCCCCACCGCGAAGCCGAGCTCGGCGCTCGCCTCGGCGGCCTCTAACCCCGAGCGCGCGGCGAAGGTGATGCCGGAGAAGGCGAGGTCGCGGTCGTGGTCGGTGAAGCCGAGGGTGAGGCCGTCGCGCCGGGTCAGCGACCAGCAATGGCACAGGGTGGTGGACCCGCCGGCGAGATGCGCGGCGAGGGCGGCGGGGATGTCGCGCATGCTTTCAGGCTCCGGTCAGGGCACGATCTCAATGAGCGGCACGTTCGGGATCTCTCCGGCGCTGAAGGCCTGGAGGTCCACGCTGAGCTCGTCGGTGTCGAAGCGGACGGGCACGTCGAACCAGAACCCCGCCGTCACCCGCGCGCCCGCGGCGGGGGCCGTCGCCAGGGTGACGAGGCCCGTGGTGCCGTCGCAGGTGAAGGAAGAGGCCGGTCGCTCGACACCGGCCACCGCCACCCGCACGGTCTCCGCCACCGGTTTGGCGATGAGGCGGCGATAGGGCAGCGGCCCGGTGCCGTAGGTCTTGGCGAGGGGAAACACCCGCGTCGCACCGTCGCCGAGGCCGAGCGGCTGGTCGCCCGGCCCCACCGCCTGGCTCGGCGGCCCCGAGCGATGGTCGATCCTGTCGCGATAGCGGAATCCGTAGAGGCGCCCGCGCCGCTCTTCGAAGAAGGCCAGGACCGCATGCAGGGAGTCGAGGGTGCGGATGCCCAGGCCCGCATCGTAGCGCCGCCGCGAATCGGCCCAGCGGCTGTTGCGGTGCTCGCGCCCCGAGGCCAAAGTCACGATCTCGGTGAGGCGGCTCGGCCCCCCGCTGCCGCGCAGCGCCACGTCGAGGGGAAAGCGGACCTCGTGGAAATCACCGGCCATGGCGGGCCTCCAAGGATGATGGTCAGGATGCGCGACGGCCCCGCGTCGTTCTCGCTCAGGACGCGCGCCTTCCGCGCGCTACGGCGCGGGCGAGGGCGGCGGCCACCTGCGCCTCGGAGCGGCGGAAGCTCTCTGCATCCGACGTCGCGATATGGACGGTGACGGAGACCGGGCCGCCCGAGGCGCCGCCGGCGACCCCGAGCCGGCCGTCGCTGCCCCGCGCGAGGGGCAGGATCGCCTCCGGGCCGGCCTCCCCCATCAGGCCCGTCCCGTCGCGCATCGGGAAGTAGGTGGGGGCGGCCACCACGCCGCCGCTCGCGAAGGGGCGCACCCGCCCGCCGGAGATCACCCCGCCCTTGGCGAAGGCGGTGCTCGATGCGCCGGAATTGATCAGGCTCCTCACCAGGGATTCGATGCCGCCCCTCACCGGGTCGAGGACGGCCTTGCCGGCCATGCCGGCGAGCTTGGTGACGAGGGATGTCAGCGCCCCGTCGAGCTGCTTGGCCGGGCCGACCGTGCCGGTGAAGGCCTTGCTCAGGCTGTCGCCGAACTTCTGGGCCAGGTTGTCCAGGGTGCTCAGCTGCTTGGCCCGCGCGACGAGGGTGCGGTCGATCTCGGTCTCGGCCATGGGTGCCTCCTGTCATCTGCGTCTCAGGGGCTCGGTTCTCCCCGTCCCCATCCGATCCACCGACCTCATCCTGAGGTGCCGCCGCGCAGCGAAGGCCTCGAAGGAGGGCTCCAGAAGCCGCAGAGTGGGCTGGAGGGCTCCTTCGAGGCGGCTGTCGCCGCACCTCAGGATGAGGTGGTTTTTTGGGACGAGACGTCCCTCGCGGACAGCACGGCGGCTCGCGCGGGAGCCGGGTTTCATCGACGGCCGAACCAAATCACGACGGGTCTGGATAGGCCTCCATCAGCCGCCGCAGGTCGTCGGCGGTGGCGGCGTCGCGCCGGCCGCCGCGACCGGCGGCGGCCATCAATTCGCGGGGCGTCGCCGCCCAGAAGTCGCGCGGGCTCCAGCGCAGGGCGTTCAGGCCCAGGGCCATGGCCTCGTCCCACGGGAAGGCGGAGGGAGCCTCCGGCGCCGTCCCGCCCGTGGGGCTCAAGGGTCCGGCGTCTCGGCCCCGAACGCGGCGGCGAGCGCCTCGCCGAGGGCCGTGGCGATGGGCTCGATCCCGCCCGTGAGCGGCAGCCGCGCCACCGCCTCGTCGTCGAGATCGTGGCCGCCGCCGCGCAGGGTCGCGCCAAGGAGGGCGATGAGGTCGCGGCTGGCGAGGCGGCCCTCGGCGAAGCGGCCCGCGAGGCCGGTGAGATCGGAGGCGCCGAGCGCGTCTTCCAACTCGGCCAGGGCTCCCAGGGTGAGGCACAGGGTGTAGCGCCGGTCCCCGATCGCGACGGAGACCTCTCCGCGTCTGCGGTTGGCCATCACAGGCTCGTAAAGGTGAGGGGCCCGGCCGAATCGAGGGCCATGTCGAAGGTCACCTCGCCGGCATGGTCGCCGCGATATTCCAGGCTGGTGATCTGAAACAGGCCCTGGATCGTGCCGAAGGCCGGCACCACGACCTGCAGCGTGTCGATGCTGCCGTCGAAGAACATCTGGCGCAGGCGCGCATCGGAGGCCTCGTCGCGAAAAACGCCCGAGCCGGAGACGGCCGCGCGGCGCACCCCCGCCCCGGCCAGCAGCTCGCGCCAGCGCCCGACGGATTCGGCGCTCGTCACGTCCACGGTCTCGGCGTTGAAGGCGAGCTGCCGGGCGCGCAGGCCGGCCACCGCCGTGAACCCCGTTCCCTCGCTGATCCGGATGAGGAGGTCCTTGCCTTTCTGGGCACTCATGGGGTCGCTCCTTGAAGCGGGTTTCGCAAAGGTGGCCACCGGTTCCGCGGAGCAAAACCGGTTCAGGAGGTCGGCAGCCGCTCGGTGACGGCCTGGAGGGTGAGGATGGCGCGGGTCTCGCCGCTGCGCTCGTCACGGGCGCAGGCGAGGGATTCGACCCGCAGGATCGAAAGGGCATGGCCGGCGGGGGAGAGCAGCGCCTCGTGCAGGAGCGCGGCGGCCCGGCCGGCGGCCTCGATGGCGCCGCGGCTCGATCCGGGCCTGGCGAAGAGGATCAGCCCGAGCCGATGGGTATGGCGCAGCGCGCCGTCGACGGAATCGTCCCGCATCTCGGCGGGGCCGAACAGCGCGTAGACGGGCGCCGCGCCGCGCGGGGGCTCGTCATGGATGCGGACCGCGCCGCCCATGAGCCGGCCAAGCTCCGCATCAGTGCCGAGGACGGTGAGGATGGCGGCCCGCAGGGCGAGGAGCGGGTTGGCCGGAAGGGACAAGGCGTCGCTCACGTCGGGGCTCCCGTGGCTTCGATCAGCTCCTCGACCTCGCAGACGAGGTCGCGCCCGCGCCCGTCGGGATCGCCCGCCGCGCGGATGGCGAAGCGGCGCGAGCCGGAGACGAGCCGCATGGCGGGCGTGACGTCGGCGCGGTAGGCGATGCGGATGCGGTGGGTCGCCACCGCATCGGACCGGCCGCCGCGCGTGCGCTCGGCATGGCCGGTGGACTCCAGCGTGCCCCAGAGAAGCGGGCCGGCCACGAACCGGCGAAGGTGCCCGCCGAAACCGTCCGGGTCGTCGACGAAGCGTTCGAGCACGTAGCGGCGTCGCCGCGCGCCGATGGGCGGGTGCGTCATGGCAGAGCTCCGGACGGTACGGTTAGAGGCGCATCCGGCGGTGCGGCGCGACGAGCGCCTCCACCATCGGGGCGAGGGTGACCGGCAGGTCGCCGCGATGCTCGAACCCGTGCGCCGCCACGAGCCGGATCGCCTGGACGAGGGCAGGAGGGACCGGCGGACCCGCTCCGCCATAACCGGCATCGACCTCGATCAGGGCGGCGGCCCGGTACAGCGAGGGAAGGGCGGGCGAGACGATCAGCCCCGGCGCTTCCACCGTATCCGGCGCGAGGCGGACGAGGCCGGGGGCGAAGGCCGTGACGGTCCCGGTCGCATCCACCGAGCCCGCGCTCGCCAGGGCGACGAGGGGGCTCAGGGGCAGGGGCACGAACCCGTCGGCGGGCCAGGCCGTGAGCATCACCCGGTAGCGGCTCGGCGCCAGGAGGCGCCGCGTCGCGAGCTCCACCATGGCGCGGGCCGAGGCGATCAGGCCCTCCACCAGACCGTCCTCGGCGGTGTTGTCCGGGTCGAGGCGCAGGTGAGCGCGCATGTCGGCCAACGTGACCGGCTCGACGATGGCGGCATCGACGCGTATCGGACTCATCGTCGTCTCCGGGTGGGGCGATGAAGGG
>NZ_NKUG01000273.1 GCF_014845095.1 Methylobacterium bullatum | reverse complement strand
CGACGTCCGGCCGATGAGGACGCCGACGGCAATGTCGCCGGGGGCGACTTCGGGTTCGGTAGCGCCGGCCCGGGCACCTGTGCTCAGATGCGGCGGGGTCTGCAACGCGTAATCTTGGCTCATGGACGGCCACATTCGCTGCTTGAAGGGTGGGAGGACACGCCGCACTTGGCGCGCCCCTGTGTTCCGATTATGAAGGCTTGTTGCACTGCGGCAAAGCGATGCAACGGCACGTTTCGTGGATCGCTATGGCATATTGTCCGCGATTGATGCTCCCCTTCTTACTGCCTCTCGTCAGAGAAATCAGCTATGCTCTAAACGCCCGGCTGATTGAAGCCGCAGGCCCTTGCCAGGGCGCCTTTGCACTGCGCAGGAGAAGCCCGTATCGAACCGGTGTCGCGGTAAGCGGTCCGGTCCGAACCGCCGCTTCTCGTAAACCAGATGTTTCCTCCCGACGTTCCGTCCACGGACGTCTCACTGCAGCCGGTCGGATGTCATCCAGATCCTTGCGCGCTCTCGCTATCCTGCCTCTCATGGCCCTTCTGTCGGGCTGCAACATGGTCGTCATGCAACCCGCGGGCGACATCGCCACGCGCCAGCGTG
>NZ_NKUG01000272.1 GCF_014845095.1 Methylobacterium bullatum | reverse complement strand
CGATCCGGCGAGCGGCATCGTCATCGGCGTGCCCGAGCGGCCGCTCGCCAAGCGCAGCCCTCAGGCCGGCGGAACCCGCTGGCAGAGCGGGGATGGCCGCGTCACCCTCGACACGAAGTCCTTCGCCCCGGAAGAGACTACTCTCGATGCCCTGTTCGCCCGCATCACCGCGCCGGGCGCCGACCGCAAGGTCACCTACAAGATCAAGCGGCCGGATTTCCTCGTGGTCACCGGCGAGACGGCGACGGGCAAATCCTACATCCGCTATGCCGCCGCCCCGGGGGGAGTTCGCGGCTTCACCATCGGCTACGACAAGGCCCTCGGGCCGGATGTGGACCGCCTGGTCATCGCCATCGCCAACAGCTTCGTGCCGTTCCCGGAGACGGCCGATGCCGCCCCTGCCGAGGTGGCGGCCAGACCCGGTGCGACGCTCGGCAGGCCCTTGCCGGGCCCGGCCGTGAGAGCCCTGCCGCAACTGACCCGAGCCGCGACGAATGTGGGAATCGGCCTCATCGTCGCCCCGGGACGCGTCCTGACGAGCTCCTCGGCCCTGGAGGCCTGCGCAGCGCCGCGGATCGCCGGTATGGCCGCGCGAATCGTCAAGGTGGATGCAGGGCGTGGCCTGGCGCTTCTGGAAGCGGCCGGCGCGAAGGGCCGTGT
>NZ_NKUG01000271.1 GCF_014845095.1 Methylobacterium bullatum | reverse complement strand
CCTCGGAGACGCCCGCCGCGGCGAGCCCGCCCCCCGGCTTCGTGGAGACCCTGCCGCCCACCATCGAAGGGGTTCCCGGCACCTGGGACCTGTCGCGGGACGGCAGCACGCGGCGCTGCGTCATGACCCTCGCGTCGCAGAGCTTCGAGGGCGGGCGGCGCCTGTCGTTTCCCGCCGGGTGCCGCCGTGCCCTGCCGATCCTGAACGAGGTCGCCGCCTGGCTGTTCGTGGACGGCGTCGTCCGCCTCGTGGACAAGAACGTCCGGCCGGTCCTGATCTTCAAGGCGCGGGACGACCGGCGCAGCCTCATGGCCAAGACCGAGGGGGGTGAGGTCTACAGCCTCGTCCCGCTCCAGATCGTGGCGATGGCGCCCCCTCCCGCGCCCGCGCCGGATGGCGGCGCCGGGTTCAAGCTCGAACGGGACGATCCGACTGCCGCAGGGGGCCAGAATACCGGGGCGCAGACTGGCGCAGCGACGCCTGCCGGCGCGCGGCCGACGGCGGGCGTCTACGCCCTCGACCGCTACCGCGAGCAGGACGTCTGCCGCCTGGAACTGAAACCCGCGGAGGGGGGAGGGACCGCCCCGGTCCGCTTGCTCGAGGGCTGCCGCGACAGCGGGCTGACGACCTTCGATCCGGCCGCTTGGCTGGCGGCTCCCGGCCGGCTCACCCTGGTGGCACGGCGCGGCCATGTGGTGGGCCTGGTGCCGGCGGGGGAGAACCATTGGCGGCGCGAGCCGGAAGTCGGCACCACCTTCGTCCTGCGCCGGATCGAGGGCGGGGCGCCCAGCGGTTCCCCCTAAAGGCCACGCCTGATAGACCCTGCCGCCGATGCCCTACACCGTCGCCGCCCTCTACCGCTTCGTTCCCCTGCCCGACGCCGCAGACCTGCGCGACGCGTTGGAGCGGCGTTGCGTGGAACTCGGCATCCTCGGCACGCTCCTCCTGGCGCGCGAGGGGATCAACGGCACCATCGCTGGCAGCGAGGCCGGCATGGCCACGCTCCTGTCGGACCTGCGCGACGGCCCGCTTTTCGGCGAGCGCCTGAGGGATCTCGACGTGAAGCTCTCGCGCGCGGAGGCAGCGCCGTTCGCTCATCTCAAGGTGCGGGTGAAGCGGGAGATCGTGACCTTCGACGACGGCGCCACCGATGCGGGCGAGGCGGGGATTCCCGTGCCGCCCGAGGCGTGGAACGCGCTGCTCGATACGCCGGGCCTGCTCCTCCTCGACACCCGCAACGCCTTCGAGGTCAATCTCGGCACGTTCGAGGGGGCCACCGACCCGCATTTGTCGCGGTTCTCGGATTTCCGGGCCTATGTCGACGGCCTCGACCCCGCCGCGCATCCGGCGGTGGCGATGTTCTGCACCGGCGGCATCCGCTGCGAGAAGGCCGGGGCCTATATGCGCGCCAAGGGGTTCGGCACGGTCCACCATCTGGAGGGCGGCATCCTGCGCTATCTCGAGACGATCCCCGAGGCCGAGAGCCGCTGGCGCGGCGACTGCTTCGTCTTCGACCACCGCATCGCGCTCGGACCCGGCCTCGTCGAGCGGCCCGACCACGATCCCGAGACATTGCGATGAGGCGGGGCCAGCCATGACCGACGACGACACGCTCTCCGCCCGCATCGACGCCCTGGAGATGCGGCTGACCGAGCAGGACGTGGTGATCGACGACCTCAACGCGACGATCACCGCGCAATGGCGCCAGATCGATGCCCTGACGCGGCATCTGGCCAAGCTCGTGGAGCAGGTCGAGGAGGCCGGCGCCCGCACCGGCACCGGCGCCCCGGAACCGCCCCCGCCGCATTATTGAAGCCCCCCAAACACGCCCCGGCCGGCGGTGGAAGGCCGGCGACGCGGGCCTCGTGACAGGAGCCCGGTGTCGGGCCCCGCCCCGAAG
>NZ_NKUG01000270.1 GCF_014845095.1 Methylobacterium bullatum | reverse complement strand
TGGTTCCCGAAGGCCTTCGGCTTCCGGCTCGACCCGTTCTGGGGGAAGATGTCGTTCTGGTTCTGGCTCTCGGGCTTCTACTTCGCCTTCATGCCGCTCTACGTCCTCGGCCTGATGGGCGTGACCCGCCGCGTCCAGCATTTCGACGACCCGTCGCTGCAGATCTGGTTCATCATCGCTGCCTTCGGCGCCGGTCTGATCGCACTCGGCATCCTCTCCTTCATCATCCAGCTCGTGGTGAGCTTCATGCGGCGCGAAGCATTGCGTGACCACACCGGCGATCCGTGGGGCGGTCGGACCCTCGAATGGTCGACCTCCTCCCCACCGCCGGACTACAACTTCGCCTTCACGCCGGTGATCCACGACCACGATGCGTGGTCGGACATGAAGCGTCGCGGCTATGCGCGACCGCTCAAGGGCTTCCGTCCGATCCACATGCCGAAGAACACCGGTACGGGCATGATCCTGGGTATCCTCAGCATCGGCTTCTCGTTCGGTATGATCTGGTACATCTGGTGGCTTGCGGCGCTGACCTTCATCGCCATGGCCGTCGTCGCCATCGGTCACACGTTCAACTACAACCGCGACTTCTACATCTCGGCCGACGCCGTCATCGGTACCGAGACTGAACGGACGCGGATGCTCGAAGGTCGGGTCTGAGAACCATGGCGTCGCATTCCCCCACCCTCGCCAAGGACGGCGAGGCACCCTCCTTCTACATGGAGGAGGATCACCATCCCGAAGGCGGCACCATGCTCGGCTTCTGGATCTACCTGATGAGCGATTGCCTCATCTTCGCGGCCCTGTTCGCC
>NZ_NKUG01000027.1 GCF_014845095.1 Methylobacterium bullatum | reverse complement strand
TTGTCGGGAAGGGTGTAGGTCACCGACGAGCGGACGGTGTCGTCGCCTTCGCCGGCATCCTCCACAACGGTGTCGCCGGCCGAATCGACGATGTAGGTGTCGTCGCCCGCCCCGCCGATCATGGTGTCGTTGCCGGCGCCGCCGTCGAGGGTGTCGCCGCCGATGCCGCCGCGCAGGGTGTCGTCGCCGTCGCCGCCGGTCTGGGTGCCGCCGGCATCGATGACGATGTCGATGAGGTCGGGGGTGGCGTCGAGATTGAGGCCCACCAGCGAGACCGTGTCATCGAGGGTTCCGAGGAGGATGTCCACGGTGCCGCCCACGAGATCCGTCACCAGGTCTCCGACGTCCCCGAGAATGCCGGTGCTGGTTTCCGTTCCGAGGTTGACCGGCTGGAACGGCAGGTCGAGCGTCGCCAGGACCGTATCGCCGAGCTTGACCTCGACCCCGTCGTACCCGCCGCTGGCCGAGACCGTTCCGGTCAACAGGCCGGTGGAGGCCTCGATCTCCCAATTGCCGCTGTAGTTGTAGGTGAGGCCGTTCGCCTCGATGGTGAGAACCTCGAACGTATCCGTTCGGCTGCCGTCGAGAAGGAGGTCGCCGACGCTGTCGACGAGGCCGGTGAATGTGAGGTCGGCACCACCCAGGTTGGGAACGAAGAAATCGCGAACGTCGAAGCCAGCATTGGTCAGGATCGAGACAGTGGCCATTGTTTTCTCCAAACCCACAAATCGAGAACGACGGGATAGATTGAAGATCATGCCGGCTTACATGGCATGGCGGGCACTTGAGGCCCGAGCTTCAAAGACCCAGCCTACTCGATCGGTTCCGGAGCACTGGCGTTGTTGCCGCTGCATTGGCGGTTGGGTACGATTTAATACTTAACGATCGTTTCCATATGCTTCATGCACTGTATTCATCTTGCTGCGGCGGGCTATCGTTTTGTGCCGTGCAGCATTCGATGGATAGCGAAGGCTAAAGCCTTCGGCTTCGATCCGTTTCGAAGCGTCCGATCGGGCCTGCCCGCGCGACCGCGCGGCGGCTGCCGGACAAGGGATCCCCGCCGGAGGCGCGTCCCTCCCCACGTGCCGGACTACGATGTTCACGCATCTCGCGGGATGCGCGGGCACCCTCTCCTGGAAGGAGAGGGTGCCCGTCGCGCCTATGCCGAACCCTCTTGGGTAGAGGCAACAGCCGTCGAGCCGATGTGTGAATCCTGTAGCTTCTGGGGAAAGGTCAGGAGTGGGAGTGGCTTCGCCAGCCTCCGCAGCATGAGGGTCGCCCGACCGCCCCCACCTCCAACTCCTCCCCGCGAGGTGGAGGAAGGCAGGGTGGCGCAGCCCGCGATATATGTGACGATCGTAGCTCTACCGATCCCGGCCGCCGGGGTGCGAACGTCGGACGTCGGCGTACAGCGCCTCGCACGCGTCCAGCCAGACGTCGTGCGTGAAGTGGCGGAGGACGCGCTCATGCGCGCCGCGTCGCGGGATGGCCAGCGCTCGCCCGATCGCGTCGGCGAGGGCTTCGTCGTCTCCGGGCGGGGCGAAGGCGCCCGCCTCGCCGATGACCTCGCGGGCCGCTCCCCTGTCGATGCCGGCCACGGGCAGGCCGCAGGCCATGGCCTCGATGGCGACGAGGCCGAACGGCTCGTCCCAGCAGGGGGTGAACAGAAAGACCGAGGCCCGTCCGATTTCCGCCGCGAGGGAGGCCCCGTCGAGATGGCCGCCATAGCGGATCGCGCCGCCGAGGAGTGGCCTGACCGCCTGTTCCCAGTATTCGGCGTCCTCCGTCGAGCCGAAGAGGGTAAGGGCGATGCCCGCCTTCCGCGCCGCCTCGATGGCGAGGTGCGTCCCCTTGTAGGGCGTGATCCGGCCGCACCAGACGGCGCTGCCGTCGCCACGGTCGCGGTAGGGCCAATCGGCCGGGTCGATGCCGTTGTGGAGCACCGACACTTCGGGCGGTGCCCCTTCCGGGAACCAGGCACGCAGCTGCCCTTGCGACGTCACCGTGATCCGGTGCGAGGGGGCGACACCGTCGTGAACGAACCAGCGCAGGGCATCGTAGGGCGGCACGTGGAGGGAGGTGACGGTGGGCACGGCCTCCGTTCGCCCGCGCGCCAGGGGCAGGCGGCTGAGGCTGTTGTTGTGGACCACGTCGAAGCCCCCGGCGGCGATCCGGTCGCAGGCGGCGGCGTAGCCGGCATCGAGATGCGCGATCAGCGCCGGGTTGCCGGTATGCTCCTGCCCGGGGAACGTCCGCTCCTGGTGCTCGGGCAGGACCGGGTCGAGGGCGAAGCGCGGGTCGCTGTCGCCGGAGGCGAACAGCACGACCTCGTGGCCGCGGGCCTGCAGCCCCCGGGCGAGGTGCCAGCTATGGGCCTCCATACCGCCCTTGAAGGGCTGGGCGATGGGCTGGCGCACATGGGCGAGGAGCGCGATCCTCATCGGATGGCTGTCATGCGGGCTCGGGCTCCGCCGCGAGGGTTCCGGCCCGCTCGGTGAGGGCGGCGGCGTTGCGCGCATCGAGGATGCGGATGACCGAGGCGGTGTTGGAATAGGGCTGGTGGCTCTGCTGGCCCGTGAGCGCCAGATCGTCGGCATCCGGGCGGCGCAGGATGCGGATCGGCCGGCCGGGCGTGTCGTCGATCAGGCCCATGAGGCGGAACGCATGGAGCCAATGGCCCATGGTCCGGTAGCCCCACTTCGCCTCGAACAGTTCGGCGTTGCGCACCACGCTGTCGAGATGGTGGATCGGCGGCATGTGGTGCGGATGATACTGGTGATAGACGCGCGCGCCTTCGAGCCAGGCGATGGCGATGCCGCGCTGGTCGAGAAGCTTGCCGAAATCGGTGTCCTCGCCGCCATAGCCCGCATAGCGCTCGTCGAAGCCGCCGACGCCGAGGAAGGTCGCCTTCCGCATGGCGAAGTTCAGCGACCAGAAGCAGCGATAATCGTTGCAGATCTCGATGCCCTCGGCCGGCGGGCCGCGCCGGTCGGAATGCCGGACGGCGACATCCGCGAACCCGTCGGAGCTCCACGCACCGGCGGTGGCCCCGCCGGGGAGATAGAGCACCTCGCCCATCAGCAATCCGTCGCATTCGCCGAGGCGACGGGCGTAATCGGCCACGAGGGTGGGCGCGGGGATGCAGTCCACGTCGAGGAAGACCACAGCCTCCCCCGACGCGGCCGCCACGGCGCGGTTGCGTGCGGCGGCCAGCGGCAGCGGGTCTCCCGCCACCGGGATCTGGCGGATCGGGAACGGCGCCTCCGGCAGGTCGTAGGGCTGGTCCTGCATGCGGGCGACGACGAGTTCGGCGGGTGCCCGCGTCTGACGCATCAGGCCGAGGACGAGGTTGGTGAGATGCGCGGGCCGTCCCTTGGCCAGCGTCACGACGGAAACGGTCGACATTCTCGAGGTCCGGTTTTGGGGATCGGAAGGGTTCAAGCGGCGGGCGCGCCGGCCCAGAGTTCGTCGGTGAGGTCTTCGAGCCAGCCGGCGGCGCGGGCGGCGGCGTCCGGGGCGTGGAGCGGGCGCAGGGTCTCGCCGTCGAGACGGCGCGCGCGGTCGAGGAGGTCGCGCCAGCCCTGGAGGTCGCCGGGCCAGTGCGGGGCCTGCACGGCGACGCCGAGGCGCACCAGGGCCTCGGCCTTGCGGGTCTGCTCGCCGAAATAGCGCCATTCGGGCATCACCACGAGGCGCCCGCCCACCCGCGCGACCTCGTGGACCGTGTTGTCGCCGGCGGACGCGATGACGATGTCGGCGGCCGCGAGGTAATCGGTCACGGACGGCACCCAGCCGAGTTCGCGCAGGTTGCCGAAATCGGTCTCGTGGCCCTCGCGGTGGGTCGGCCCCAGGGTCAGCCAGAGGGCGTCCGGCACGGCGCGCGCCGCCACGGTGAGGGGGGCGTAGGGCGTGCCGCTGCCCCCGCCGCCGGTCACGGCGACGACGATCTCCCGGTGGGGATCGAGCCGCAGGCGGGCGCGGGCTTCGGCGCGGGGGAGCACCGGATCGACGCTGGTGCAGAGGCCGCCGCTGTAGAAGGTCCTGGCGCGCAGAGAATCCGGGTAATCGTCCTGCTCCAGCCGCTCGTCGAAGGGGGCGAGCATGCCGATACAGGCCTCGTAGGCGCCCACATGGCCGATGTCGGAGCGGTCGCCGTGCATGCGGATCTGGACCGCCGGCACGCTGGCCGCGCGCGCCAGCAGGGCGATCTCGGCCGAGACGTCCACCACGAACAGGCCGACCTCCCGGTCGTCGAGATGGTCGAGGATGGTTCGCATGGTCCGGCGCGTCTCCCTCACGCCCAGCGGCACGCAATGCATCACGCGGGGCGTCGGCTCGGCGAACAGGCGCGCGGTGGGCACCCTGGCGCCGATCATGTTGGGCAGGGCGACGATCTCGATGTCGCGGGAGAACCCGTCGAACAGGCTCGGATCGGCGGTGAGGACGGAGACCGGCCGCGTGGCGGAAAACTCGGCCACCACGGCGCGGGTGCGGTTGGCGTGTCCGCGCCCCTGGTGGTGGACGAAGAAGGCGATGGGTTTCGTCATGGGGCTCGGGTCGGGGTCAGGAGAACAGGCGCGTGCCGGGCTGCCGGGCGGCGGCGATCTCGGCGGGGTCGGGGGTGCGCAGGCGCCGGATGGAGGTGGCCTGCGCGTCCCAGGCGATGAGGCCGGCCTCGCGGAACTGGCCGAGCCAGTATTCCATGCACCAGCTGCCGTGCCGGGCATGGAAGCGGGTGGCGTTGCGCAGGATCGACTCGAAATGCGGCAGGGGCGGCACGTGGACCGGGTGATGCTGGTGGTAGGCCCGCGCCCCGGCGATCCAGAAGGTCGGCAGGCCGGAGGCCGCGAGGCGCAGGGCGAAATCGGTTTCTTCGCCGCCATAACCCGAGAAGCCCTCGTCCATGCCGCCGACGCTGCGGTAGGCCGAGGCCGGGAGGGCGAAGGACAGGCCCCAGAGCTCCCGCGCCTCGGGCTCCGGGCGCAGTCCGGTCTCCGGGATCGGGGGCTTGGCCGGGTGCACCCGCCCGGCACGGTCGAGCGCCTCGCAATCGAGGCTGGCCCCCACGGCGCCCTCGGGCAGGTAGAGCACTTCGCCCAGCAGCAGCGCCTCGGCCTCGGCTCCGGCATAGGCCGCCACCAGCCCCGGCCCGGGGATGCAATCCACGTCGAGGAAGATCAGGCGCGAGCCCTGCGCCGCCTCGGCGGCGCGGTTGCGGGCGGCGGCCAGCGGCATCGGCTCCCCTGGTACATGCAGATGCCGGACGGGACAGCCGGGATCCGGCAGGTCGGGGGCCGGCTCCGGCTGCATCCAGGCGATCACGAGTTCCAGGGGCGCCACCGTCTGCCGGGCGAGCCCGCGCATCAGGTTGCGCAGATGCCCGTCCCGGTGGCGGACCAGGGTGAGAACGCTCACCGAGCGCGCTCTAGCCGGCATGGACGGGCATCTTCCGGAAATGCGCCACGCCCTCGATGACGCCGCGCGCATGAGAGGCGCGGGCGACGTAGGAATGGCCGAGCGCCGCATGGGTGGCGAGGTCATCGGAGAAGTTGGCGACGATGATCGCCTGTCGCCGCACCCGCAGCATCTCCACGTCGTTGCCGGAATCGCCCGCCACGAACACGTTGCCCTCGGTAAGCCCGTACAGCGCGCGGACATGGTCGACCGCCGTCCCCTTCGAGGCCGCGGGCGGCAGCACGTCGAGGTAGCGGCCGTGGCTGTGGATGATGGAGGCGGCGAGGCCCGAGGCGTCGAGCCTGCCGCGCACGCGCCGGGCGGTGGCGGCATCGCCGAAATAGCTGAGCTTGTGCGGGCGCTGTTCCAGGGGGCCTTGCGGAACGAGGTCGGGAACCTGCCCGAGCACGGCCCGCACGTCCTCCCGGCTCCAGCCACGGGAGACCGTGTCCCGCCACGCCCGGTCGGCGGTGTAGCTCACCCCGTTGGCGTCGAGATGGTAGATCTCCGACCCCACCGACGTGATCATCACCTGGGGGCGCGGGCTCGCCTGCTGCTCCAGGATCGCCATGGCGCTGTGGAACGACCGCCCGGTGGCGACGCCGAAGGCGAGGCCCTCCTGCTCGCTGCGCCAGAGGCGGAACGCGGTGAGGCCGGCGTCGCACCCGACCAGGGTGTTGTCGATGTCGCAGATCAGGAGCTGGCGCGGATGGCTCGACGGCGCCTCGGCCGCCCCGAGGGCGCGCAGCAGGGCGTGGTAGCGCAGGGCGTGCCGGTCCCAATCGTAGGCCGCCGCCGCCCGCTCGCCGCCGGCGACGTAGCGGTCGCGCAGGCCGGGCTCGGTGAGGATGCGCAGGCAGGCCCGCGCGATCCCGGCCGGATCGCGCGGATCGACGAGGAGGCCGTTGCCGCAGGTCTCGACGATGTCGTTGGGACCGCCGCTGTCGGTGGCGACCAGCGGCAGGCCGGCGGCGGAGGCCTCGAGCAGGGTCAGGCCGAAGGGCTCGTTGAGGGCCGGGTTGACGAACACCCCGCCGCGCTCGCGGGCATAGGCGTAGAGGGCCGGCACGTCGTCGGGGCGGTGGGTCTTCGGATAGGCCACAAGCCCGTAGAGATCGTGGCGGTCGATGAGCACGAGGAGGTCGCGCATGGTCTCGGCCATGCCGCCGTCGAGGTCGTCGAGGTCGTCGCGGGTGCCGGCCACGAGGACGAGGTTGGCGCGCGCCTGCAGTTCCGGGCTCTCGCCATAGGCGGTGACCAGGGCGGCGAGGTTCTTCCTCGCCACGGGCCGGGCCAGCGCGAGCAGCGCGGGTTTTCCGGGCTCGCGCAGGAAACGGTCGATGGAGGCGTCGACCCTCGGGCAGGTCCGCGCCGCGTGGAAGCGCGCCAGGTCGCTGCCCGGCGGCAGCACGCGGATGCGGCCGGGATCGTAGGCGGCATAGGTCGCGTATTGCACCTCGGCCTCGTCGCGCGAGGAGGCGATGACCAGGGCGGCGCGGGCCAGGGCCGTCTCCTCGGCCGCGATCCGGTGGGCCAGGGACGGGGTATCCGTCGGCGGCCGGCCCATGGCGCGGGCCTTCACCCGTCCGAGGGAATGCGCGGTGAACACGAAGGGGATGCCGAGCCGGTCCTCGACCAGGGCGGCGACGGCGGCCGCATCGGCATAATGCGCGTGGATCATGGCGGGGCGCATGGGCTGCGCGGCGATCCACGCGACGAGGGCTTCGGAGAAGCTCGCCACCTCCCCGTGCAGCGCTTCCTTGGGCAGGTAATCCGGCGACGCGCTGGCGAGTCGCACGATCGTCATCTTGTCCGATACGGCTTCCTCGGGCACGGCGTAGTCGGCTCCGAGCGCACTTTCGAACAGACGGGTGGCGATGACGATCCGGTCCGAGGCCGGATCCCGGTCACAGGCCCGGACGAGATCGAGCAGGTAGCGGATATGGCCGCCCGTATCGGCGGTGAGGCCGTAGGCGACGTCGTCACCGCGGAGACATCCTTGAAGCGCGATATGAAGAACGAACATCAGCGGCGGGGTGCCGGCGCGTCAACCACGGATAAAATGTCGACTTTCATACCTAAAACACAAGAACAACCCGTGATCCGTATCGCGCAGGTCGCACCCAACATCTTTCCGACCCCTCCGACGCATCATGGCGGGACGGAGCGCGTCATCCATGATCTCAGCATAGCACTGCGAAACTTGCAGGTTGAGGTAACGCTCTTCGCCCCGGCGGACAGTGTGACAGATATACCAAGGGTCGGGGATCATCTCAGTCTCGCCGCCCTGGAGGCCCGTGAGGGCCGCGTGGCTCCGGGAGTGCCGGCGGCCCTCGAAGCGCTCCAGATGGAAGCGCTTGCCCGCCGCCTCGACGATTTCGACATCGTCCATTGCCACGGCGAGTTCGCGCATGCGCCCGTGCTCGGCGCGCGGCGATGCCGCAGCCTGACGACCGTGCATTGGCGCGTGGACGAGCGCGACCGGGCGCTGTTCTTCGCCGGCTTCCCCGACCTGCCCGTGGCGGCGATCTCGGCGGCGCAGGAAGCCGGCATCCCGGCGGCGAACCGCGCCGGCATCGTCCATCACGGCATCGCCCGCGACCGTTACGCCCTACGGAGCGAGCCGGAGGGCCATCTCGCCTTCATCGGCCGGATGACCGACCAGAAGCGGCCCGACGTCGCCATCCGCGTCGCCCGCGCGGCGGGCCTGCCGATCCGCCTCGCCGGAACCGTGGATGTGGGGAACCCGGATTATTTCGACCGGGCGGTCCGCCCGCTGCTCGGTGACGACGCCGTCTATGTCGGCCCGGTGGACGATGCCGCCAAGGGCCGGCTCCTCGGCGGCGCGCGCGCGCTCTTGTTTCCCATCGACTGGCCCGAACCCTTCGGCCTCGTGATGATCGAGGCCATGGCCTGCGGCACCCCGGTGATCGCCTGGAACCGGGGCTCCGTGCCGGAGATCGTCGAGGACGGGGTCACGGGCTTCGTCGTCTCCTCCGAGGCCGAGGCGGTGGCGGCCCTGGCGCGGGTGGGCGAGCTCGACCGGGCGCAGGTGCGCCGCCGCTTCGAGGCGCGCTTCACCGCCGAGCGCATGGCCGCCGACTACCTCGCGATCTACCGGCGCCTGCTCGGCCGGTGAGCGGGCGCATGCGCACGGCGCTCCTCGCCTGGGACTATCCCCCCGCCCCGAGCGGGCTTTCCACCGCCGCGCGCGAGATCGCCGAGAGCCTGAGCGCGCTCGGCGTCACTGTCACGGTGTTCACCCTCGACCGCACCGGGTCCGGCGACCATGCGGGCGTCGGGATCGAGGGGATCGGCCTCCCGCCGGGCTCGCGGCTCGCGCGGCTGCGCCTGTGGGGATCGGCCGGGCACCTCGCCGCGCCCATCGCCTTCCGCCGGGCGGTGCTGCGGGCCCATGCCCGGCATCCCTTCGCTTGCATCGAGGCCACGAACTGGTACGGGCCGGCCGCCCTGCTCGGAGGCGGCGCGGCCCCGCCCCTGGTGACCCGCAACTCCACGCCCGCCGCCTTCTCGCGCGAACCGGCCGCCTCCCTGCGCGACCGCCTGGACGGTCTCGCCGCCGACCGGCTGGAACGCCGGCAGGCGAGGGCGAGCGCCGGCCTGATCTCGAATACCGGCGCGCACGCGGCGCGGATGACGGCGCTCTACGGCCTTCAGCCGGCCCGGCCCCATACCGCCCGGCCCCATGCGGTGATCGGCCTGAGCCTGCCCCCGGAGATGCTGGAACGCGCTCGCGCTGCGCCCTATCCGGAGGCCACGGGCGGCCCGGTCCGCCTGCTGTTCGTCGGCCGGGCCGAGGCGCGCAAGGGGTTCGATCTCCTGCTCGCCGCCGCCGCGATCCTCGGTGCCGATTGCGAGGCCGGAACGCTTCCCCCCTTCGAGATCGCCCTCGTCGGCGTGCCCGAGGCCGATCTCCCGCCGGATTGTCCCGCCGTCGCGCGACGGCGCCTGCGCCCCTTAGGCCGGATCGACGCCGTGGCCTTGGAGGCCGCCTATGCGCGAGCGCATGTCGTCCTCGCCCCCTCGCGCTACGAGAGTTTCGGCCTCGTCTACCAGGAGGCCCTGGCCCATGGCCGCCCGGTGGTGGCCTGCGCCCAGGATGCCAGCGCCCGCGCCTTCATCGGTGGGCCGGGCGCAGGCCTTCTCGCGCGGGAAGCGACGGGGGCGGCCCTGGCCGAGGCCATCCGTCCGCTGCTCCTGGATTCCGCCCTGCGCCTTCGCCTGCGGGGCCGTGCCCTGGCGGCGAGCGGCGCCTTCGACCGGGCGCGGCTCGGGGCCGAGACCCTGGCGCTCTACGAAC
This sequence comes from Methylobacterium bullatum, assembly GCF_014845095.1. GTDB lineage: Bacteria > Pseudomonadota > Alphaproteobacteria > Rhizobiales > Beijerinckiaceae > Methylobacterium > Methylobacterium bullatum. Next base: position 17,012 of record NZ_NKUG01000027.1, on the reverse strand, counting down.
GGGCCATCGCGGCAGCGCGTCAGGGCCGGTAGGGGCGCAGCAGCGCCGTCTCCTCCTCAGGCCGCCCCCGGCCGGGGTCCATCGCCTCGTAGCGCCGGGACCGCGCCTCCACATGGGCGCGCGAGAGCCGGTGCTCGATGGCGCCGTGGAGGGAGATGAAGCCCCGCCGCCACGCGCCGCCGAGATCGGGCCGCTCGTGAACACGCCCCCCGAAGCGGACATGCGCGCGATTCAGGCGGTACTGAACGTCCGGATAGACATCCGACAACCCCCCGTCGACGCGGTTGCGCCGGGGCAGGCCGATGGAGAGGACGTCTCCCTCCTCGGCCAGGGCGGCAAGGGCCGGAAGCAGCTCACCCACGGCGGCTGCCAACTCCTCGTCGGCGTCGAGCTGGAGCATCCAGGCACGGCGCGACAGGGCCTGCAGCGCGTTGCGCTGGGCCGCGAAATCGCCGGCGAGGGGGCGGGCGGCGACCCGCACGGCGCCGGAGGGATAGCCGCTGATGGGCGCGGCGGTTGGCGGGCTGCCGGGGGCGTCGACGAGGACCACCGCGTCGCCGGTCCAGGCCGCGTGGGCGGGAAGGCGGGCCAGCACGGCATCCAGATCCTGCGGCCGGCAGAGGAGGCCGAGCGAGACCGTGGCCGGCAGTGCGGCATCGAGATCGAACAGATCGCCGGCGGCGGCCCGCTCGGAATGCGGATGCAGCAGGGCCGCGCGGTCGGCCCCGCCGACCGGCCTGACGCCACGGCGCAGCCGGGTGGCGGCAAGGCGCAGGGTATAGATGTCGAGACCGTAGGGCGCTTGCGGATCGAGGCGGAACGCGCGCCCGGCCAGAGCCCGCGCGAGATCGGCCCAGCATGCGGCCGGGTCCGCCCCGTCCTGCACGAGCACGCCGCACGAGGCACAGGCGATGGGAAACGCCCGCCGCCGCCCACCCTCATGGAGGATGTGCCGGTCCGTCGGCTCGAGGCTATCGGCCTCACAGACGAAACAGCGTCGCATGGTTCTCCCTCATCGCGCCCGGCCTCGCCGCGCCTGAGCGGGTTCGCAGGTTTCAGGACGCAAAACTGGCGACCGCTTTTGCTGACCCTGCCTGGCGTCATCGGCATCAATGCGCGGTTTCCGGGAGGGTATGAAGGGGCCTGGGCCTTCTGGGGAGCCCCCCACTGAACGACCCGACCCGCCGGGCTCGCACCGCGGCGAATTTTTGGGTTGAAGCCAAGCTTCGCCGCCCTAGATGCCGTCGGCCTACCCACAAGGAAGGATATCCGATGAAAGACCTGCGCTCCCTCGCGCTCGCTGCGGCACTCGTATGTGCCGGCTTGACGTCAACGGCTCAGGCCGCCCCCCTGGCCGTGGATGCCACCGCGCTCGGACAGCCGGCGGCCGTCGAAACCGTCCAGTACGGGTACGGGTACCGGTCCGGTTACGGCCATTCGCCCCAGTACCGCTATCGGAAGCACATTCGCCGACAGATGCTCCATGATCGCCGGTATGGGGCGCATCTGCGCCGCCAGGACCAGAACTATCGTCGCGCTCGCCGCTACGGATACTGACGGGCCGCAGACTTCAGAGCGAAGAGCCCTCGCATTGGGACCCCGCCCGGCGAAAGCCGGAGCGGGGTTTTTGCTGCGCCATGTGTGCGCAGCGGCACCTCGTCCCCATGCCGGCACCGATCCCGTCCCGGAATGGATTGCCGGCTGATCTTCATCGACGATACTCTCGCGCATGGCATGGAGGGGGCCATGACGTTGGATCGATATGGTATCGACGCAAGAGATCGCTCTTGATCGGACACAGCGCATCGGTGAGGGAAGAAGTGCCGAAGTCTTTGTCGACAAATCGGGCCAGATACTGAAGCTCTACAAGGCGAAATGGGGAAAGTCCCTCGCCGAAAAGGAGTTCGTCGCGACGTCGTTCGCCCATTCCCAAGGCCTGCGCGTCCCGGCTCCCTTGGGAATCATCGAGCGGCACGGACGATCCGGCGTGCTGTTCGAGCATATCGACGGCAAGACGGTTCTCGAACACTTCAGGAGGAACCCGGTCGGCATGCTGGGCGCCCTGAGGCAACTCGCGCATATTCAATTCGGCATCCACACCATCGTCAATGCTCCGCTTCCCAACCAGCAGGACGCACTGCGCGTTCAAGTCTCCAGAGCGAGAGTGCCTGCCTGGCTGAAGCAAACGACGCTCGCCGTGCTCGATCGCCTGCCCGATGGGGACAATCTCTGCCACGGAGATCTCCACCCCGAGAACGCGCTCTACACGCCGGACGGTCTGGTCGTCATCGACTGGGAAAAGTCGACGGCTGGGCATCCCACAGCGGACGTCGCCCGCACCGAGCTCATCCTGCGATCCGGACGCACCCGCTTCGTCAATGCCTGGGCGAAAGCGGCCGATGCGCGGATCCGCGCGAGATTGGCCGATTTCTATGTCTGGACGTATTGCCGGTTGAGCGGCATCGACAGGCGGGACATCGACGCTTGGCGGCTGCCCGTGATCGTCGCCCGCCTGTCCGGGCAGGCCGCCCCGAACGAGGACGACCTTCAGGCGGAAGCGAGGCGGCTGGGAAACCACTTCGCGCATCTGATCTGATGCGCCGCCCGCCGCCGGGACCGGCCTGACGCACCGCGAGCGAGCCGAGCCGTAGTGCAGCGACGCGGCTCGTCGCCAACGGCACGCCGTTCGCGAAGGCGGCGGACACCATCATGCGGAGACAGAGGCTCGTCAGGCGGTCCACGCCGTGCGGCTAATATTTGTGGGGAAGCAGTTAAGAGACTGCGAACTCTCGGGAAATTTGGTCGGAGTGGCAGGATTTGAACCTGCGACCCCCACGTCCCGAACGTGGTGCGCTACCAGACTGCGCTACACTCCGACGGCCGGCGTCTCCACCGGCGAGCGGACGTATAGCGAGGCAGGCGCGGGGCCGCAAGCGCCATCATGGCCCTTGTTGCGATATGGCGGCGGGACGGGCGGCCCAATCGGGGGCAAGGGTGCGGCGGATGCAGCCGACATCGGCCGCCATGACCGCGATCGCGGCGGCATGGCCCGGTGCCGTGGAGAGGGCATGCAGGCTCCACGCATTCGTCCCGACCGGCATCGTCAGCAACTCCGCCCTGTCCGGCGTGACGGAGACGGCAAAGCTGTCGAGGGGCAGGGAGAGGCCCTGGCCGGTCGCCTTCGCCACGGCCTCCTTGCGGGTCCAGCAGGCGAAGAACGCCGCAATGAGGTCGCGTGGCGGCAGGGTTTCGAGGGCGGCGATTTCCCGTCTGGCGAAATGCGCCCGCGCGATGCGCAGCAGATCGGGCATCGGGCGTATCTCTTCCACGTCGACGCCGATCTCCGCCGAGGAGGAAAGCCCGATCAGGGCGCGGCTGCCGGAATGGGACAGGCTGAAGCGGCATGACCCGGCCTGCTCCCCCGCGAGATGCGGTTTGCCGGATGGCGCCGCGCCGAAGACGAGGCCGCGCGGGTCCGATCCGAGCCGTTCCCCAAGCACGAGGCGCAGGGCCGCGTGGCTCGCCTCGAACTGCCAGCGATCCACGTCGCGGACGAATCGGGAGGCGCGCGCGATCTCGTCGTCGGAGAGAAGGTCCCGGCACGTCGCCCGATGGTCGATGGCCTGGGTGAGATCGACGTCCCAGACCGTGACGTCAGGATCCGTCCCCTCGCGGTCCGGCGTCCCGGTGCCTGTCGGCTCGTTCGGACAAGCGGAGGTCACCCGTCAGATCGACGGGCCGGAGGTGCCGTCCCACTCGCGAGCGACGACGAGGCCGAGATAGGCGATCTGACAGAGGGCGGCCAGGCCGTAGAACGTGCCGACGGCCGCGGGCCACGCGAGACCGTGCTCGACGGCGACGGCGGCAGTGATCGTCACGCTCGCGGCAAGGATCACCGCGAGGGCCATCAGCGGCCTATGCGCCCCACCGGTCTCGTCATGGACTTCCCGCACAACGCACCTCGACGCCATCGACGTCCGTCATCTCACACGTGGGATGCCGAAGCGTTAATGTGCCGGGGCCGGGCGCGGGCGGCAAGTACCGTCCGATCAGACGTACACGTTACCGGCGGTCTGTGGAAAACGCTCGGCCAGGGCGCGCCGGAGCTTTTCCAGGGCGCGGTTCTCGATCTGCCGGACCCGCTCCTTCGAAATGCCGAGACGGCGGCCGAGCGCCTCCAGGGTCGCCTGATCCTCCGTGAGTCTCCGCTCGCGCAGGATGCGCAATTCGCGCTCGGACAGCACGGTGAGCGCCTCGTTGAGCCAAGTGAGCCGGCGCTCTCCGTCCACCGAGGCCGAAACCGTCTCGTCGGGCAGGTCGGACCCGTCCACGAGGAAATCCATCCGCTCGGAGGAGGCCTCGCTCTCCTCGCCCACGGGGGCGTTGAGAGACATGTCCGGTCCGGACAGGCGCGCATCCATCAGGGCCACGTCCTCGCGCGAGACGCCGATGGCGGTGGCGATGCGGCGATGGATCTCGTCGCCCACATGCTCCTCGGTGGATTGCATCAGCTTGGCGCGAAGGCGACGCAGGTTGAAGAAAAGGGCCTTCTGGGCCGAACTCGTGCCGCCGCGGACGATGGACCAGTTGCGCAGGATGTAATCCTGGATCGAGGCCCTGATCCACCACGTGGCATAGGTGGAGAAGCGGACTTCCCGCTCCGGTTCGAACCGGGCCGCCGCTTCCATCAGGCCCACATGCCCCTCCTGGACGAGGTCGGCCATGGGCAGGCCGTAATGCCGGAAGCGTCCCGCGATGGCGATGACGAGGCGCATATGGGCGGAGATCAGGCGGTGGAGCGCGTGCTCGTCGCGCTCGTCCTTCCAGCGGACGGCGAGGCCACGTTCCTCGTCTCGCGCCAGGAAGGGCGCCTCCATGGCCGTACGAATGAACTGTCGCCGTATCCCCGCGATGTCCGCCATTCCCGCCTCCGCCTTTTGTCCGTTGCGTGCGCGCACCGCGACGGACATTCCGGGTCGGTCGACCCGAATGGTCCGGAAAGCGAGGGCACCAGCCCGGGGGCATCGCCCAGGCACCGGACAACGGAGCCGTTACGTGGATAGTTCCGCCGGCTCGGGCTGACAGGGGGCCGTGACCCTGCGGCGCATCGGAGCATCCGGGCGACGGTCGTTGGCGCGACCGCCGATGCGGTGCCGGCAAAGAAAAAGGCCCGGCGCTGGTGCGCCGGGCCCGATCGTCGAATGGATCCGTCTGAGATCGGCGGTCCGCTCAGGCGGCCTCTTCCCGGATCTCGTCGCTGTCGCCTTCCGCCTCGGCATCGCCCTCGGCTTCCGCCTCACCCTTGGCGCGGCGGGGCGACTTGGCGAGGCTCTGCTCGATGAGCTTGAGCGCTTCCGTCTCGGTGATCTTGTTCACCGAGGAGATTTCGCGCAGCACGCGGTCGAGGGCGGCCTCGTAGAGCTGACGCTCACTGTAGGATTGCTCGGGCTGGGCCTCCGACCGGTAGAGGTCGCGGACCACCTCGGTCACCGACAGCAGGTCGCCGGAATTGATCTTGGCCTCGTATTCCTGGGCGCGGCGCGACCACATGGTGCGCTTGATCCGGGCGCGACCGGTGAGCACGTCGAGGGCCTTCTTGACGAGTTCCGGCTCGGCGAGCTTGCGCATGCCGACGCTGTTGGCCTTGGCGGTGGGCACGCGCAGGACCATCTTGTCCTTCTCGAACGAGACGACGAACAGCTCGAGCTTGTAGCCGGCGATCTCCTGCTCCTCGATCGCCGTGATGCGGCCGACGCCATGAGCTGGGTACACCACCGCTTCGCCGGTCTTGAAGCCTTGGCGGCCTGCCGTCGTCTTCTTGGCTGTCGTCATGCGAGAAGCGCCTCCAGAACATCGCGCGGGTCGAGTCGCGCTGAACCTTCATTCCCGGGGTGGGTGACCCGGCTTGAGCCCCTTGTCCGCCGGCCATCGATGCGTCATGCACCGGCCGAGCGGGTCCCAGGCTAACCGATCATCCACACCATGCGATCGGGGTCGCGGAAGGCGCATGCGCCTCCAGCGGTCGATCACATGCCGCCTCGTCTCGCCGAGGTAGCGTCCCAGGAAGATGGGAAGCCGACTCTGTCGAAAAGTTTGAAAACCACCGGTGAGGTAGCCAAAGGCAGCACGTCAGGCACGAACGACGGCAGGCGGTCTACATACCACAAACCGGGCGCCGAATCAAAGGATTGCCGACGCAGGGCATGCGTGAGCGACCGGTCGGGCCGGGCTCCGCACGGCGCCCGATGCACGCGGGGAGGGAATCTCCGAAGACCTGCCGGGTCGACGCTTCCGCAGGCCGGCCCGCCATCCGCGGCGTCGTGAAGCGCCCGTGTCCGTCGGCGGGCCGGGGATCACGTGTCCGTGACCTCGAGGCGAACCGGACGTTCCGGGCCACCGGCCCGGCCGAGGGGTCAGTCGCCGGTGCCGGGGGAGGCCGAGAAATGCGCCTCGAGCTTGCCGGCGACGCCGTCCCAGTCCTTGGCGTCGGACGGGGCGTCCTTCTTCTGCGTGATGTTGGGCCAGCTCCGCGCGTAATCGGCGTTGAGCTTCAGCCAGGTTTCCAGGCTCGGCTCGGTGTCGGGCTTGATCGCCTCGGCGGGGCATTCCGGCTCGCAGACGCCGCAATCGATGCACTCGTCGGGGTGGATGACGAGCATGTTCTCGCCCTCGTAGAAGCAATCCACGGGGCAGACTTCCACGCAGTCCATGTACTTGCACTTGATGCAATTGTCGGTGACGACGTAGGTCATGTGCCCTTCAGCCCTATCCGTGGTGGGGTGGATCGCGAGACCCGAGCCCGCTTGGCCCCGATCCTAGACCGGCCTCCCGCACGGCTCCGTTAACGCGTCCGTGTGTCACGCGCCTCGCGGACGGCGCGTCGACCGCCCCGCCCGTCATTTCCGCACGGCTCTATCCCCTGCCAGGGTGGCTGACAAGCAGCGGCGGCTCACGCCCGCTGCGGCAGGTGCGTCCGTGCCACACCCAGGGAGGCCATCGGATCCGCCCATCCGCCGGCCGGCCGCTCCCTTTATCCGAGAGGGTCCGACAGGAGACGCGACGGGCGCCCTCGTAACGTGAATAGTGCCGCATCCGGCAAACGTTCCGATGCGGTGGCGGCCGAAAGACCGCTGTTACCAAGGGTCGCAGAGCCCGCAGGGGGAGCTCGGATCGTCACCGGCCGTTCCATCGACCCCGAACAGTCGCTCTCCTCGAATGCGAGGCACGCCATGAACGACAACGAGCATGCCGTCTACGCCATCGCTCCGGAACTCGGAGGATGGACGGTCTACGACACCAAGACTCTGGAGCCGGCGCTGGTGAAGAGCGTCCGGCAGGTCGGCCTGGGTCGGGAGGCCGCGCATGCGATGGCGGACGCCCTCAACGGCATGGAGCGGACGGCGCCCGGATCGTCCCTGGCCCGGCCGGACGGACCGGCCTAAGCAGGTTCGCGTTGGCAAGCCAACGCATCACCCGGCTTAGCTCTTTGCTGTGTCGCAGGTTTTCGATCGCAGAACCGGGGGCCACTTCTGCGAAACCTGCTCAGGACCCGACGCCCCGTCCGCGAGACCCCGCACCGGCGGCCTGTTCAAAGGAACTCGACCCATGTCGTCATGGCCGGGCCTCGACGATCCCCACCTCGCCCTCGTCGGCAACGCGCCGGAGATCGGCGATCACGGCCGGGCCATCGATGGGGCGTCCTGCGTGGTGCGCTTCAACAACGCCGCGGGTTTCGGCGGCCCGGCGGGATCGCGCGTGACCCTCCTCGCCCTCGTCAATCGCGGAGGCCAGGCCCGCGCCTGGGTGGAGGATGACGGGTTCCTCGATCGCCCCGTGATCCGGCACGCCCGCACTTACCTGCTGGCCTTCCCCGAACTCTCGCCGGACGAGGAGGGAGCCCATGAGCGCGTCTGCTGGACGGCGCCCCTGCGGGACAAGCTCGCCCACCGCCCGGTCCATGTCCTGCCCTCCGCCCTGCATGACCGCGCCCGCCAGCAGCTCGCCCCCCGCGTCTCCGGCACCCCGAATCCGAGCACGGGCTTCCTGGTGGCGCTCGCCATCCTCGAGGGGCGGAGCCCGTCCCTGCCCCCGATCGACGTCTATGGGTTCGGCTTCGCCGGCTGGTCGGGCCACCCCTGGGACGCCGAGCGGGACTGGTTCACGGCCTGCGGCGAGGCCGGACGCCTGCGGCTCCATCCTCCCGCCGCGTCCTGACCTCGGCGCGACCGCCAAGCATGGCAGCCTGACGGCGAAAGGTTCCACAGCCGAGCGCAATCCCCATAGTTTTCCCCCAAATATAGATCTCTCATTTTTGGGAGCCTCAAGGCAGAACGAGCGTTCTTTTGATGACTGACAGCGCAATGACGCGTCGGTACGAAATAATACACTCGTTGAAGTGGGATGATGTCTATGGCCGCCAAACAGAAAACCTTGAATGATGCTTTCTATGAGACCCTCAAGGACGTCTATTACGCCGAGAAGCAATCCGTTCGCGCGTTGAAGAAATCGGCCAAATCCGCCGAGCACGACGAGCTGCGTCAGGCGTTCGAGACCCATGCCGAGGAGAGCGCCGTCCAGGTCGAGCGCCTCCAGCAGGTGTTCGAGATCATCGGCAAGTCGGCGCGGGCCAAGACCTGCGAGGCCATGCAGGGCCTGACCGCCGAGATGGAAGAGGATCTCGAGGATTTCGGCGACAGCCCGGCGGCGGATGCGGTTCTGATCGGCTGCGCACAGGCCGTCGAGCATTACGAGATCGCCCGCTACGGCACCCTCAAGACCTGGGCGAGCCAGCTCGGCTACGAGGACGCCGCCAAGCTCCTCGACGAGACCCTTCAGGAGGAGAAGAAGACCGACGAACTCCTCACGCAGATCGCCCTGGGCCTCAACGTCGAGGGCTCCGAGGAGGCCGGGACCGAAGAGGCGGCCGGGACGGAGGACGAGCCGGCTCCCCGGAAGAAGGGCGCCAAAGCCGAGTCCGGGTCCAAGCCCAAGTCCAAGGCCGAGTAGGGAGATCGAACCATGGTCGATACCAGCAAGATCCGGGAGCACATGCCGGTCGTCGGGTCGGATGACGGGCATGTGGGCACGGTGGACCATCTCGACGGGCAGCGCATCAAGCTCACCCGGACCGACCCCGAAGCCGAGGGTCGGCACCACTTCCTCCACGTCGACTCGATCGATGCGGTGGAGGACGGCAAGGTCAAGCTGAACCGGACCTGCGCCCAGGCCAAGGACGAATGGGGCACCGCGGAATAGCGCGGCGCGTCGGGCCGGAATGCGAAGGGGTTGCCCATGAGGCGACCCCTTTTTTCCGGCCTCACCCCGGCCTGGACATCGAGACCGAAGGCCGAGCCCCGGACCGGACGGATTCGTCGATGCGCGCGAGAGGCACGAAATCTACTCCGCCGGCGCGTGCGCGGTCGGCGCCAGCGCCGGGACCGGGACCGCGCCCCGGGCCGCCGCGTAGAGCAGGCCGGCCACCAGCATGTAGGCGAGCGCCAGGGTCGGGGTCACCGCGAAGCCCACGGCGGGCCCGTGCATGAAGCCGAAGAAGGTCAGCACGCCGCCGGCCGCCGCGAAGGCCGAGGCCCTCGGGAAGTCGCGCTCGATGATGAAGGTCGCGATGGCGCCGAGGATCAGCCCGCCGAGGATCGCGCCTTCACCGAGCACGGCGAGCCCGTGATAGAGCACCCCGACCTGTCCGAGCTTGTCCATGCCCACCGCAGCGGCGCTGGTGCCGGCCGCCCCCAGCGCCCCGTCGATCAGCGTCTTGGCCCAGGCCGCGAGATGCGGCGCGAAGGCCAGCACGATGGCGGGCGCGTGCGAATGCGGCGTCTCCTGGAAGGCCTGCGCCCCGATCAGCATGCCGATATAGAGCAGGATCGGCGAGATCGCGACGATGGGCACCACGCTGGAGATCAGCGAGATCAGGTTCAGCCAGGCGAGAAGCAGCACGACGATGCCGGTGGCGAAGGAGTAGCCGATCCGCCCGCCCATCGCCTTCCATCCGGGATGGCCGATATAGACGGCGTTGATGAAGGGGTTGCCCATGAGGCAGCCGATCAGGCTGACGATCCCGTCGGCGGTGAGCACCCGCGTGGTCGGGTAGGCGTCGCCCGCCACTTCCGCGCTCTCGACATTGTCCATCGCCTCCACGAGGTCGTAGATGCCGAAGGGGATCGCCGTCACCAGGATGATCCCGATGAACTCGAAGCCGCCGAAGACATGGCCGATGGCCGGCAGCGGCACCGAGAAGCCGATGCCGGAGAGCGCGCTCGTCAGGCCGGGGCCGCTGACCCCGCCGATGTCGATCCCGACGAGCTTGGCGCCCCAGGCGACCGCCATGCCGAACAGGATGGCCACGAGGCCGGCCGGAAGCCGGCCCGGATAGCGCACGCCGCCGAACCACGCGAGCAGGATGATGGCGAAGGCGACGACGCCGATCACCGGGGTCTGGATCAGCTCCAGCGCCGGGCGCATGGCGATGAAGGTGACGGAGACGCCGGCGAGGGTTCCGAGGAGCGCCGCGCGCGGCGTGATGCGCCGGATGACGGGGGCGATGAACCCGCCGATCATCAGCATGAAGCTCTGGATGAACACCCAGGCGAGCCCCGCCTCCCAGGCCTTCACCGGATCGCCGGTGGAGAGCTTGATCGGCAGCATGATCACGAAGACCACGATGAACATGTGCGGCACGCTGATGCCGGAGGGCAGCGCGCAGACGTCGTCGCGGCCGCTGGTCTTGGCGAGCCGGTAGCCGAGCCAGCCGTAATAGGCGGTGGAGAGGAAGAGCATCAGGCCGACGGCGGGCAGGATGCGCCCGAAGGTGATCGCGTCGGGCATGCCGAGGACGAAGCGCAGCAGGCCCGTGAGCACCAGCATGTTGACGAGGATGTTGGTGCCGAAGCCGAAGAACGCGTTCCAGTCGCCGGGCACCCAGAGGGCCGGGCGGCGGGATGCGCCGGCCGTGTTCGTCATGCCGCTCGCCATGGTGCCCTCCATCGTGCCAGGGCGAGGCGAGTGCGCCGCGCCGGGAAAAGGGGTTCAGCCGTGCCGGCCGAGGGCAGCGATGACGCTGTCCGAATCCGAGACCCAGCCGAAGATGCCGCCCTGCGCCTTGATCATCGCGAGGCCGGCGGCGTGGAACTCGGGGATGTACGACGCGCAGGCATCGGCGACGACGACGCAGCGATAGCCGCGGTCGTTGGCCTCGCGCACCGTCGTGTGCACGCAGACCTCGGTGGTCACGCCGCAGACGAGAAGGGTCGCGATGCCGCGGGCCGCGAGCACGTCGGCGAGGTCGGTGGCGTAGAAGGCGCCCTTGCCGGGCTTGTCGATCACCGGCTCCCCATCCTGCGGCGCCAGGGCGGGAATGATGTCGTGACCGGGTTCGCCCCGGATCAGGATGCGGCCCATCGGCCCGGGCTGACCGATCCGGGCCGTGGGCTCGCCGCGCTCCAGCTTGGCCGGCGGCGCATCGGAGAGATCCGGGCGGTGGCCCTCCCGTGTATGCACGACCAGGAGTCCGGATGCGCGGGCCACGTCGAGAAGGGCCCTCGTCGGCGGCACGGCGGAGGCGAGGAGCGAGACGTCGTTGCCGAGGCTCTCCCCGAAGCCGCCGGGCTCGAGGAAGTCGCGCTGCATGTCGATGATGAGAAGGGCCGTGCTCGACGCGTCGAAGGGGAGCGGGGACGGCTGGGCGTCGAGGAGGTTGGGCATGAGGGGCCTCTCCCAATCGCGAATCGGGCTGATTGCGCCTCATCATGTATGCAAGGATGGGGAAATCCTTGCCCAAACCATACACTTCGATGCCCGAAGATTCGCCTCGCCCTGGCGAGCTTCTATGCATGATCTCCGGTGGAAGAGCCGGTGCCGTCAGCGCTGAAGGCGCGCCTTGCCCGCGCGGAGCGGAGCGGCCGGCCGCTCCAGGCGGTCCCGCGCCCGTTCGCCGGCCGCCTCGCGCACGGCGGCGCTCTGGGCGTCGAGGGTCTCGAAGGCGTCCTCGACGACGCTCATGTGGACGAGCATCGCGGAATTCGCGGCGGCGGCGTCCCGCGCGAGGACGGCGCGGACGACGAGGCCGTGCTCGGCATGCGAGCGGGCGAGCCGCCCCGGTGCCTGGAACTGGACGCGGCGGTACGGCGTCAGCCGCCGCCGCAGATTGCGGGCGATCTCGTCCACCACCGTATTGTGGGCGCCCTCGTAGAGGAGCCCGTGAAAGTCCTGGTTAGCGACGACGTAGCTGTCGTGGTCCCCGGCCTCGGCGAGGACGCCCATGCGCTCATGCAGCAGCCGAAGCTGGGCGCGCTCCGCGGGCGTCATGCTCAGGGTCGAGAGGCGGGCGCAGGTCGCCTCGATCTCGCCCATGGCGATGAACAGCATGTCGAGCTGGTCCGGCGTGATCGTCCGCACGGTGGCGCCGAAGCGGGGGCGCAGGTCGATCAGGCCGGTGCCGTTGAGGAGGCGAAGGGCATCGCGCACCGGCGTGCGCGAGACGCCGAAGCGCGTGGCCAGGACCTGTTCGTCCAGCCGGGCGCCCGGCGGGAATTCCCCCGACAGGATGGCGTCGGCGATTCTGTCGGACAGGTTTTCGGAGCGGGTCGGGGACGCAGGCACTGTGGTCTCGGTTCACGACACGCGATCGGCGCAGGGTCGGCCTGCGCGCGCCATCAGCCTGCGCGCGCCATGAGTACGACGAGTTTCCCCCGCGCCGCAACGTGAGGACGTCGCGGCACGGGGCCGGGAATTCGTTGCAATTTTATGACTCCTCCCATCGGCGATCGGCCGGCGGCCCGCCATGGCACATCGGTTGCGGAGATCCCCTCAGACGTTGCGAATGAGGAGAAGAACGATGGTCGCAAGGGGGCTCACGGCCGCGGCTCTGTCACTCGGCATGATCGGATGCGGCATGATCGAATGCAGCATGGCGGCCGATCTCGATCCGGTGAAGACGCTCAAGGTCGCCGAGCCGGCGCCGGTGAAGGCGCCGTCCTTCTTCCTGTTCTCCGATACGCAGGTCAGCTTTCGCTACCAGTTCCCGGCCGCGGAGCCGGGCGTGCAGATCCAGAAGGCGGATGGCAGCTTCCGCAATCGCGACATCCCGAAATACATCACCAACATTTCCCACGCCGACGCCTGGGCCTACGGCACGAACTTCTTCTCGCTCGACATCCTGCAATCGACGTCCCAGGACCCGGCGGGGACCACCAACGTCCCGGGCGGCTTCGCCCAATACGATCACGGCGCCACGGAAGCCTACGGCCTCTATCGCGGCACCCTCAGCCTGAACGCCCTCACCGGAACCAAGGCCTTCGCCATTCCGGGCATCGTCAAGGACGTCTCGCTCTCCTTCGGTTTCGATGCGAACGCGAAGAACACCGCCTTCGGCCCCAAGAAGCGCGACGTCGTCGGGGGCCTGACCTTCTCGGTCGACGTGCCGGCGGGCTTCCTCAACATCAGCGCCCATGCCTACAAGGAATGGAACCGCAACGGCTTCAACTTCCAGCCCGACCGTGACGTCAGCTTCGACACCGTTCCCGAGTTCGAGATCGTCTACAATTTCCCGCTCACCTTCATCCCGAACCTTCCGCTGAGCATCGCCGGCTTCAACAACATCGTGACACCGAAGGGCAAGGGCATCCGCGACCCGTTCAACTATCCGGGCGGCTATTATCCGGGGACTGGCGTCGAGTTCCTGTCGCGGACGAACCTCGTCCTCGATGTCGGCAAGCTGGTCTGGAACCAGCCCAACAAGCTCGATGCCTTCATCGGGTTTCAGTACTGGCTGAACAAGTTCGGCAACGTCGATCGCGCGAACTTCAAGGGGAACGAAGAGAAGAGCTTCCTCGCCGGCCTCGCCTTTCACATCTTCTGAACGCACCGATACCCGAACGGCCTGAAATGTGCTCCGCTCCGGGGCGCCTGACATCGGGAGCCAGGATGAGCGAACGAGACGCCGGAGCCCGCCGCCTCTGGATCAGGAACCCGCTGGCGATCCTCGCGGCGGAATCCGCAGGCGGCATCGTCGTCGAGGGATCGCGCATCGTGGAGCGCGTGGCGTCGGGCGGGACACCGGCGGCGGCCGTGCACGAGACCTTCGACGCCTCGCGCCACGTGGTCATTCCCGGCCTCGTCAACACCCATCACCACTTCTTCCAGACCCTGACGCGCGCCCATCCCCTGGCGATCAACAAGCCGCTGTTCCCCTGGCTGAAGGCGCTCTACACGGTCTGGGACAAGCTCACCCCGGACGCGTTCCGCCTCGCCACCCGGCTCGCCTATGCCGAACTCCTGCTGTCGGGCTGCACCACGGCGGGCGACCACCACTACCTGTTTCCCAAGGGGCTCGAGGCGTCCGTCGACATCCAGGTCGAGGAGGCGCGCAGCCTCGGCATCCGCGCCGTCGTCACCCGTGGCTCGATGAGCGTGTCGGTGCGGGACGGCGGCCTGCCGCCGGACACCCTGGTCCAGGACGACGACACCATCCTGTCCGACAGCGAACGGGTGCTCGGCCTGTTCCACGACACCGCGCCCGGCGCGATGGTGCAGATCGGACTGGCGCCGTGCTCGCCCTTCGCCGTGTCGAAGCGCCTGATGCAGGAAAGCGCGGCGCTGGCCGAACGCCACGATTGCCGCCTCCACACCCATCTCGGGGAAACCCTCGACGAGGAGGCCTATTGCCTGTCGACCTTCGGGCTGCGCCCGGTCGACTACCTGGAGGAGGTCGGCTGGATGAGCCCGCGCGCGTGGCTCGCCCACGGCATCCATTTCAACGACACGGAGATCGCCCGCCTCGGCAAGGCGGGGGTCGGAATCTGCCATTGCCCGACCTCGAACATGACCCTGGCCTCGGGCTGCTGCCGGACCTGCGAGCTCGAAGCGGCGGGCAGCCCCGTGGGCCTCGGCGTCGACGGCTCGGCCTCGAACGACAATTCGAACCTGATGGAGGGCGTCCGGCACGCCCTGATGTTGAACCGCCTCACCTACGGCGCGGAGAGGGTCACCCATCTCGACGCCCTGCGCTGGGCCACCGAGGGCTCCGCCGCCTGCCTCGGTCGCAGCGACATCGGACGGATCGAGGAGGGCCGCGAGGCCGACCTCGCCCTGTTCACCCTCGACGAGCTGCGCTTCTCCGGCAGCCACGATCCCCTCGCCGCTTTGGTCCTGTGCGGGGCGCACCGGGCCGACCGGGTGATGGTCGCCGGGCAATGGCGGGTGATCGACGGGCACCCGGTGGGCCTCGACACGCGCCGGCTTCGCGAGGAGCACACACACTTGGCCCGGCACCTGTTCGGCACGGTTTGACGATGGCGACCGCATTCTCTCCCGCCGCCCAGCCGCCCCGCCCGAGACAGGGACCGACCCCGCTCTTCGGCGCCTACGGCATCGTCAAGCGCTTCGGCAGCTTCACGGCGAATGACGGCGTCGATCTCGAGATCCGCGCCGGCGAGATCCACGCCCTCCTGGGGGAGAACGGCGCCGGCAAATCGACCCTGATGAAGATCCTCTACGGCCTGCTGGAGCCGACGGAGGGCGTCGTCACCCACAAGGGCGACATCGTGCAGCTGCCCAATCCGGAAGCCGCGCGTCGGCTGGGGATCGGCATGGTCTTCCAGCATTTCTCCCTCTGCGAGAACCTGACGGTGGCCGAGAACATCGCCCTCGTCATGCCGAAAGACCTCTCCGGCCGGGCGCTGGCCGACCGCATCGCCAAGCTCGGCATCGATTACGGCCTTCACCTCGAACCGGATCGTCCGGTCTGGTCGCTCTCGGCGGGCGAGCGCCAGCGCATCGAGATCGTCCGCTGCCTGCTCCAGGACCCGAGCCTCGTCATCCTCGACGAACCCACCTCGGTGCTCACCCCCGGCGAGGCGGAGGTGCTGTTTTCCGTGCTGGAGCGCCTGCGCGCGGAGGGCCGGGCGCTGCTCTACATCTCCCACCGCCTCGACGAGGTGCGCCGCCTCTGCGTGCGCGCCACCATCCTGCGCGGCGGCAAGGTGGTAGGGGCCTGCAACCCCCAGGAGGAGACGGCCCGCTCGCTCGCCGCCATGATGGTGGGCAGCGCGGTCCGCGAGGTCACGGGGCGCGCTGGCGGGACGGTGGGCACGGAACGCCTGCGCCTCGATCGCCTCACCCTCCCCGCTCCGGGCCTGCACGCCACCTCGCTGCGCGACGTCTCCCTCGGCGTCTCCGGCGGCGAAATCCTCGGCATCGCCGGCATCGCCGGCAACGGCCAGGCCGAACTCTTCGCCGCCCTGTCGGGCGAGACCCGCGCGCCGGACCCGGACGCCGTCCGCATCGACGGCGCCGCCGTGGGGGGGCTCGGCATCAACGCGCGCCGGCGCCTCGGCGCGGCGTTCGTGCCGGAGGAGCGCAACGGCCACGCGGCGGCGCCTCTCATGAGCCTCTCCGAGAACGCCCTGCTCTCACGCTACCCGACCGCGCCGCTGACCCGCTTGGGCCTGCTTCGGCTGGGGGCCGCGCGCGATCTCGCGAAGCGGGTGATCGAGGCCTTCGACGTGCGCAAGGCGGGGCCAGACCCCGCCGCCGGCACCCTGTCGGGCGGCAACCTCCAGAAATTCGTCGTCGGCCGCGAGATCCTGGCGGAGCCCGGCGTGCTCGTCATCAACCAGCCGACCTGGGGCGTCGATGCGGCGGCGGCGGCGCATATCCGGCAGGCGGTGATCGATCTCTCCGCGCGCGGCGCCGCGATCCTGGTCATCAGCCAGGACCTCGACGAGCTGTTCGAAATCGCCGGCTCCATCGCCGTGCTGCACGACGGGACGCTCTCGACGGCGGTGCCCTCGGGCGAAACGACCCGCGAGGCCATCGGCCTGCTCATGGGCGGATCGGGAGACGCGCCGGCCGAACCTCATGACGCATCGAAGGCGGTGCCCCATGCTCACTGACCGATGCCCGCGCAGCCCCTCTCCCCGCACGCGGCTACGGCATTCACGCCTGTCGCGAAATGCGCGGCCCTCCTCCCCCTTGTGGGGAGGAGTTGGAGGTGGGGG
>NZ_NKUG01000269.1 GCF_014845095.1 Methylobacterium bullatum | reverse complement strand
GGGGACGGGTCAGTGGATTCCGGTCACACCAGCATCCCCATCGGGTTCTCGATCAGGTTCTTGAAGGCCGAGATGAGTTCGGCGCCGAGCGCCCCGTCGAGCACGCGGTGGTCGCAGGACAGGGTGGCGGTCATCACCTGGACCACCGCAGGCGCGCCGTCCTTGACCACCACGCGCTTCTCACCGGCGCCTACCGCCAGGATCGAGGATTGCGGCGGGTTGATCACCGCCGTGAAGTGCTTGATGCCGAACATGCCGAGGTTCGACACCGAGGTGACGCCGCCCTGGTACTCTTCCGGCTTCAGCTTCTTGGCCCGCGCCCGGCCGGCAAAGTCCTTCATCTCGTTGGAGATGTTGGAGAGCGTCTTCTGGTCGGCCTTGCGGATCACCGGGGTGAACAGCCCGCCGTCGATGGCCACCGCCACGCCGACCTCGGCGTTGTTGAAGCGCAGGATCCGGTCCTCGGCCCAGACCGCGTTGGCGGCGGGCACGCGCATCAACGCGAGGCCCATCGCCTTGATGACGAAGTCGTTCACCGAGAGCTTGAACAGCGGCTTGCCGTCCTTGGTGGTGCCGGCACTCTTGTTGAGTTGTTCGCGCAGGGCCATCAGCGCATCGAGCTCGCAATCCACCGTGAGGTAGAAATGCGGCGCCACCTGCATCGCCTCGGTGAGGCGCTTGGCGATGGTCTTGCGCATGCCATCGAGGGGAACCTCCTCGAACGTGCCCTTCTGGTAGAATCCGCGCACCTGATCGGTGGTGAGCCCCTGTGCGGCGGCCTTTGGTGCGGGCGTTGGCGCAGCGGGAGCCGGAGCGGGCGCCGGCGCTGCGGCGGGGGCGGCTGCCTTCGGCGCGCCGGCCTTGGCCGAGCCGCTGGCGATGGCGGCGCGGACGTCGCGCTCGATCACGCGGCCATGCGGGCCGGAGCCCGAGACGGCGGACAGGTCGATGCCTTCGAGCTTGGCGATGCGGCGCGCCAGCGGCGAGGCGACGATGCGGCCGCCCTGCCCGGCCTGCGGCGCGGCATCCGGCTTGGCGCCGTCCGGCGCCGCGTCGACCCGCGCGTAGGATTTGTGGCCGTCGCCGGGGGTGGTGTTCAGTGCGGGCGTGTCGCTTTTGGGCGCATCGGCCTCGGGAGCCTCCGCTTTTGCGCCGCCATCGCCCGCGGTCCCGACGGTCTTCGGGTCTTCGCCCTCGGAGGCGATGATGGCGATGAGATCGTTCACCGGCACGTCGGCGGTGCCCTCGGCCACGACGATCTTGGCCAGAATGCCCTCGTCGATGGCCTCGACCTCCATCGTGGCCTTGTCGGTCTCGATCTCGGCGAGGACGTCGCCGGATTTGACCGCGTCGCCCTCCTTCTTGAGCCACTTGGCGAGGTTGCCCTTCTCCATCGTCGGCGACAGGGCGGGCATCAGGACGTTGATGGGCATCGGTGTGAATCCTGATCGTCAGCGGATGGGCGTGGCGGGGCGTTCAGTTCAGGGTGCCGCCGGGCGGCAGGTCGGGGTCGAAGCTCTCGGAATCGAGACCGGCGCGGATACGCTCGAACGCCTCTTCCTCCGACATCTCTGTCTCCAGCGCGTAGACCCGGGCGGCCTGACGGGCGAGGTCGATGAGAAGGCGGCCCCAGGTATAGGGATCGTCGAAGGAGCGGCGCAGGGCCACGCTCACCGCGCCGTCCACCACGCTGGCACGCACGACCTCGATGCCGCCATTGTTCAGGGCGTCGGGGGGAGCGGAGAGTTCCTGGAACTTGTCGGTCATGGTGCTGCTCTACTCTCCTCCCCCTTGTGGG
>NZ_NKUG01000268.1 GCF_014845095.1 Methylobacterium bullatum | reverse complement strand
GCATAGGACCCAACCCCACCCTGCCCGCGCCGAACCCGACGCTGATGCCCACCGTGAACATCGCCCGCGTCGCCCGCTGGGAGAACGGCGCCAAGCCGAAGACGGCGGCGGGGCTTCAGGTCGCGGCCTACGCGGACGGGTTCGACCATCCGCGCTGGATGTACCTCCTGCCCAATGGCGACGTGCTGGTGGCGGAGGCGAACAAGCCCAAGACCGACGACCCCTCCACCGGCATCGCCGACTGGGTCGCCGACAAGGTGAAGAGCATGGCCGGCGCCGGCGTGCCGAGCCCGGACCGGATCGTCCTCCTGCGCGACACGAACGGCGACGGTGTCGCCGAGGAGCGCCACGTCTTCCTCTCCGGCCTGCATTCGCCCTTCGGCATGGCCCTGGTGGGCGGCGACCTCTACGTCGCCAATGCCGATGCCCTGGTGAAGGTGCCCTATGCTCCGGGCCAGACCGAGATCACCGCGAAGCCCGAGACCGTGGTCGCGCTGCCGTCCGGCATCAACCACCATTGGACGAAGAACGTCATCGCGAGCCCTGACGGGTTGAGGCTCTTCGTCACCGTGGGCTCGAACAGCAATGTCGGCGAGAACGGTCTCGACAAGGAGGTGGGCCGCGCCGCGATCTGGGAATACACCCTCGCCACGAAGCAGATGCGCGAGTTCGCCACGGGGCTTCGCAACCCCAACGGCCTCGCCTTCGAGCCCACCACCGGTGCCCTCTGGACGGCGGTGAACGAGCGCGACGAGATCGGCAGCGACCTCGTGCCCGACTACGTCACCTCGGTGAAGGAAGGCGGCTTCTATGGCTGGCCCTACAGCTACTGGGGCAAAAACGTGGACGAACGGGTGTCGCCGCAGAAGCCCGACCTCGTCGCCAAGGCCATCGCGCCGGACTATGCGGTGGGCACCCACACCGCGTCTCTGGGCATCGCCTTCTCCAACGGATCGACCCTGCCGGAGGCGTGGACAAGCGGCCTCTTCGTGGCCCAGCACGGCTCATGGAACCGCCGCCCGAAGAGCGGCTACAAGGTGATCTACGTCCCCTTCAAGGACGGCAAACCCACAGGGCAGCCGGTGGACGCGCTCACCGGCTTCCTCGACGCCGACGAGAAGGCGCAGGGACGGCCGGTGGGCGTGATCCTCGACAAGACCGGGGCGCTGTTGGTGAGCGATGATGTAGGGAAGGTGATCTGGCGGGTGAGCGGGGTGTCGCGGACACAGTGATGGCGGCTAATGTAAAGAGCAACGACCGCTGTTTCAGACCTCGTAACTTGGTTGATTGAACTTACTAGCGGATGCTCGTGCCAGATCGGGTCATCCCAGCAGACCACCTCATCCTGAGGTGCCCTTTGCTTGAGCAAGGGGCCTCGAAGGAGCCTCCAGATGCCGATGCGATACCTGGAAGCCTCCTTCGAGGCCGCTACGCGGCACCTCAGGATGAGGTAAGGC
>NZ_NKUG01000267.1 GCF_014845095.1 Methylobacterium bullatum | reverse complement strand
CCGAGATCGCCTTCGAGGCGGCGCTTCAACCGCTCGCCGGCGATGAGGCCAGACCCCAGGCGCAGGTCGAGGAGCCCCATGACCCGCCGCCGCGTCAGCGACAGGGCGAAATCCTTGAGCAGATCGAGCTTGCCGGCGGCGTAGCATCCCCCCACGACGGCACCGATGGAGCAGCCGGCCACCATGTCGGGGTGGATGCCGGCCTCTTCCAGCACCTCGATGACGCCGATATGCGCCCAGCCCCGCGCGGAACCGCCGCCCAGAGCGAGGCCGATTCGCGGTCGCGGCGGCGGCTGTTCGGCCACGGGCTCGACATTGCCCCGTGGAAAGACCGGCTTCTGCGACAGGGTAGACAGCATGCCCTGGCGGTAGAGGGCGACCCCGCGAAAGGACAGCCCATCCCAGGTCACGGCCCGGCGGGTCCGAGCAGGGCCTCGCCGGATACCGGATCGAGGGAGACGGCGCGGTAGAAGCAGGAGCGTCGCCCGGTATGGCAACATCCGCCGTCGCCCCCGACCTCCACCGAGATCAGGAGCGCGTCTTGGTCGCAATCGACCCGCATCTCGACGACGCGCTGGACCTGTCCGCTCGTGGCGCCCTTGTGCCAGAGCTCGCTCCGCGAGCGCGACCAGTACCAGGCCTCGCCGGTCTCGAGGGTGAGCCGCAGGGATTCGGCGTTCATGTGGGCGAGCATCAGGACCCGGCCGTCATGGGCGTCGACGGCGATGCAGGCGACGAGACCGTTCGCGTCGAAGCGCGGGGTCAGCGTTCCGCCTTCCTCCACATCCTTGCGCGAACCGGGCAGGGAGAACCCACCGGGCACGGCGGAAGCTTGGCTCACCGTCATCGCGTGGAATGCCCGCGTCAGTTCTTGTTGTTGCGGACGAGGGTCAGGAACCGGACCTGCTCGTTGGCATCGTCCTTGAACACGCCGCGGAACTGCGTGGTCAGGGTGGAGACGCCGGCCTTCTGCACGCCGCGCATGGCCATGCAGAGATGCTCGGCCTCCACCATCACGGCGATGCCGCGCGGCTTGAGGATGCTCTCGATCACGTCGGCGATCTGGGCCGTCATGGTCTCCTGCGTCTGCAGGCGGCGGGCGAAGGTGTCGACCACGCGGGCGAGCTTCGACAGGCCGACCACGCCCTTGGTGGGGTAATAGGCGATATGAGCGAGGCCCATGAACGGCACCATGTGGTGCTCGCAATGGGAATAGAACGGGATGTCGCGCACGAGGACGATGTCGGAATAGCCCTCGACCTCTTCGAACACGCGCTCGAGCAGGGCATCGGCATCCTGCTCGTAGCCGCCGAAGAGCTGGCCATAGGCCTTCGCCACACGGGCGGGCGTGTCCTTGAGACCCTCGCGGCTCGGGTCGTCACCGGCCCAGCGCAGCAGGGTGCGCACGGCGGCCTCGGCCTCCTCCCGGCTCGGGCGGCCGGTGGCCACGGCATCGGGCACGCGCTTGGCCGAAGCGGGCAGGGGGGCGACCTCGGCGGGGGCCTCCACCGGTTCCTTTATACCATCTGAAGCTGCCGGTAAAACGAAGAGGTGAGAGCTAGATGCGGGGTCA
>NZ_NKUG01000266.1 GCF_014845095.1 Methylobacterium bullatum | reverse complement strand
TTCGGCGAATACCGTGCCCCCACCGGCGTCAGCCTCGAGACGATCTCCTCGGGTGCCGCCGAGGACGCCAAGCTCCTCATCGCCGATCTCGGCGAGCGCCTGGGCGAGACGCCCAAGCTCGTCGTCGGCAAGCCCGGCCTCGACGGCCATTCGAACGGCGCCGAGCAGATCGCGCTTCGTGCCCGCGACGTTGGGTTCGACGTGACCTATGACGGCATCCGCCAGACCCCGGCCGAGATCGTGGCGAAAGCCAAGGAGACCGGCGCCCACGTGGTCGGCCTGTCGATCCTGTCCGGCAGTCACGTTCCGCTGGTGCGCGACGTGAAGGCGAAGATGCGGGAAGCCGGCCTCGACCACGTCCCCCTCGTCGTCGGCGGCATCATCTCGCCGGAGGATGAACTCGTGCTCAAGAACATGGGCGTCACGGCGGTCTACACGCCGAAGGACTACATCCTCGACACGATCATGATCGGCATCGCCAAGGTGGTGGGCCGCGCCCTCGACAATCGCGCCGCCGAGAAGGCGGATGCCGCCGCCGGAATCGGCGGCTCCTCCGTCAGGGGTGGTGAGACGGTATTCTAGCGCCGCATATTCCTCTCCGATTCGGGGGAGGGCGTCTGCGAAACGGGCGGGGGAGAGGTGCCGGTCCCGAGCACGGGGCACTTCTCTCCCGAGGTGAGGCGAAGTACGGCGTGCGCACGACCCGTCGACACC
>NZ_NKUG01000265.1 GCF_014845095.1 Methylobacterium bullatum | reverse complement strand
ATCTCGACAACGTTGGTGTTAACGGTATCGTCGCCCCGGCGCGGTCCAGGCGCGGCGGGCCGGCCGAGTGCCGCGGATGCCGCACGCGAGCCGATCCAGCGGTTGCGGTACCACAGGGCCCTGCCGCCCTTGATGCAGAGACCGTGCACCATGCCGTCGCCCAGGAACCAGTCATGGCCTCGCCTCGTCCGGCTGGCCGGGTTGGCACCCATCTTGAGGTAGCGCCCGTCGAGCCCCGCCGGGATCGTTCCGGTCACGGGCAGGTCCCACAGCGTCAGTTCCTCACGCATCGGCGCATGCACGCCGACCACAAAAGGGTGCGGCGTCCGCGGCAGGCGTAGCCGGTTGCAGGCCGCCACCAGCGCGACGAGGCCCTCGGCGGCGAAACGCAGGCTGGATTCGAAAGGGTTCGGCATCGGTCGCGTTCTCGGGGCGGTGCGGCGGGCGAGGGCCGTCATGACGCGGGGCGTCCTCCGTCACCGGACGAGGACGACGGCCCTGCCGGCGTGGGACGGTTCTGCGATCTGGCCGACGATGTATGCCGCCACGTCCGCCCGGGGGATCCGGCCGTTGTGCCACGTCGACGGCTCGGTCAGCGCCTGGTAGCGGCCCGTGGCGGCGCCGCTCGTCAGGATGCCGGGGCGCACCAGCGTCCAGGCGAGGCCGCTGCGGCGGATGCGCATCTCCTGGGCATCCTTGTCGTCGTAGGCGCGCCCGAGCATCAGGCGGAACGGCAGACGCTGCAGCAGGCCGATCGCGTCACGGCTGTCCCCGGCGCCGAAGCCGGTCACCGCGATGAGGCGGGCCACCCCGGCCCGTTCCATCGCGGGCACGAGCAGGTTGGTGGCGTCCGAGAACAGGCGCACGGGCCCGAGCAGGTCCCGCACCGGCACGCCGAGCGCCTGCACCACGACGTCGACCCCGTCGAGGGCGCGGGCGACGTCGCCCGCATCCAGAGCGTCGCCCGTGAACCGCTCGAGTTCGTCACCCGAGAGGTCGATGCCGGAGGCCGAGCGCGCGAAGGCCCGAACTCGGTGTCCCGCCGCCAATGCCGCCTTGGCGGTCTCCAGGCCGACGCCCTTGCTGGCGCCCAGAATGAGGATATGGGCCATGTGCACTCCCTCACCGTCGCGGATCTACGCACAAGACCCTACCGCGGGCCCGCGCACCATGTGTCCGCTTGACCGGGGGCGAATGTCCGCTTCGCGGCTTCAGGATTGAGAGCATGAAGTGACCGAGGCAGGTCAGCACCTGCCCGTCCGCTCTACGACCAGCTTGGGTGGGAAGCGGAAGGTCAGTGTGATGGGCTGCAGGCATGTGGATCCTGCAGCCCAACGACGATGGTGCTACTGAGCGCGCACGTAGATTCCGCGCTTCCGGTAGATGGTCGCCATGATGCTCAGAACCGTGTCGGACCCACCGCGGCCATAGTACACCGACATCACTCCGACGGCGTAGGAAATGACTTCGATCAATAAGGTGTACCGGTTCCCTTTCCACTCAGCGAGCATTCGCCTTGTGTGAATGCGTGCATGCTCTCTTGCATCGCGCTTCCGAATTTCAGCCGCATCAAATGCTTCTAAACGAGTTGCCATGTCCGTATTCCTATAAGAGTGCTTATAAGAAAGCAGTTTCGCCTTCTTGGTAGCGGTTTCGCTATCCGGTGATCCTTTACGCGACGTACCTCGAAGCGGTGCCCGAGATTGACGTGGTGATTTTGGGCATAGGCGGTTCATAGGTGAAAACCACGACAACGAGATTGTTTTGTCTGTGGGAGGTCCGAATGCCCGAAGCGACGTCAGACACCCTGGTGCTGATCAAGGCGGCGCCGGTGGGCGTGCGGCGGATTTGGAAAACCGGCTACCGATACTCAAAGTCTGGCGTCATCACCGTCGATCTTGGGCCGCTGGCGACTTCATAGCGGGCACTGTTCGACGGTCTCGAACGCGAGCAGGTGGGGCGATTATGGATGCTTTCGACGTCTGCAACCGCCGCTGGGGGCGCGGGGCGGTGCTGCCAGCACAGCCGGCTTCGGGGCACAGCGAACGTGGTCCACGAGATTTGATATGAGGTCGCCGCGCTACACCACCCGGATCGACGACATCCCGGTCGTGGGTTCCGCATAGGCCAGGAAGAAAGGTCGTGGCCTCGTGTAACACTGGGGGCGACCGCCTGGAAATCCAGCTGGCTCTCGGCGTTGATGGTCAACATCGGTGCCGCAGTGAATGGTCTGCAGGACCGCTCGCCCGCGAACGCCGACGAAGGCAAGCACAGCAAGCAATCTCGCCAGTCAGGCGGCGGCCCCTCATATGAGTTGGGGGATGGCTTTTCTCAGCCGGGAATAGCCGCGGGTTGCCAGTGGCCAAGCATTCTCGTCCCCAGCCCGTCGCACACGCAGGCAACCCTCTGGCAGCGCCATCGCTGATGGCCCGACCGGGGCCCAGGCGGTCACAACCGGCAGGCCGTAGGCCCAACCGCTATGAGTGTGGCCAGCGGCGCATCCGAAATGGGCCTCGGCGCGAGCCAACCCATCGGCCATCGCGGATTGATCCGCAACCTTGACCTGGTCGGAGGCGCCGTCGGCATGAGCAACGAGCCCACCAATGCGAACGACCCGTGCGGTGCCGAGGGGGAGGCTCTCCGGGTGCAGGTCGTCAAGGTGCAGGAGCAACGCCACCTCGCCGTCGGGCAGGGCGTCGGCCGGCGGTAACGGTACCTCTCGCGGCGGCATCGGCTCGTCGAGCGCATCGGGGTACTCATCGAGGCCGACCGAATCGAAGCGCCCGTTAGTGTACCGCCGGATGTTTTCGGCGCGGGCGACATAGTGCTTGCCCCGGGTGTGCAGGCCGGCGACCCAGCGCCAGGACAATGTATTGCTGGCCGGATCGCCATCGAGGAGGTGGCGCATGAAGAACTCGGCACCGAGGGCCCAGGGCAGGCGAAGGGTGAAGATCCAAATCGAGGCGAACCACATGCGTGCGTGGTTATGGAGCCAGCCTGTCTCGATGAGTTCGCTCGCCCAGGCGTCAAAGCAATCGATGCCGCTCCGCCCCTCAATCGCAGCCTCATAGGTCCGCCGCAGGCCCGGTTCGGCAGCGATCCGCTCATGGCCCTCGGCGGCCAGTGCCAGGTAGCCTGTCCACGCGGCGGGATGGGTTTCCAAATGCCCCTTGAAGTAGGTCCGCCAGAACACCTCGCTAACGAACTTTTTGGCGCCCTCATCGCCGAAGGCAGCGACGACCGCAGCGACGACTTCGGCCTCGGTGATCAGGCGCCGGCGCAGGTAGGGGGAAAGCGCCGAGGTCGTGGACCTCCCTTCGAGCCCCAGGTCGAAGTTGCGGGACCCGGCATACTCGGCTCCTTCATCCGCAAGGAAGGCGGCGAGGCGTTCGAGCCCGGCGGCACGGGTCATAGGGAAAATGCGATCCATGACCGTGAGGTAGCGCGCGGCGAGGAAACGCCGATGCGACCGTTTTTCGAGGGTAAGGGGCACCCGTATAGGCGCCATGCCCCTGGAGGCGTCACAAGCGGCCCACGAAGGCCATCTCGGCCAAAGGCAGGTCGGACCCGTTGGGGGCACGCAACGGCTGCAACCGCATCCGGTAGCAAGGGAAAGGGGGCTCTCCCCAGCGGCCTTGGAGTTACGCGTAACTCGCCCGCTTGGTTCTATATGCGCCGACTGCCCTGAAAGACCGGGATCGGTAACATCCCGGTCTCTTATGCCGCGTAGGCCAAGGAGGGCGGTCGTGGCCTCAAAATGATGCGTCAGGACGGTTCAGGGTCAGCCATATCGAGCTTCACGCAGTAGACGCGGCCATCACCGCAAATCGCTCTGGGAGTCTTGATCGTCAGCTTGGGCTTTCGGCCACTTTCCGTTCGTGCTTGTCCATCGTCCCGTAATACTCGCATCAGCGCCTCATGCTGTGGGAACGCTTCCTGAAAACGGCGAGCGGGGATCATCAATTCGGTTGCGCCCTCAACTTGTTTTACGAAGCCGGCGGTAGCCTCGAAAGCAACCTTTGATAGGGGAGCCTGCAACGTGCTGACATCGACCACATCCGTCCGATGCTTCTCAAAATAAGTTCGGATCTGCTGGATGGGCGTAACCGATGCACTTTGGCTACGGGATTTCTGATTGCCCGCAGCCTCCCGTGCAACGGCATATACCGCTGGCGCAGAGGAGCCCCAAGCCTTTGGGATGATCCCCCAACGGCGTGCGAGCATTCCCGCAAGTGCGACAAGAGCAAAGCATTTTCGAACTCGCTCCTTCTCGATGTCCGCGCTCAATGCCTCACGATGGCGATCCAAGACGCGCTTGAGTGTCCCTCTAAAAGCTTCCTCGTCGCGGGCAATCTGACCTTGCATTCGTTCGATAAATGCCGTGCCCGCAGTACCCCAATGCTCGTTGCTGGCGGCGCGCAATGCTTCGACAGCCGCAGCCGCACCGCTGTAACCAGATGGCAGATGATCAAGCACGCCGTAGGAACGTTCGCGAGCTATCGAGATCGTCACCATGCGTTCAGTGAGGGCACCGCGTTCGGCTTCGGAGCCTTCGATGAGATCGCTTAGGCATCGGTTGCTGGTGCTGAGAACAGCCAAGTGCGCGTGGGGCTTGGTTAGCTGGTCGCCGCTGCGCTGCCTCTGCCCTGTGTTTGAGAGGCCGAACACAGCTTGGTGGATCAGTTGCTTTCGCGCTTCCTTAGACGCTCCAGCGAGATTGGCTTCGTCGAGCAGCAAAAGCATGTGTCGATGCGCCAGTTTCGTTTCGTCGAAACGGCCCGGCGTTAGATTCCAGGTTTCGCCCCCGCCGCAGTTACTGTTGCGATCACCGGCCCAAACAGACGCCGCGAGCATGCCGAGCGTCGATTTTCCGCAGCCCGGATCGCCAACGAGTTCAAATAGGGGACTGAGGTAGTCCGGTGGGACGAACGGCAAAAGAGGTCCGACGAAAGCAACAGACAGAGCGAACAGGGCCAAGGGCTGCCGGGCCACAATCGGTCCGATCCCCGCCTGCCATTCGGCTAAGCTGCCGCACGCCGCAAACTTGGAGTTTCGCGGAAAGGTGACAATGACTTCGCGGGGATCGAGCGGTGGCTGCAAAAGGCCCCCGTCACCCAACACGAAATGGCCCTCGATCCACCCCGGAGTACCTGCGACAAAGGCCGACCTGTAGGGCTCGACTTTTGCGACTTCGCTACGCAGCGCCCGCTGCGCGGCCGGCTCGATGAGACTTGGATCGATATTGGCGAGCTGTGAGAAAACGTCGGTTCGTGTGAACTCTGATACCCGGATCCAAAGCGCTCGAGTGGGTGTCCCATAACGGACCCAACGGTCTTCCTCTTGGTCAATCACCCTATCGAGGATGCGAGGCTTGGCCGGGCCAACGCTTGACTTGATTGACCCTCTTGCCGATGCGGCACCGGTCCGTTCATGCGAATGCCGCGCTAGGTCGGATCGAGCTTTCTGTTTGCCAACTGGTGCGGACATCGTGGCTGCTTTCTATAAAGTTGAGGTCGATAGTCAGACTGCGAGAGCTTCCCACCGTCCCACCCTTCCCACCCTGCTGAAGGGGCACCCCATAATTGGCCGGTGGGGTATCGCAGTGTTGTCACCCCCCACCCC
>NZ_NKUG01000264.1 GCF_014845095.1 Methylobacterium bullatum | reverse complement strand
AAATCGTGACCGCCGATCCGCACGCCGGGACCGAAGCGGACCTGCGCCGCGACGGGCGCGGTGAGGACGGGGAGGGCGCAGGCCGCACCCATGAGCAGGTTAAGGAGGAACAGGCCTGGAATTCCCCGGGTCGGGATGGGCAAAGACATTCTTCCTCTTCTCCGAACGGCGCTGAACCAAGCGAGCCCTGGCCCGTTGTGAGTGCAGCCTTCAGGGCCGGCCCGCGACCGGGAGCGCCGCGCCCCGATACGGACGACAGACCTTCAGGAGACCATGTTCATGCATCAAGGCAACCACCGCGACCACGAGGGCGCGAAGAAGCTGTTCGATCTCGTCAAGGATATCAAGGTCGCGATGATGACCACGGCGGATCAGGACGGGAAGCTCTACAGCCGCCCGATGTGGAGCCAGGACATCGACGAGAACGGCGACATCTGGTTCTTCACCAAGCTGCACACGCCCAAGACCGCGGAGATCGGCAAGGACAATCAGGTCAACCTCGCCTATTCCGACCCGTCGAGCCAGACTTACGTCTCCATCGCCGGCAAGGCCGAGATCGTC
>NZ_NKUG01000263.1 GCF_014845095.1 Methylobacterium bullatum | reverse complement strand
GGTGGGACGTCCTGCCAACGCTTCGGTGATCGGGACCTCGTTCAAGTCCAGAAGAACGTCGGGCAAAACCGCCGGTGTCTTCTCTTTACGGTGCTCGACGGTCATTCGCGCCTGACGCTATGGGATGACGCGACGCATGCAACGTCGGCCCGCATCACCGGACTTCATTTACGACCCGGGCGGAGACACGAGCGCAGTATCGTCGCATGGATCGGGGGATGGATGCGGATGTCGTCGTTCCATACCCGTCCGATCGAAGACGAACCAAACCACGTTCGCCTGCCGCCCGACGTCCCGTTCCGGTCCGCGATTTCCCCGCAGCGGTCGGGCGACACGCCACCATGACAGTCCTTCCGGCCGATCCCAGACCTCTGCCCGGTCCGACGATCACGGTCGGGCCGACCTGACGAGGAGAGGCGGCGGGGCGATGCCTCGCGTCTGAGCCGTCGCGCGCGGAGACGAAGGCGTGTGCATCCCCTCGCCCCGCACGCGGGGAGGGTGAATTCCCTCCTCGGTTCGAGGGCGAGGCCATGCACGATCGCTCTTCCCCGACCCAATTCGGATCGATCCGTCTCGGGCAATCCTCAGATCGAGAGGAAGGGTAACGGTGGCCCTTCAGCCTTCGAGCTTGGCCACCAGCGCGTCGGAGAGCGCGAAGTTGACGTAGACGTTCTGGACGTCGTCCTGGTCCTCGATGACCTCCACGAGGCGGATCAGCTTCTCGCCGGTCTCGTCGTCGACCTCGATGGTGTTCTGCGCCTTCCAGACCAAGGCCGTGCGGCGCGGTTCGCCGAACCGGGCCTCCAGCGCCTTCGAGACCTCGCCGTAGGAATCCTGGGCGCAGGTGATCTCGTGGCCGTCCTCGGAGGAGCGCACGTCGTCGGCACCGGCCTCGATGGCGGCTTCCAGCATGGTGTCGGCATCCGCCACCGAGGCGTCGAACTCCACCACGCCGACATGGTCGAACATGAAGGAGACGGCCCCCGTCTCGGCGAGGCTGCCGCCGGACTTGGTGAAGGCCGAGCGTACGTCGGAGGCGGTGCGGTTGCGGTTGTCGGTCTGCGCCTCGACGATGAGGGCGGCGCCGCCCGGGCCGTAGCCCTCGTAGCGGATCTCGTCGTAGCTCTCCGCGTCGGCGCCCGAGGCCTTCTTGATGGCGCGCTCGATATTGTCCTTGGGCACGTTCTCGGCCCGGGCCGCGATGATGGCGGCGCGCAGGCGCGCGTTCATCGCCGGGTCGGGCATGCCGAGCTTGGCCGCCACCGTGATCTCTCGGGCGAGCTTGCCGAAGATCTTGGAGCGGACCGCGTCGACGCGGCCCTTGCGGTGCATGATGTTCTTGAACTGGGAATGGCCGGCCATGGCGTGACCTTGGATCGATACGGAGGTGGAACGGAGGGGCACGCATACGTCGCCGCAGCGGCATTTGGCCGGGTTATAGGCCGGGTCCGCCCACGGAGGCAACGCGAGCGCGCCCGCCGCGTTGGCGGGACAGGGCTTTTCCGACCCCGGCGGATACGAACATGGCGACATCCCCCCGAGACGACGGGGCCGGGCGACCCTGGTGGCGCCTCGCCCTCACTGCCGGCCTCGGTCTTCTCGCCGGGGCGACGCTGTTCCCCCGGCCGGCGAAGGGGGTCGGCCCGCCCGCCCGTGCCAGGCCGCCAACCCCGCGTGGGTGCCGACGCCCCC
>NZ_NKUG01000262.1 GCF_014845095.1 Methylobacterium bullatum | reverse complement strand
CCCAGACGGAGCCCGTAAGCGTGATCACCACGAGCGTCAGGGTGAAGATCAGCGCAAGGATCGTCCACCCACCCTCGGACTTGGTGTTCATGTGGAGGAAGTAGACCATGTGGACCACGATCTGCACCACGCCGAAGCCCATGATGACAAGGCCCGTGAGGCGGGGGTTTCCAAGCACATCGCCCATCACCAGCCAGAACGGAATGGCGGTGAGGATGACGGAGAGCACGAAGCCGGTGACGTAGCCCTTGAAGGAGCCATGACCGCTCTGGTCGCCGTGGCCCTTCACGTCCTCTTCATGGTCAGCGGCATGGGCGGACTGGCTGGCGGCGCTCATTGCAGCACTCCCATGAGATAGACGAAGGTGAAGACGCCGATCCAGATGACGTCGAGGAAGTGCCAGAACATCGACAGGCACTGAAGGCGCCGCTGGTTCTCCGGGATCAGGCCCTTCCGTTCGGTCTGAACCATCAGGACGATGAGCCAGACCAAGCCGAGGGTCACGTGCAGGCCGTGGGTGCCTACCAGCGTGAAGAACGACGACAGGAAGGCGCTACGCTGGGGTCCGGCGCCCTCATGGATGAGGTGGGCGAACTCGTAGAGTTCGAGTCCGATGAAGGCGAGGCCGAA
>NZ_NKUG01000261.1 GCF_014845095.1 Methylobacterium bullatum | reverse complement strand
CCCAGTGGGGCACGGTGGCTAAATTGCAGCCGAAGGCGACCTGCGCGCGCTGGATCGCCGACATCTGCGGCACGGCCGAGGCCATCGGGTCGGCCGTGCCGCAGATGTCGGCGATCCAGCGCGAGCAGGTCGCCTTCGGCGGCAATTACGCTCCCGGCACCATCGTGGTCTCCACGGCCGAGCGCCGGCTCTATTACGTGCTCGGCGGCGGTCAGGCCCTGCGCTACGGCGTCGGCGTCGGTCGTCCCGGCTTCACCTGGGGCGGCACCCAGACGATCACGATGAAGCGGGAATGGCCCGATTGGCGTCCCCCGGCCGAGATGCTGCGCCGTCGCCCCGACCTGCCGCGCTTCATGAAGGGCGGCATCGAGAACCCGCTCGGCGCCCGCGCCATGTATCTCGGCGGCTCGATCTACCGCATCCACGGTTCCAACGAGCCGGAGACGATCGGCACCGCCGTGTCGTCGGGCTGCATCCGCATGACCAACGACGACGTGGCCGATCTCTACACCCGCGCCAAGGTCGGCGCGAAGGTCATCGTCCAGCGCTGATCGTCTTCGACACGCGTCGAATTGAAAAAGGCCGGCGGAAACGCCGGCCTTTTTCATGTCCCTCGGTAGAATGCGGTCCGCCTGCCTATTTCGAGACCGACAGGAACCGCGACAGCAGCCAGAGCGGCACCACCACCACGGCACCGGCCAGGATCCAGCGTCCGAAATCGTGGAAGGTCTCGAACCCGAGGTCGATGAGCGCGCGGCCCGCATCGTAGATGTGCCAGAACAGCAGGCCGGGCGTGATGCCCAGCGTCGCCATGATGGCGCCGACGAGGATGGACAGGAACAGCAGCTTCACCAGCACCGCCATGGGCGAACCGCCGAGGAAGCGCCGCAGGGCCGAAAGCGGTTGTCCATCGGAATAGCCACTCCCGACGGGGGGACGGCCCTGGTAGGGTCCCTGTCGGCGCGGGTCGTTGTCGACGATCATGCTGTCATCCTCTGGCCGTGATCCGACGGCTGAACTCTTTCGGACATATGGGGCCTCATCGGCGTCTCTGAAGCCGGCGAACCCGGCGGAAGCGTGACCGATGCGACACACCCGAACGAAACCGTCTGTCCATTGGGGCGTTAGGCCGTTTCGCGCCGGCCCTGCGACTGGCATCGGTGCGGGCTTCGCCCACATTCGACGCGCCAGCCCGAATGCCGCTTCGGCCCCACACTGGATGAGACGAACCGTTCCATGATCGACCACGCCCTCTTCGACCCGGCGACGATCGATCCGGAGACCCACCGCCTCAACGCCGAGATCGTCGCGGCCCATGCGGCCCAGGCCGATCCCTGGTCGATCCCCCTCTCCGAGGTGCGCGCGCGCCGCCGGCAGGGCACCCAGGCCTCGCCCGCGATGCCGCGCAGCGCCCGCGCCGAGACGGTGGTCATCGACGGCCCCGACGGGCCGCTGTCCCTGAGGCTGATCCGCCCCGACGCCCGGAAGTGGAAGAAGCTGCGCGGCGCCTATCTCCACATCCACCGCGGCGGCTGGGTATGGGGTGCCGCCGACGAGCAGGATCCGTGGCTGGAGCGGATCGCCGATGCCTGCGGCTTCGTCTGCCTCTCCGTGGAGTACCGCCTCGCCCCGGAGCATCCCTATCCGGCGGCTTTGGAGGATTGCGAGGCGGCGGCCCTGTGGCTCGCCGGTCCGGGCAAGGCCGAGTTCGGCATCTCGGCGCTCACCATCGGCGGGGAATCGGCGGGCGCGCATCTCGCCGTGATGACGCTCCTGCGCCTGCGCGACCGGCACAACCTGCCCCGCGCCTTCCGCGGCGCCAACCTCAATGCCGGCTTCTTCGATCTCGGCCTGACGCCCAGCGTCCGCAACTGGGGCGAGACCCGCCTCGTGGTGAACACCCAGGATCTCACCACCTTCGCCAACGACTACGTGCGCGACGGCATCGACCGGCGCCGCCCCGACGTGTCGCCGCTCTATGCCGAGCTGAAGGGCCTGCCCCCGGCCCTGTTCTCGGTGGGCACGCACGATCCGCTGCTGGACGACACGCTCTACATGTCGTCGCGCTGGGCGGCGGCCGGCAATGGCGGCCATACCGCCATCTATCCCGGCGGCTGCCACGTCTTCGTGCGCTATCCCGGCGCCATGACCGAGCGCGCCCTCGAACTGATCGACCGGTTCCTCATGGCGCTCGCCTGATGACTCTTGCCTGAGGGCTCCCTCCCCGCGCGGTTCGAGGCCTGGTTCGCCTCGCGCGGATGGGCACCCCGGCCGCACCAGACCGAGTTGCTCCGGATCGTCGGCGACGGGCGCTCGGCCCTGCTGGTGGCGCCCACGGGGGCGGGCAAGACGCTGGCGGGCTTCCTGCCGAGCCTCGTCGCCCTGTCCGAGCGCCCCCCATCGCGAAAAGCGCGGGGGCTCCACACCCTCTACATCTCGCCCTTGAAGGCGCTCGCCGTCGACATCGCCCGCAACCTCGAAGCGCCCATCGCCGAGATGGGCCTGCCGATCCGGGTCGAGACCCGCACCGGCGACACCCCCTCGCACAAGCGCACGCGCCAGATCGAGCGCCCGCCCGACATCCTGCTGACGACGCCGGAACAGCTTGCCCTGCTCATCGCCCATCGCGAGGCGGCCGAGCTCTTTGCGAACCTCTCCTGCGTGGTGCTCGACGAGTTGCATGCGCTGGTCACCTCGAAGCGGGGCGACCTGCTGTCCCTCGGGCTGGCGCGGCTCCACCGCCTGAGCCCGAACCTCACCGCCATCGGCCTCTCCGCCACGGTGCGCGAGCCGGACGATCTGCGGCGGTATCTGGTGCCGCAGACGAGCCATCTCCGATCCCACGAGACCGGACTAGGACTCGGATGCCGTCTTCTGCTTGAATAAAAAAA
>NZ_NKUG01000260.1 GCF_014845095.1 Methylobacterium bullatum | reverse complement strand
AGCCGGAATACACCAAGCGGGCACCCGTGGCGGCTCCCCCGGCCTATCGTCCGGCCCAGGGCAACCTCGATGCACAGGGACGTGTGGCGCCCCAGCCCCGTCTGATGGATGACGACCAGCTCGAAATCCCGGCCTTCCTGCGTCGTCAGGCGAACTGAAACGCCACGCCGGACAGCCGCTGAGGTTTTTATGCAACAAGCCCGGGGTCTCAGGAACCCGGGCTTAACCTCGTTTTAAGTCCTTGTCCGGAAACGGTTATCCGGAACGTCTCCGGAAAGCGTGTCTGTAACAGAGCGTAAGAAAGCGTGATTTGGCTAACGCTTCGGCCGCCGCGTATACGATTTTTGGAACGAAAAAGGCGCGGCGGTTTCGCCGTCAGCGCTCGCAGGGGCTTCAAGCAGCGGACGGGTCAAAGAGGCGGCGCAATCCCGTAATCCAGGGAGAGCGAGCCTGATCACGGCCGAGGGCTAGGGAATGCGGACGAACCAACAGATCACTCTCAAGGGCCCGGCCACGCTGCGTGGCATCGGTGTCCATTCCGGGAAGCCGGTGGAGATCACTCTCCACCCCGCTGCGGCCAATCACGGTATCTGCTTCCTCCGTACCGGAATGCCCACGGGCCACGATCGGCTCATCAAGGCCCACCACGCCTGCGTCTCCGCCACCGAGTTGTGCACCGTCATCGGTGACGTGGAGAGCGGCGCGGTCGCCACCATCGAGCACCTGATGTCTGCCCTCTTCGGGCTCGGCATCGACAACGTCCTCGTCGAGATCGACGGGCCGGAAATGCCGATCCTGGACGGCAGCGCCCGCCTCTACGTCGAAGCCATCGACGCCGTCGGCATCGCCACCTGCGGGGCTCCCCGCCGCTGGATCAAGGTGCTCCGCACCGTCCGCATCGAGGTAGGACGTGCCTTCGCCGAGCTCCGCCCCATCGACCGGGGCTTCCGCCTCGACGTCGAGATCGATTTCGACAACCCGGTGATCGGCCGCAGCCGCAAGGCGATGGACCTGAACCCCGCCTCCTACCGCCGCGAGATCGCCGGCGCCCGCACCTTCGGCATGATGAAGGACGTGGAGCGCTACTGGAAAGCCGGCTTCGCTCTGGGCGCCTCCCTCGAGAACACCGTGGCCGTCGGCGACAACGCCGTCGTCAACCCCGGGGGCCTGCGCTACGCCGACGAGTTCGTGCGTCACAAGTATCTCGATGCCGTCGGCGACCTGGCCCTCGCCGGCCTGCCGATCCAGGGCGCCTACCGCTCCTATTGTGGCGGCCACCGGATGAATGTCGGCGTCCTCGACGCGCTGTTCGCCGACCGCGCCAACTACACCATCGTCGAAGCGCCCGGCGCCCGCCGCGAGACCACCCGGCCGGAATTCGGCGTCGGCCTCAGCCTCGCCGCCTTCGCCAGCGACCTGTAACCGACAAGCAACATCCTCGCTTCGAATACGTCCGCCGCTCGGCCGCCGCTTTCACGCCCAAATCGGACGCCACTGGTAAATCGTCCGTGACAAGAGGCGAGGTCGCGTGTGCCCCATCGAGGCACATGGGCCGTGGCACCGTGCCGTCAGCCGCTCGACCGACATTTGTGATGGCTTGACGATGCGGCCCCCTTGCCGGGCGCATCTGTTGGGGGAACCGGAATGCGTCTCAACGATCGTAACCGCGGGGCGACGGCAGCCGTGCTCCTGACGCTGTGTGGCTTCGGCCTCGGCGGCTGCGACGCCCTCGACTCGATCAATCCCTTCGCCGAGAAGTACAAGCCCGAGGTCATTCCCGACGTCCCGGCCGACAAGCTCTACAGCGAGGGCCTGGCCAAGATGGAGGACAAGGACTTCGAGGGCGCGTCGAAGAAATTCGGCGAACTCGACAAGGCCTATGCCTATTCCGACTGGTCGCGCAAAGCGCTGCTGATGACCGCCTACTCGAATTACGAGGGCGCCAAATACGACGACGCCATCAACGCCTCGAAGCGCTACCTGCAGCGCCACCCGGCGAGCAAGGACGCGGCCTACGCCCAGTACCTGATGGCGATGTCGCATTATAAGCAGATCCCCGACGTGACCCGCGACCAGGACCGCTCCGAGAAGGCGCTGGCCGGTCTGCAGGAGCTCGTCCAGAAATATCCGACCTCGGAATACGCGGCGGACGCCAAGGCCAAGATCCAGATCACCCGCGACCAGCTCGCCGGCAAGGAAATGGAAGTCGGCCGCTTCTACCTGGAGCGCCGCAACTTCCCCGCCGCGATCAACCGGTTCCGCGATGTGGTGAGCAAGTACCAGACGACCCGCCACGCCGAGGAAGCGCTGGAGCGTCTGGTCGAGGCCTACATGGCGCTGGGCATCACCGCCGAGGCGCAGACCGCCGCCGCCGTGCTCGGCCACAACTTCCCCGACAGCCCCTGGTACAAGGATGCGTTCGCGCTCCTCCAGAACGGCGGCCTGGAGCCCCGCGAGGAGAAATCCTCCTGGCTCAGCAAGGTCTATCGCGGCGTCATCGGCCGC
The DNA here is from genome assembly GCF_014845095.1 of Methylobacterium bullatum. Taxonomy (GTDB): domain Bacteria; phylum Pseudomonadota; class Alphaproteobacteria; order Rhizobiales; family Beijerinckiaceae; genus Methylobacterium; species Methylobacterium bullatum. The sequence goes on along the minus strand of NZ_NKUG01000260.1, from coordinate 5,786 downwards.
ACCGCGGACGCGCGCTAAGCGCATCGGCCCAACCCGCGACGACACGCATATCGGTCGCGGGCCATTTTTCGGGTGAAGCGGCCGCCGCTTCGCCGTAAGACGTGGCCACCGTATCCAACGAGGCCCACCCCGCGGCATGCTGAGTCAGCTCGCGATCCGCGACATCGTTCTCATCGATAAGCTCGCCCTGAACTTCCGCGAAGGCCTCAGCGTCCTGACCGGGGAGACGGGTGCGGGCAAATCGATCCTGCTCGACGCCTTCGCCCTGGCCCTGGGCGGGCGCGGCGATGGCGGCCTCGTGCGCCACGGCGAAGGGCAGGGCGGCGTCACCGCCGTGTTCGACGTGCCCCTCGACCATCCCGCCCGCCGCCTCGCGGCCGAGGCCGATCTCGATACCGAGGGTGACCTGATCCTGCGCCGGGTGCAGATGGCCGACGGCCGCACCCGCGCCTTCGTCAACGACCAGGCCGTGGGCGTGCAGGTCCTGCGGGCCATCGGCGCCACGCTGGTCGAGATCCACGGCCAGCACGACGACCGGGCGCTGGCCGATCCCGGCACCCACCGCGCCATCCTCGATGCTTTCGGCGGCTTGCAGGCTCCCCTCGCGGCGGTGGGCGAGGCGGCCAAGCGCGTGCGCGCCGCCCGCTCGGCTCTCGCCGAGCACCGCGCCAGGGTGGAGGCCGCCCGCAAGGAGGTCGACTTCCTGCGCCATGCCGCGTCGGAGCTGGAGACGCTCGATCCCCAGGCCGGGGAGGAGACCTCGCTGGCCGAGCGCCGCATGGTCATGCAGCAGAGCGAGAAGGTGGCCCGCGAGCTCTCCGAGGCGATCGAGGCGGCGGGCGGCCCGAATTCGGCCGTGTCCCATCTGTCCTCGGCCATGCGCAAGCTGGAGCGGCGGGCGAGCCAGATCCCGGCCCTGGTGGAGCCCTGCATCGCCGCCCTCGACGCCGCGCTGTCCGCCCTCGACGAGGCCCATTCCGTCCTCGATACGGCCCTGCGCGAATCCGAGTTCGATCCGCGCGAACTGGAGCAGGTGGAAGAGCGGCTCTTCGCGCTCCGCGCGGCCTCCCGCAAGTATCAGGTGCCGGTGGACGACCTCGCCGCCCTGCGCCAGCGCTACGAGGCGGACGTGGCCGCCATCGATGCCGGCGAGGAGGCCCTCGGCGGTCTGGAGGCGACGCTCGCCCAGGCGGAGGCGGCCTATGCCAAGGCCGCGACCAAGCTCGGCGAGGGCCGCCGCAAGGCCGCCAAGGCCCTCGACCTCGCCGTGAAGGCCGAGTTGCCGCCGCTGAAGTTGGAGCGCGCCCGCTTCATCACCGAGATCGTCACCGACCCCGAATCGCGCGACCCGGCGGGCTACGAGCGCGTCGAGTTCTGGGCGCAGACCAACCCCGGAACGCGGCCCGGCCCGATGATGAAGGTGGCGTCGGGCGGCGAGCTCTCCCGCTTCATGCTCGCCCTCAAGGTGGTGCTGGCCGACAAGGGCTCGGCCCCGACCCTGATCTTCGACGAGATCGATACCGGCGTCGGCGGCGCCGTGGCCGATGCCATCGGCGCCCGCCTCGCCCGTCTCGCGGCCGGCGTCCAGGTCGTGGCCGTGACCCATGCGCCCCAGGTCGCCGCGCGGGCCGAGACCCATTTCCTCATCGCCAAGGACCCGGTTAAGGGCCGCGACCGAGTCGCCACCCGCGTCTCCGCCCTGGAAGCGCCCGCCCGCCGGGAGGAGATCGCCCGCATGCTGGCCGGCGCCACCGTGACCGACGAGGCTCGAGCGGCGGCCGCACGCCTGCTTCAATCTACGGATGCCTGACGCGCGATCTTAACCTTCGGTTAACCATCTTGCGCGATGGTATGGGTACGACGCAGAGAATCTTATGGAAACGCGTCGGCACATCGGGAGTTCGCGTGATGGATCTGGGAGACGGTGAGACCGATCCCCGGCCTGTGAACGAGTCGGACGGCATGCCGATTCTGACGAGTCCGACCCGCCACCATCTCGGTGGCACCCTCCGGGCGATCTACGAAGACACGTTCGATACGCAGCCGATTCCGGACAGCCAGATCGACCTCCTGCTGCGCCTCCGGCACAAGGAACGCGACCGCCGCCGCGTGGGCTGAGACGGTCACGGTTCCTTCACCCCGGCCGGCCCGTCGCCGCTACCAGCGGCGAGCCCCCGGCATGCGCTGGTATTCGGCGCCACGGATCAGCGTCATCACCGCGTCGAGCTCCGCCAGCAGGGCGCGCTCGTCCTCGGCGGCTTTCGCGACCTCGTCCGGATCGGTCCCGAACTGTCGTCGCTGCTCGGCACGGGTGAGCTCGAGCTCAAGATCCTCCCTGCGCGCATGCAGGGCGAGGAAATCGGCATCGCCATCACCCCCGGTGGGTGTCACACTCGATTCGTTCTCCAAGGTGCTGACCTTCCAGGACGGCTGGCGAGACGGGCTGCTCCGTCATCGCCATCGCCGAATCGTATAACGCACGAGGCCGCAAAACCGTGCCGCCTCGTCCGGGCATCGGTCCACACCCCGCTTTCTCCCTGTCCCACACCGCTCATGCGGTCAACGGGTAGCCCCTGTCATCGATCTGTCATGGCTCCGTCATAGAGCCAGCATGATCGGGCGGGTAACGGTGCGCTGCAGCAGGATCGCTCTTGCAGCGCGGCACCTACAGCGCCCGGACAGATTACGGAGAGCCACCGTGAAACCCTTCCATTTCGCCCTCGCCATCGGGCTCGCCACCGCGCAGTTCGGCGCCGTCGCTCAGGCCGCCGACATCACCGGTGCCGGCGCGACCTTCCCCTTCCCGGTCTATTCGAAATGGGCGGAAGCCTACCGCAAGGAGACCGGCACGGGCCTCAACTACCAGTCCATCGGCTCGGGCGGCGGCATCAAGCAGATCCAGGCCAAGACCGTCGATTTCGGCGCCACCGACGCGCCGCTCAAGGGCCCGGCCCTGGAGAAGGACGGTCTCGTCCAGTTCCCCACCGTCATGGGCGGCGTCGTCACCGTGGTGAACATCGCCGGTGTCGAGCCGGGCAAGCTCAAGCTCACCGGTGAGCTCATCGCCGACATCTACGCCAACAAGATCACCAAGTGGAGCGATGCCAAGATCGCCGCGGTGAACCAGGGGCTGAAGCTTCCCGACTCGCCGATCACCCCGGTCTACCGTTCGGACGCGTCCGGCACGACGAGCATCTTCACCACCTATCTCAGCGCGGTCTCCGAGAGCTGGAAGAAGGAATTCGGTGCGGCCACCACGGTCAGCTGGCCCGCCGGCCAGGGCGGCAAGGGCAACGAGGGCGTCACCGCCACCGTCAAGCAGGTGCCGAACTCCATCGGCTACGTGGAATCGGCCTACGCCAAGCAGAACAAGCTCAGCTACGCGCTGATCCAGAACAAGGCCGGCAAGTTCCCGGCTCCCGACGACAAGGCGTTCCAGGCCGCCGCCGCCTCCGCCGACTGGAAGGCCGCCCCGGGCTTCGGCATCTCCCTCGTCAACCAGGCCGGTGACGATGCCTGGCCGATCACGGCGGCCACCTTCATCCTCGTCTACAAGGACCCGGCCGATCCGGCCAAGTCCGCCGACGTGCTGAAGTTCTTCGACTGGGCCTACAAGAACGGCGACAAGCTCGCCACCGACCTCGACTACGTGCCGCTGCCGGACAACGTCGTCTCCCTCGTCCACACCGAGTGGAAAGAGATCAAGGGCAAGGACGGCAAGCCCGTCTTCTAAGGCAGCCTTCCAGCTGAACTCCTGAAACCGCGCAGGCCCGGCAAAAACGCCGGGCCTGCGCCACGAGAGGACGCGGTGTTCCACCTCGCCACTCGCTACCTCGCACTATACGAGCCCTCAAGGTGAAGAAGCAGACGTCGGATGGCCGCCTTGACTGAACAGATTTCGCTGGCCCGCACGGGCTCCCCCGCTCGCAAGAAGCCGGGCGGCCTCGGCGACCAGCTCTTCCGCGCCGCCTCCTACGCGTCGGCGCTGCTGGTCCTCCTCTTCCTCGCGGGCATCCTGGCCTCCATCGCCTATGGCGGCTGGCCGGCCTTCAGGGAGTTCGGCTTCGGCTTCGTCACTTCCAGCGCCTGGAACATCGGCCAGGAGCAGTACGGCGCCCTCGTGGCCATCGTCGGCACCCTGGTCTCGGCCCTGCTCGCCCTCGTCATCGGCGTGCCGATCTCCATCGGCATCGCCGTCTACCTGACCCAGCTGTGCCCCGGCTGGGCGAGGAAGCCCGTCTCGATGACGATCGAGCTTCTCGCCTCGGTGCCGAGCATCATCTACGGCATGTGGGGCCTGTTCATCTTCGCCCCGCTCTTCGCCCATTACGTGCAGATGCCGGTGTCGAGCCTCGTCGAGGGCCTGCCCATCGTCGGCACGCTGTTCTACGCGCGGGTTCCCTCCGGCGTCGGCATCCTCACGGCGGGCATCATCCTCGCCATCATGATCGTGCCCTTCGTCGCCTCGATCACCCGCGACATGCTCGACCAGATCCCCACCGTGCTGCGCGAGAGCGCCTACGGCATCGGCTGCACCACCTGGGAGGTGGTCCGCCACGTCCTGGTGCCGCAGGCGTCCGTGTCGATCATCGGCGCGGTGATGCTCGGCCTCGGCCGCGCGCTCGGCGAGACCATGGCGGTGACCTTCGTCATCGGCAACGCCAACCGCCTGTCCGGCTCGATCTTCGATCCCGGCTCCACCATCGCCTCGCGCATCGCCAACGAGTTCAACGAGGCCGACGGCCTGCAGCTCAACTCGCTGATGGCGCTGGGCTGCATCCTCTTCGTCATCACCTTCGTCGTCCTGATCGTCGCACGCCTGCTCGTCCGGCGCGTGAAGGTCGCCTGAGCCCTCTGGAGCCCGAACCATGGACGCCGTGAACACCCTCACCACCAACGACGCGCCGCCGCTCAAGGCCAGCCGCGTCCGGTCGAGCCGCCGCGTGGCGGACAAGCTGCTCATCGTCGGAAGCACCGTGGCGACGCTGATCGGCATCGTCGTGCTGGGCTCGATCCTGCTCATGCTCATCGTCGAGGGCGTGAAGGGCTTCTCGCCGCTGCTCTTCAGCGAACCGACGCCCGGCCCCGGATCGGAAGGCGGCGGCATCGCCAACGCCATCCTCGGCAGCGTGGTCCTGACCCTGATCGGCATCGTCATCGCGACGCCGGTGGGTGTCATGGCCGGCACCTATCTCGCCGAGTACGGCCGCCACTCGAAGCTCGCCGACGTGATCCGCTTCCTCAACGACATCCTGCTCTCGGCGCCCTCGATCCTGATCGGCCTGTTCGTCTACACCCTGATGGTGCGGCCGATGGGGACCTATTCGGGTTGGGCCGGCGGCGTGGCGCTGGCCATCATCGCCACCCCGGTGATCGTGCGCACCACCGAGGACATGCTCCGCCTCGTGCCCTCGACGCTCCGCGAGGCCGGCGCGGCTTTGGGCGCACCGCCCTCCGTCGTCATCAAGAGCATCACCTGGCGCGGTGCCAGCGCCGGCATCGTCACCGGCATCATCCTGGCGCTCGCCCGCATCGCCGGCGAGACCGCGCCGCTGCTCTTCACCGCGCTCAACAACAACAGCTGGTTCTCGCCCAACCTCATGGGCGGCATCCCGAACCTTCCGGTGATGATCTACCAGTTCGCCCTCTCGCCCTACTCGAACTGGCAGCAGCTCGCCTGGGCCGGCGCCCTCCTCATCACCGCCACGATCCTCGCCCTCTCGATCGTGGCCCGCTTCGTCATCAAGAGCGAGCGGGCGCGCTGACCCCGCGCCCCCGTCCCATCC
>NZ_NKUG01000026.1 GCF_014845095.1 Methylobacterium bullatum | reverse complement strand
TCGTTGTCCCGCCATGTCTCCTCGTCTCGCCCTCGCGGCCTTCATCGCCCTCATCGTCCCGGCCTTCGCCACAGAACCGCTGGCACCTCCCGGCGCCCCCGCCTCCGCCTTTCCGAAGCCGGACAGGCCGGTGGCCGAGATCATCGCGCCGCTCTGGGCATCGGAAGCCCAGCGCGACAAGGTCGACGAGGTCGGCCAGGTGGCGCGGCTGATGCGGATCGCGCCCGGGGAGACGGTGGCCGATATCGGGGCCGGCAGCGGCTATTACACGGTGCGTCTGGCTGAGCGGGTCAGGCCGCAGGGGCGGATCGTCGCCGAGGACGTGACGCCGCGCTACCTCGCCGACCTGACCGCCCGCATCGCGCAGGCCAAGCTCGGCAACGTCACCGTGGTGCGGGGCGAGCCCCACGATCCGAGGCTCCCGCCCGGCTCCCTCGACGCGGCGTTGCTGGTCCACATGTATCACGAGATCAGCCAGCCCTATGGCCTCCTGCACAACCTCGCCGCCGCGATGAAACCCGGCGGCCGGGTCGGGATCGTCGATGCCGACGCGATTCCCTCGCGGCACGGGACGCCGCCCGCCCTCCTGCGGTGCGAACTCGCGGCGGCGGGCTACCGGGAGACCGGCTTCTCGGTGCTGGAGGGCGGGGTCGGCTATCTCGCGATCTTCGAGGCGCCCACGGTCGACGCGCGTCCCGTCCCCTCCGCGATCTCCCCCTGCAAGGACGTGGCGACGCGATCCGACCGGCGGTGATCGCGCCCGGATTCACGGTTCGGTAGCGGCGAAGCGCTAGGGTGGCCCCGCCTCGAACACCGAGCGGGAGAATGAGTGCGTGGTCCTGACGTTTTGGCTCGATCAGCCTGTCTGGCTGATGTTCGTCCTTCTGAGCGCCGTCTTCGCGGTCTGCATGGGTGCCATCAGCCTTCTCTCCACCTGGTCCGCGACGCGGCCGGGCATGCATAAGCTCGGGATCGGCGTCGTCGCCCCCTATTTCAACGCCATCTCGGTGATGCTGGCGCTGCTCACGGGCTTCGTGGCCAACGACGCCTGGGAGCGTCAGCGGCAGGCGACGAAGATCGTCCAGTCGGAGAAGACCAACCTCCTCGCCGTGCATGACCTGAGCCTCGCCACGGCCTCCGACATGTCCGCGATCCGCACCAAGCTGGTCGCCTATGCGAACGCGCTGATCGACGACGAATGGCCGAAGATGACGGTGGGCGAGTCGTCGGCGACCGCCAACGAGGCCCTGGGCGAGTTGATGCAGTCCGTGGCCGATCCCCGGCACAGCGCCGAGGCGGGAGCCGCCGCGCATGGGAGCCTTCTCGACGCGGTGATGAACCTGCGGGCCGAGCGCGGCACGCGCCTCGGGCTCGCCGATGTTCAGGGCGACCAGTCGAAATGGCTGACGCTGATGGTGCTGGCGCTGCTCACCCTCGTGTCCATCGGGCTGATCCACGTGGACAAGCCGGTGCCGCAGGCCGTGGCGATGATCCTGTTCTCGGTCGCCACGGTGACGACGCTGGGAATGATCGGACTGCACGAGCGGCCCTTCGACGGGCCGATGCCGGTGACGTCGGCGCCGCTGGAGATGGCACGGACGGCGATGACGACCGTCAAGCCCTGAGCGACGGCCCGGTCGGGTCGCTCCCGCCTCAGGCGGGCTCGTCGGGCGGCTTCGGCCCGGCGGGGGCGAACAGGTCGTCGGGCGGATCGACGACGACCCGGCCGTTGGCGACGTCGAGGGTCGGGACGAAGGCCTTGGTGAAAGGCAGGAGCGCGGTGGGACCGCCCAGCGTCGGCTTGATCTCGAGGAGATCGCCGCCGCCGTAATTCGGCACGTCGGTGACGGTGCCGAGGAGTGCGCCGGACACATCCACCACGTCGAGGCCGACGAGATCGGCCGTGAAGAACTCGTCTTCGTCCTCGACATGGCCGAGGCGGTCGCGCGGAAGGTAGATGGCGAGGCGGTTGAGCGCTTCCGCACCGTTGCGGTCGGAGACGCCCTTCACCCGCACAACGAGCAGGTCGGGCGAGGCTCCGCCGGCCCGGCGCACGTCGGTGAGCTCGATGCGCTGGCCCCCGGCGCCGATGAGCGGCCCGTAGGAGCCGATGGCCTGCGGATCGCCGGTATAGGATTTCAGGCGGATTTCGCCGTTGAGCCCGTGCGCGCGACCGAACTCGCCCATCTGGACGAGGCTCGGATCGGTGGACGGGAGCGGCACCTCCGGCATCGGCCGGGGCCGATGCGCGGAGGTCGCCGAGCCCGAGCCGATGCGGCCCGGGCGGTCGCGACGGCCGCCATCGCCGGTGGGGTTGCTGCCTCCGGGACGGCGCGCCATCGCGAAAACGCCTTAGGCCGCGGCGTCTTCGGCCGGGGCGGCGGCCTTCTCGGCGCGCTTGGCGGCGCGCTCCTTGGCCTTCTCGCCCGGCTCGGCCTTCTGCGGGTTGTTGCGCGCGGGGCGCTTGGCGAGGCCGGCGGCGTCGAGGAAGCGCAGGACGCGGTCGGTGGGCTGGGCGCCCTTGGCGAGCCAGGCCTGGATCTTCTCGGACTCGAGCACGATGCGGGCCGGATCGTCCTTGGCCTTCATCGGGTCGTAGACGCCGACCTTCTCGATGAAGCGGCCGTCGCGGGGCGCGCGGGCGTCGGCGACGACGATGCGGTAATACGGGCGCTTCTTGGCGCCGCCACGGGTGAGACGGATCTTGAGGGACATGGTGTGCTCCTGGAGGTTGGTAATCTGATCGTTCTGGGCGGATAGCGAGTAGTGAGTAGCGAAGAGGGCCGGCCTGCCGCCCCTTCGCTATTCGCTACTCCCCATTCGCCCCTACTTCTTCTTCCCGAACGGGAAACCGCCGAGGCCCGGCAGACCGCCCGGCCCCTTCGGCCCTCCGAGCCCCGGAAGGCCCGGCATCTTTCCGCCGCCGAAGCCCGGCGGCATGGGAGGCAGCTTGCCGCCCATCTGCTTCTGCATCGCCTCGATCTGCTCGGGCGTCGGCTCGGGCATGCCGGGGGGAAGGCCGGGCATGCCGCCCATCCCGCCACCGCCGAGACCGAACATCGAGCCGAGCGCCTGGCCGATGCCGCGCTTGCCCGACCCCATAGCCTTCATCATGTCGGCCATGGTCCGGTGCATCTTGAGGAGCTTGTTGAGCTCCTCCACCTTCGTCCCCGACCCCGCGGCGATGCGCTTCTTGCGGGAATTCTTGAGGATGTCGGGATTCTTGCGCTCCTGCGCGGTCATCGACGAGATGATGGCGCGCTGGCGCTTGAACATGTTCTCGTCGAGATTGGCGCCCTCGACCTGCTTCTTCATGGCGCCCATGCCCGGCAGCATGCCCATCAGGCCGCCGATGCCGCCCATCTTCTCCATCTGGGCGAGCTGCATCGACAGGTCGTCGAGGTCGAACTTGCCCTTGCGCATCTTCTCCGCGGTGCGGAGCGCCTGCTCGTGGTCGATGGTCTCGGCCGCCTTCTCCACGAGGGAGACGATGTCGCCCATGCCGAGGATGCGGTTGGCGACGCGGGAAGGATGGAACTCCTCGAGGGCGTCCACTTTCTCGCCGGTGCCGACGAGCTTGATCGGCTTGCCGGTGACGGCGCGCATGGAGAGCGCCGCGCCACCGCGCGAATCGCCGTCCATGCGGGTCAGCACGATGCCGGTGACGCCCAGGCGCTCGTCGAAGGCGCGGGCGGTGACCACCGCGTCCTGGCCGGTGAGCGCATCGGCCACCAGCAGGACTTCGTGGGGATTCGTCGCCGCCTTGACCTCGGCGGCCTCCGCCATCAGCGCCTCGTCGAGGGTGATGCGGCCGGCGGTGTCGAGCATCACCACGTCGAAACCGCCGAGGCGGGCGGCATCCATGGCGCGGCGGGCGATCTGCACCGCCGACTGGCCCTCGACGATGGGCAGGCTGTCGACGCCGACCTGCTTGGCCAGGATCGCCAGCTGCTCCATGGCGGCCGGGCGGCGGGTATCGAGGGAGGCGAGCAGCACCTTGCGCTTGTCGCGGTTGGTCAGGCGCCGGGCGATCTTGGCGGTGGTGGTGGTCTTGCCCGAGCCCTGGAGGCCGACCATCAGGATGGCGACGGGGGCGGGGGCGTTGAGATCGATGAGGCCGGCCTCGGAGCCGAGCATGGCCACGAGTTCGTCGTTGACGATCTTCACGACCATCTGGCCGGGCGTCACCGACTTGACGACGACGGCGCCCACCGCCTTCTCGCGCACCTTCTCGGTGAAGCCGCGCACCACTTCGAGGGCGACGTCGGCTTCCAGCAGCGCGCGGCGAACCTCACGCAGGGCGGCGGTGACATCGGCTTCCGTGAGCGCACCCCGACGGGTGAGCCCCGAGAGGATACCGGACAGGCGGTCGGACAGGCCTTCGAACATCGTCTGGCTCTCCGAACCTACTGGAACAGGCCGGCGGACGAGACGCGCCGCACCTGCAGCGCCGCCTCGAAGGCGTTGATCGCCGACGCGAACTTGTCCCGGCAATCGGGATTGCAGAACCCGACGACGGACCCGTTGTAGAGCGTCAGGGAATCGGCCGCGATCGGCTTGCCCGACCAGGGGCAGACATCGTTGACCGCATCCTCGATGCGAAGGGGTTCATGCGCTTGCGACAGGGCGAGACTCACTCGTCTGGATCGGCGGAGCGACGGCCTGTTTCCAACGCGAAACTCGCCCGAGGGCGCATCGCGCTGTCGGGCGTTGACCTCCGGCCTCACAGGGCCGGTCGGCGTTCGTATTGACGACATGTCGTCGGATATGAGGTTGGCGGACTAGTCCGAGAGCCCGCGCAAGTCAAGATCGTGGTCGAGGGGGCGATGCATTCATGTCGATGCCCGCCTTGGGAGTACCTCACGAAACTCCCGGTCGCTTCCCGCTCACGGCCCTTCTCGCTCACGGCGCAACGGCGCAGCGGGAGTTTTGTGAGAGACACCGAGTCGCCCAAACGGCGGTGAATAGCGTATTCAGACATCCAAACCGCCAAGCTTGGTCAGTGAGCGTGTGACCCGAAAGAGAGAGTGCCCGTCCCGGATGCCGGATTTTTACACGCTGTATCTGGTCGTGCTGATAGCCGGGCTCTCCCATTGCGTGCTCTGGGCCAGCGTCCTCTATCGCTACAGGGAGCTGGCCGGGGTGCGCTACTGGCTGGCGGGCAGCCTGGCCAAGGTGGCGGGCGGCATCCTGCTCGCCCTCGATGGCGGCGTCGGGAATTTCGCCACCACCGTCGGCGGGAATGCCGTCGCCTGTCTGGCCTTCTACCTGAACACGGTCGGCCTGCGCCGCTTCCACGGGGACGAGCCGCGTTGGGCTCTCCATGCCGGGCTGCTGGCCGCCAGCGTGCTCGCCATGGCGCTCACTTGGCAACCCTGGTGGGGCCAGAACCCGCTCTACGTCACGTCGCAATGCATTCCTCTCGCGCTCGCCATCCTCTATCTCGCCCGGCGCCGGATTCGGGAGCTCGGCGCGCTCATCACGATGAGCGCACTGGCGACCGCGATCACGGCCCATGGCATCGTCGCCTGCGCGGTGACGGTGAGGCTCAGCGGCATCGCACCGGATGTGTCCCTGGTCTCCCTCGCCGCCATCGACCTGCTGGTCTTCATCCTGGCGGGCATCGTCTGGAATTTCGGCTTCCTCGTCTCGGTGGTCGACAGCCTGATGGCGACGGTGGAGCGGCTGGCCGCCGAGGACGACCTGACCGGCCTGCCCAATCGCCGCCAGTTCATGCGGCAGCTCGCCGGGGAGTGCGCGCGCGAGACCGGCGAACCGTTCAGCGTGATGCTGATGGACCTCGACCGGTTCAAGGGGATCAATGACGGCCTCGGCCACGTGGCCGGCGATGCCGCGCTCCAGCACGTGGCGGACGCGGTGCGGGGAAGCCTCCGCCCCGCCGATGTGTTCGCGCGGCTCGGCGGCGACGAATTCGGCATCCTGCTTCGCGGGATCGAGGGGGATGCGGCAACCGAGATCGCCGAGCAGGCCAACGCGGCCCTGCGCGCTTCGCCCTTCCTCTGGCGTGGGGAGACCATCGGGCTGACGATCAGCATCGGCGTGACCTCGGCTGTCCCCGGCAGACACCACACGCCGGAGGAACTCATCGAATGCGCGGATTCCGCGCTCTACGCCACGAAGGGCCGGACACGAGACGGCTGGACATTCCTGCCCTTCGCGTCCCGGCCGGGCTTCGGCGCAGGTCAGGCGGGCGGGGCGAAGGCCGCGCGCCTGCCCGACCGGGCCTCCCGCATCCCGCTGGCAGGCTGAACCGACCGCCTGCGGTCGAGCGCTATGAGAGTCACGCATCTCGCGGGATGCGCGGGACCCTCCTCCCCAGCGGATCTCGGGCCTGCCCGAGATCCGTCGAGCTTGTGGGGAGGAGTTGGAGGTGGGGGCGGTCGGGCGACCCTCACGCTGCGGAGGCTGGCGGAGCCACCCCCACTCCTAACCTCTCCCCACAAGGGGGAGAG
>NZ_NKUG01000259.1 GCF_014845095.1 Methylobacterium bullatum | reverse complement strand
CCCTCCTCCCCCTTGGGGGGAGGAGCCGGAGGTGGGGGTGGTTGGGCGACCCTCAGCTTACGGAGGCACGCGGCACCACCCCCACTCCTGACCTCTCCCCACAAGGGGGAGAGGGATGCGCTCTGCCTGAAACGGCTGCTGTGTAAATCCGGGAGGCGTGGCGAGTGAGGGGATTCTCAACCGTGCCCGCTGGGACGGGCTCGCTTGGGACTTGGTGTGGTGCCCGTTCCGCGCAAGCAAAAGGGGCGGATTCCAAAGAACCCACCCCCCTTGTCTATCTCCGAAACCCTATTGTGGCGCGGGGGTCGGAGCCGGGTCGGCCGGCGCCGGGTCCGCGGGTACGGGATCCGCCGCGCTCGCCGTTTCGGTGGATTTGGCGAGTTCCGGATAGGCCTCGATCATCGATGCGCCGTTGAGGGGCTTGCTCTGGCCGTTGTGGCAGGTGGTGCAATTCACCTTCGGCACGTCGCCGAGCACGCCGAGGCGGGCGGTGGGGAAGGTGGAGGTCAGCGGCTCGAGGTAATTGCCGTTGATGTCCCGCACCATGCGGATGCCGTGCCAGGCGGTGGTGCGCTGGGGCGTGCTCTGCGACCAGTTCGAGATCGCCCGGGTGTTGTGGCAGAAGGTGCAGTTGACCCCGAGACCCTCCGACATGTGGATCATCAGGCCGTAGGTCTTCTCCGCATCCTGGATCGGCTTGCCCTTCGTGGTGGGAAGCGCCGTGGTGGCGTTCACCCGGATGGCGTTGTTGTCGATGGTCTTGTCGGCGAGGTATTCGGTCAGGGTGTCGTAGGGCAGCGAGGCGAGCCCCACCGAGGCCTTGGCCAGGTTCTGGCCGTTGTTCCGGGCTGTGAAGCCGCCGGGCCGGTTCGGGCCGGGATCGGTGAACCAGACATGGGCCGGCACCGGCTGGCCGCGATGGCAGGTGAAGCAGGTGACGCCCGTGCCCCCCACATGGTTGTCCTTCCAGCTCTCGTTGATGTGCTGGGTCATCTGCAGCATCCGGCGGGCGACCTTCTTCTGGTAGAGGCTGTCGTCGGCCATGTTCTCGGTGTTGTGGCAGTAGGTGCAGCCCTGTTCGGGGCTGACCCATTCGGTCATCGAGACCATCAGGCGGTTGAACTCGTTGACGCTGACGTTCTTGAGGACCTGGACGTTCTCGTAGGTGGCGCCGGCGAGTTCCTCGCCGGGCTCGGCCGGGTCGGCCGGCGCCGGGGCGACGTTGGCCGCCTTCGTCTCGGCCGCCCCGGCGCGGGTATGGATCTGGTCCATCGCCGTGCCGCGAAAGCCGCTCTGCTGGACCGCCAGGGGCGGCCGGTCCCAGTCGGTCAGGCCGAACATCGCGATGGTGAGGAAGAAGGCGATCGAGGCGCCGAGAACTGTGACGAACGTCTTCATGGGACCGCCCCCGGCATGCTCAAGGGATCGACGACCGGCGCATAGACCTGCGGATAGGACGGGGCGACGCCGTGCTTGACCGCCCAGAGGTACCAATTGTCGACCACCGTGCCGGTGAGCAGGATGCCGATGCCGCCGGTGAGGGTGGTCAGAACCGCGAACCACCAGGCCCAGCGGTGGATCGATTCCATCGTGGCGTTGAAGCCCATGGTCCAGCGCCAGAACAGGGCGGCGCGCTCGGTGGCGGTGCCGCGATCGACGATCTGGTCGATCTCGCGCTCACCGCCGAAGCGGCTCACCGCCAGGATGGTGGCGCCATGCATCGCGAAGAGCAGCGTCGACCCGTAGAGGAAGACGATCGAGAGCATGTGGAACGGGTTGTAGAAGAGGTTGCCGTAGCGGAGCGAGAAGGCGGCGGTCCAGTCGAGATGCGGGAAGATGCCGAAGGGCACCGCCTCGCTCCACGACCCCATCAGGACCGGCCGGATGAAGCCGAGGACCAGGAACAGCCAGATGGCGGAGGCGAAGGCCCAGGGCACATGGGTGCCGAGGCCGAGCGCCCGGGCGCGGCGATAGAGCCGGACCCACCACAGCAGGATCGAGGCGGTGAGGAAGAAGCCGGCGATCAGCCACCACCCGCCCTCCTGCAGCGGCGGCAGGATCTTGAGCCCGTATTGCGGTCGCGGCGGCTCCAGGGCGAGCCAGGGCAACTGGCGCACGAACTGGACCGGGTCCCAGTTCACGCTCGCCCACATGTTGAGGCCGACGATCTCGAAGGCGATGAGGAAGCACACGCCCGAGAGGGCGCCGAGATAGCCGATGTAGATCGGACCCACCTGGGCGTTGCCGAACAGGCCGAACAGGTAGCTGTGGAACGGCGTGCCCCAGCGCCGGTCGACATCGACGGGAACGCCGAGTTCCGGAATGGTGGAGCGGACTTGGACCTCGGTGAAGATGTTCTGATAATAGGCCATGGTCGTGCCCCCCTCTAGCGCCAGACCGGGAGATTGAGCCACCAGCCCCACCATTCCGGCCAGCCACGGGTCCAGAACGGGCCGCTGATGATGATGCAGACGGCGCTCCAGAAGCCCGCCGACAGGGCGAGGAACAGGCCGAGCCGGTGGATGCCGAGCGTGCCGATCGAGTAGCCGATCGTGTCGCGGAAGAAGGTGTCCTCGTGCTCGGGCGTCTTCACCACCTGGCCCTTGCCCGGATTGGTGGCCGAGAGGATCAGGGCGCCGTGCAGGGACAGGGCGAAGGTCGTCGTGAAGAAGAACGACACCGCCAGCATGTGCGCCGGATTGTAGTGGAAGTGCAGGTACTGGTAGCCGGTGTTCGAAACCCAATCGAGATGGGAGAGGATGCCGTAGGGAAAGCCGTGGCCCCAGGCGCCCATCAGGAACGGCCGGATCACCACCAGCGAGACATAGGCGAAGATCGCCACCGCGAAGGCGAAGGGCACGTGGTAGCCGATGCCGAGCTTGCGGCAGATCTCGACCTCGCGCAGGGCCCAGGAGACGAACGACCCGATGGCGCAGAAGGTGATGATCTGCCAGAGGCCGCCCTCCTTGAGGGGGGCGAGCGCCAGCCCGTATTTGAGGTCGGGCGGCGCGATGTTGATCTGCCAGATGTTCCAGGTCGGCCCGAGTGCGGCGCCGTAGACGATCAGCGCGGTGCCGAGCACCGAGAAGAACAGCGTCGTGACGCCGAAGAACCCGACATAGAACGGCCCGACCCAGAAATCGAACAGGTCTCCGCCGAGGAGCGTGCCGCCGCGGACGCGGTATTTTCGTTCGAAACTCAGCATCGCCATCGCGAATACCTCCCGGCTTCACAGGTCACGATTCTTGATGGATGGGCGCATCCGCTCTTATCGGCAGAGCGCGTCCCCCTCCCCCTTGTGGGGA
>NZ_NKUG01000258.1 GCF_014845095.1 Methylobacterium bullatum | reverse complement strand
CGACCGGTGAGGGTTCGGGAACGGCGGCGGTCTCCACCGGGGCGGGCGGCACCGGCGACGGGACCTGCCCCTCCGGGCGGGGCCGGGCCGGATGGTGCGTGGACGAGGAGGTGCGGGAACGGCGCGCCTTGGGCTTCTGATCCGGCGAGACGATGGACGCGATCCAGGCTTCCACCGGCACGCCGGCGCGGCGCGCCACGTCGCGCGCGGCGTCGAGGACTTCCGGGTCGAACTCTTCCAGGTTCAGCGTCGCGTTGCGTTTCATCGTCAAACCCGGGGCAGCGAGGTCCGTGACCCAATCCGACGTGTCGTTGTGCAACGTGGGGGTGTCGCAGCGGCAGGCAAACGGATCGATTGCCCACGACATTTGATACTCTTGGTAAACAGCGGGTTAAGCCCTGTGCCAAACTGATCATATCTCTCGGGAAAGGCGCCGGAAGGCGCCCCCCCTTCCCCTCCCGGGCTCGATAGTTTATATGTGAACCATCAAGCGCGCCGTGGCCTCCGGGCCGAATCGAGCACGCGGTCGAACGGGTGGAGGACAGACGACATGCCGACGTACCGGGCACCTGTGGAGAACGTTCGGTTTCTCCTCGACGACGTCTTCGCGTTCCACGGCCGCAACAACCTGCGCGGGTTCTCCGATGCGTCGCCCGACCTGATCCAGGCCGTGCTCACCGAGGGCGCCAAGCTCGCCGAAGAGGTGCTGACCCCCCTCAACGCCGTCGGCG
>NZ_NKUG01000257.1 GCF_014845095.1 Methylobacterium bullatum | reverse complement strand
CCTTCGAGGCCGATCTCGCCCTGGTGCTGCAGCCGCCGCCCTCGGCGGATCTCCACGCCCTGTTCACCTGCCGGCAGACGCTCTGCGTCGTCGTGCGGGCCTCGCACCCCCTGGCCGAAGAGGAAGGGCCGGTGCGGCTGCGCGAGTGCCTGACCCATCCCCTCGCCCTGCCCGACCGGTCGCTGGCGATCCGCCATCATCTCGACGATGCGCTGGCGCGCCGGGGAACGCCGTTTCGCCCGGCCGTCGAATCGAGCTCGCTGGAATTCCTGCGCAACCTCGCCCTGCGCGAGGATGTGGTGAGCCTGCAGGTGCCGAGCGGCATCCCCAACGACCAGCGCCTCGTCAGCCGGCCCATCGACGAGCGCGACCTCTCCCCCATGACCCTGATTCTCGGCCAGCTGCGCGGGCGGATGCTCCCCGTGGCCGCCGCGAAATTCGCCGACGGCCTCGCCGCGAGCCTCAACGACCGCTACGGCGCGGCCTGACTTGTTCAGGCGGCATTCCGGTTCGGTCGATACACTCTTCTGATCTTCGCTACGGAGGTCCCGCCCAGTCCCCCCTCATCCCTACGGCACTCACCCATCTGCTGTTTCAGGCTGACCGCGTCCCTCTCCCCCT
>NZ_NKUG01000256.1 GCF_014845095.1 Methylobacterium bullatum | reverse complement strand
CCAGGGCCGGTCGAATGGCTTGCCCCGCCACCGGCCCTTAATCCCCGATACCATTGCGGCCACGCGCTCCACGAGGCGCAGGTCGCCGGTGAAGCGCGACTTGACCTCGACCACGAGGGGCACCCTGCCCGACACCCTCGCCACCATCGCCGGCCGGGTGCCCCTCGTGGTCGAGGTCAAGTCGCGCTTCACCGGCGACCTGCGCCTCGTCGAGCGCGTGGCCGCCATCGTCTCGGGGTATGACGGCCCGGTGGCGGTGAAGTCCTTCGACCCGGCCCTGATCGAGGCCTTCGCCGGTCTCGCGCCGGACATCCCGCGCGGAATCGTCGGCGAGACCGCCCAGGACGATCCGGCCTATGCGCTGATGCCGGAGAGCCTGCGGCGCTCACTCTCCGACCTGCTGCATCTCGAAGCGAGTCGCCCCGATTTCCTGTCCTGGCGCGTGGACGACCTGCCCTGCGCCGCCACCTATCTCTGCCGCCATCTCGGCCGGATGCCGCTGATGACCTGGACGGTGCGCAATCCCGACCAGCGTCAACGCGCGCACGAGCACGCGGACCAGATGGTGTTCGAGGGGTTCCGGCCCTGAGGATCGGCGTGATGGGGGGCGGTCTTCCTGTGAACGACGATGCGAGGGCCGACGGTCTATTTCGGAATCGGGACAAGTCCGTCGAGGAAGGCCGTGACTTCGCGGCGGTTCCAGGATGCGCCATCGGTCCAGAATCGGAGCAGGGCTAGGTGGTTGAGCCGCACCCATGCGATCACGAGCGGTCTCGCCAGGCGGGAAGCGCCCTTGGGCAAGAAATCGTCGCGCACTTTCGGATCGGCTCCGATTGACACGATCAGGCAGGGCAGGTCGCGACCGGCACGGTCGGGATACCATTTCACCCGAGGGCCGTGCGAACCCAGCGCCGTCGAAACGAAGATCGTGCCGGGGACGTTGGTGTCCTGCTCATCGAGATTGGCCATCTCGATCAGGACATCGTCGGCGAAGTCATCCGGCGGTGCCCGCCTTTCGCTGCCGGGGCGGACATCGAGAGCCGTCGGTCCCATCTATCTCATCCCTCCTCGGGAATAGTTGCCGTCATTCTTGATCCAGGGCCATTCGAGCCGCAAGGGCCGTGTTCTCCGAGATCTGCCCCCGGAGGTGGTCGGCGTCTGCGTCCGCACCGCGCGCTTGTCCCCTCGCCCGACAGGGTTAGATTGCGGTCATGGAAAAGACCGGACCGGTAGCCGAGCCAGAGCTGGATCCCGCACCGACTCTGCAGGTGCGCGCGGTCACCGGCCTCGCCGAGATCCCGGCGGCGGAGTGGGATGCCTGCGCCACGTCGCCCGAGACGCTGGCGGCGGGGGACGAGACCCACAATCCGTTCGTCTCCCACGCTTTCCTCTCCGCCCTGGAGGATTCGGGCTGCGTCTCGCGCAGGACCGGGTGGCTGCCTCTGCATGTGGCGGTGGAGCGCGAGGGGCGGCTCGTCGGTGTCGCGCCCTGCTATCTGAAATCTCACAGCCAGGGCGAATACGTGTTCGATCATGGCTGGGCCGATGCCTACGAGCGCGCGGGCGGTACGTATTACCCCAAGCTCCAGGTCAGCGTGCCGTTCACGCCGGTCACCGGCCCGCGTTTCCTCATCGCGCCGGGCCAGGACGTGGCCGAGGCCGCCTCCGCGCTGATCGCCGGGCTGCGCGCGCTCCGGGCGGAGACCAAGGCCTCCTCGATCCACGTCACCTTCATGCAGGAGCGGGAATGGGAACAGGCCGGCGCGCTGGGGCTCCTCCAGCGGCTCGACCAGCAGTTCCATTGGGACAATGCCGGCTATGCCGGGTTCGAGGATTTCCTCGGGGCGCTCTCCTCGCGCAAGCGCAAGGCGATCCGGCGCGAGCGCCGCGACGCCCTGAGCCAGGGCATCACCATCGAGCACGTCACCGGCGCCGACCTGACGCCGGCCCATTGGGATGCGTTCTACGAGTTCTACGCCGATACGGGCGCGCGCAAATGGGGCCGGCCCTACCTCAACCGCGAGTTCTTCGGCCTCATCGGCGAGCGCATGCCGGAGCGCATCCTGCTCATCATGGCCAAGCGCGAGGGCCGCTACGTGGCCGGCGCCATCAATTTCGTCGGCGATGTCGCGCTCTACGGCCGCAACTGGGGCTGCGTCGAGGACCACCCCTTCCTGCATTTCGAGGTCTGCTACTATCAAGCCATCGATTTCGCGATCCGGCGCGG
>NZ_NKUG01000255.1 GCF_014845095.1 Methylobacterium bullatum | reverse complement strand
AGGCCGGGCCGCCTTTTGTAAGCACGGCCCTTCCCCCTAACCGACCGGAACGCCACCATGTCCCACGCCGATCTCTCCACCACCATCGAGACCGCCTGGGAGGAGCGTGCCGGCATCGACGTCTCGACCAAGGGTGCCGTGCGCGACGCCGTGGACGAGGCCCTCGATCTCCTCGACTCCGGCAAGGCCCGCGTGGCCGAGAAAGTCGGCGAGGAATGGCAGGTCAACCAGTGGCTCAAGAAGGCGGTGCTGCTGTCCTTCCGCCTCAACGACATGGAGATCATCCATGGCGGACCCGATGGCGCCAATTGGTGGGACAAGGTGCCCTCGAAGTTCGAGGGCTGGAAGAAGAAGCATTTTCGCGAGGCCGGCTTCCGGGCCGTGCCCGGCTGCTTCGTGCGGCGCGGCTCCTACATCGCGCCCGGCGCCGTGCTGATGCCCTCCTTCATCAATCTCGGCGCCCATGTGGGTGAGGGCACGATGGTGGATACCTGGGTGACGATCGGCTCCTGCGCGCAGGTGGGGAAGAACTGCCACATCTCCGGCGGTGCCGGCATCG
>NZ_NKUG01000254.1 GCF_014845095.1 Methylobacterium bullatum | reverse complement strand
CTTGCCGCCGCCCTGGTGGAGGACGGCTTCGTCCGCGTGAACGGGACGCGCGCCGACAATCCCGCCAAGGGGATCGGCATCGGTGACGTGGTCACCGTCGCCGCCGCCCATGTGACGGCGGTGGTGCGGGTGCTGGAACTCGGCGAGCGGCGCGGCCCCGCCCCCGAGGCGCGGGGCCTCTACGCCATCCTGTCGGGCGGCCCGTCCCCGGAACCCGACGACGGCGCGGCGTGATCCGCCTCTCCCGCACGGCTACGACAGTCACACGCTCTCGCAGGACGCTCCTGTCCCCTTCTCCTTCCAGGGGAGGGGGCGGTGACGCCTGCCGGATGTGCGCATATCCTGGGCCCTCGGGCGGCGCCCGATGGACGTCCCGCCGGTCGACTCCCGCCAGCCACGAGCGTTTTTGCGGATGAACCCTGTCTTCGCCGATCTCCCCAATACGGTGTTCGACGTGATGTCGGTGCTGGCGCGCGACCTCGGCGCGATCAATCTCGGCCAGGGCTTCCCCGACGATCCCGGCCCGGCCGACGTGCGCGAGAAGGCCGCCGAGGCCCTGCGCGACGGCTACAACCAATACCCGCCGATGATGGGGCTGCCGACCCTGCGCCGCGCCATCGCCGACCATTACGAGCGCCATCAGGGCCTCGCCCTCGACCCCGAGACCGAGGTGATGGTGACGTCGGGCGCCACCGAGGCCCTGGCCGCGAGCCTGCTCGCCCTGGTCTCGCCCGGCGACGAGGTGGTGCTGTTCGAGCCCATGTACGACGCCTACCTGCCCATCGTCCGGCAGGCCGGCGGCATCCCGCGCTTCGTCACCCTGCGGCCTCCGCATTTCCGCCTCGACGAAGACGCGCTGGCGGAAGCTTTTTCCGAGCGCACGCGGGTCGTCGTGCTCAACAACCCGCTGAACCCGACCGCGACGATGTTCGGGGACCAGGACCTCGCCCTGCTGGCACGGTTCTGCCAGCGGTTCGACGTGACGGCCGTCTGCGACGAGGTGTGGGAGCACGTGACCTTCGACGGACGCCCCCATCGCCCGCTGATCGGGTTCGAGGGTATGCGGGAGCGGACCGTGAAGATCGGGTCGGCCGGCAAGATCTTCAGCCTGACCGGATGGAAGGTCGGGTTCGTCATGGCGGCACCGCCCCTGCTGAAGGTGGTCTCGAAGGCGCACCAGTTCCTCACCTTCACGACGCCGCCCAATCTCCAGGAGGCGGTGGCCTACGGGCTGGCCAAGGACGAGGCCTATTTCCTCGACATGCGGGCGCGCTTCGCCCGCTCGCGCGACCGGCTGAGCGCCGGCCTCACCGGCCTCGGCTTTTCCGTGCTGCCCTCGCAGGCGACCTACTTCCTCACCATCGACATCGGTGAGCTGGGGCCGCGCCTCGGCTGCGCGGACGACGTCGCCTTCTGCCAGGCCCTGGTGCGCGAGCACGGCGTCGCCGCGATCCCGATCAGCGCCTTCTATGCGCGGGGGGCGGTGCGCAACCTGGTGCGGCTGTGCTTCGCCAAGCAGGACGCGACCCTCGACGCCGCCCTGGAGCGGCTCTCCGGCCTGATGCGGGGTCGGGCCGCGTGAGGCCGGAGAGCCGCTCCAGGGCGGCGTC
>NZ_NKUG01000253.1 GCF_014845095.1 Methylobacterium bullatum | reverse complement strand
TCGCCGGCCTCCAGGGCACCACGCAGAACGACATCATTAAGGAGTATCTCTCGCGCGGCACCTATGTGTTCCCGCCCGCGCCCTCGCTTCGCCTGACCAAGGACGTGATCCTGTTCACGACCAAGGAAGTGCCGAAGTGGAACCCGATGAACGTGTGTTCCTACCACCTGCAGGAGGCCGGAGCGACGCCGGTGCAGGAGCTCTCCTACGCGCTGGCCATCGCCATCGCAGTGCTCGACACGGTGCGCGACGACCCCGATTTCGACGAGGCGAGCTTCGCCGACGTGTTCAGCCGCATCTCGTTCTTCGTGAATGCCGGCATGCGGTTCGTGACCGAGATCTGCAAGATGCGGGCGTTCTCGGAACTGTGGGACGAGATCGCCCAGGAGCGCTACGGCATCACCGACCCGAAGAAGCGCATTTTTCGCTATGGCGTTCAGGTCAACAGCCTCGGGCTCACCGAGCAGCAACCCGAGAACAACGTCCACCGCATCCTCATCGAGATGCTGGCCGTCACCCTGTCGAAACGCGCCCGCGCCCGTGCCGTGCAGTTGCCGGCCTGGAACGAGGCTCTCGGCCTGCCGCGCCCCTGGGACCAGCAATGGTCCATGCGCATGCAGCAGATCCTCGCCTTCGAGACCGACCTCCTCGAATACGACGACATCTTCGACGGGTCGAAGGTCATCGACGCCAAGGTCGAATCCCTCAAGGAAGAGACCCGCGC
>NZ_NKUG01000252.1 GCF_014845095.1 Methylobacterium bullatum | reverse complement strand
CCCTCGGACAACCTGTCCTTCGGCGAAGCTTCGCTGTGACGGCCGTGAAGGACCGCTGCTTCTACCAGGTCGGCAATGGCTTCTTTGAGCGTGAGCTTGGTCCGAGCTTTTTCCCGCGTGAGGATGCCGGCGCTTTTGCCCTCAATAATCCGCGTCAGGGAGATCTCGCACTCGGTCCATCCGCTGCCGCCTGCGCCGCCATCCGCTGAGCGACGAGCTGGAACGAGAAAGGCCCGCATGATGGCATGCGGGCCTTTCTTCATAGAGCCTCTTACCCAGGAATCAGTAAGTAGCGACCTTCCGGTTGATGACGAGCGCGCTCAGGGTCGCGACCGCGCCGGACAGGAGATAAACGCCGACCCAGGCCAGACCGAACCGGCTCGACAGGCTGAGGGCCACGAGCGGCGCAAAGCCGGCTCCGATCAGCCATGCGAGGTCGGAGGTAAGCGCAGCGCCCGTATAGCGGTAGCGCGTCCCGAGATTCTCGGTCACCGACCCGGAGGTCTGGCCGTAGGATAGGCCGAGCAGACCGAAGCCGACGAGGACGTAGATCGTCTGCCCGGTCTCGCTATCGCCGAACAGCAGGGGCGCGAGGATGCTGGCGAGGCTGAACAGGCCGATGAGGCTGGCTGCGATTCCCACCAGTCTGCGCCGGCCCACCTGATCCGCCACGATTCCCGAGATCACGATCGCGCCAGCAAAGACGATGGAGCCGACGAACTGCACCAGTAGGAACTCGCCGGCCGAGCGTTTCGTGAACAAGGTGATCCAGCTGATCGGGAAGATGCTGACGAGGTGGAACAGCGCGAAACTCGCCAGCGGCACGAAAGCGCCGATGAGGACGGTCCGGCCCTGTGCGCGAATCATCTCCCAGACCGGGGTCGGGGCGAGTTCACGGGTCTCTAGCAGCTGAGTGAACTCCTCCGTCGCGACGAGGCGAAGCCGGGCGAAGAGGGCGACCACGTTCACCGCGAAGGCGACGTAGAACGGATACCGCCAGCCCCAATCCAGGAAGTCGTCCATGGTCAGATTGGCGAGGAAGAACGAGAATAGAGCACTGGCGAGCCCGAAGCCGATGGGCGCTCCGAGTTGCGGGATCATCGCGTACCAGCCCTTGCGATCGCTGGGTGCCTTGATCGACAGGAGCGAAGCCAGGCCGTCCCAGGCTCCCCCGAGAGCGAGCCCCTGCCCTATCCGAAAGGCAGCGAGCAGCCAGATCGAGGCCATGCCGATGCTGTGATAGGTCGGCAGAAAGGCGATCGACACCGTAGAGCCGCCGAGCAGGAACAGGGCGATGGTCAGCTTCACACCCCGCCCGTGCCGCCGGTCGATCTCCATGAAGATCACCGAACCGATGGGCCGCGCGACGAAGGCGAGGGCGAAG
>NZ_NKUG01000251.1 GCF_014845095.1 Methylobacterium bullatum | reverse complement strand
CGTCGCGCGCGCCGATCTGCAGCGGAACGACGAAGTTCATCAGGCCGGTGACCAGGGGCATCGCCACGAAGAAGATCATGATCACGCCATGGGCGGTGAAGATCTGGTCGTAATGATGCGGCGGCAGATAGCCTTCGTTGGCACCGAACGCCATGGCCTGTTGCGAACGCATGAGGAGCGCATCGGAGAAGCCGCGAAGCAGCATCACCAGGGCGAGCACCACATACATGATGCCGATCTTCTTGTGGTCAACGGAGGTGAACCAGTCGCGCCACAGCGGACCCCACCAGCGCATGTAGGTGATGAGGCCCAGAAGCCCGACGCCACCGATGGCGACGCCGATGAAGGTCACGAGCAGGATCGGCTCGTGATATGGGATGGCTTCGAGAGTCAGGCGCCCGAAGACGAGCTTCTGAAGATCGAGATTGGCAAACATGGGATCGCTTCGTTCCCGGTTGTCGGCGAGGGGACGTACCGATCGACTCGGTACCCGTCTCTCATGGGTTCAATTTAGTGGTGCCGTCGCCGTGACGCGCCTGTCCCGAAGGCCGCGCGTCATCGCGTCGGCCTAGCGGTTCAATTGAGCCGGGGCAGGGTCGCTTTGCTTCGTGTCCGGCCCGGAATGGTCGTGGTGGTCATGCCCCTTGGCGGGGTCGACCTCTTGGGTACGCGGCTTCTTCTCTGAGGCAGGGAACGTCGCACCCTGCGCCTCCTCGCCGCGGACGGCATGACGGTTGTCGTAGCGGAGCCGCTCTTGGTTGGCGTGGCTCTCCTTGCCGGCGCCGCCCTTGGAGTCGATGCTCATCATCTCGCCCATGCACATCTTACCCTCGATGACACACATGTTGAGGATCGCGTTGTAGAGGCCTGGAGCGACGGAGGAGTAGTAGCTCACCGGCTCACGCTCGCTCGGCTTTTCCAGCGCAATGAAGGCGTCGCGGGTGAGCTCCTTACCCTCGGCTTTCGCCTTGGCCACCCACTGGTCGAACCCTTCCTGGGTTACGCCGTGGAACTTGAAGTTCATCCGCGAGAAGCCCTCGCCGCTGTAATTGGCCGAGAAGCCTTCATAGACGCCAGCCTTGTTGATGACGGCGTGCAACTTCGTCTCCATGCCGGCCATGGCGTAAATCTGCCCCGCCAGCGCCGGGATGAAGAACGAGTTCATCATGGAGGCCGAGGTGATCTTGAAGTTGATCGGTACATCCACCGGTGCCGCGAGCTCGTTCACCGTGGCGATGCCGAGATCG
>NZ_NKUG01000250.1 GCF_014845095.1 Methylobacterium bullatum | reverse complement strand
TGCTCATTACTTCTCATCAAACATCGCACACACTGCACAGTACACCACCTCTCTATTCGGCGGCAGCGTCAGATTTGTATAAGACACAGCGACGGGGTCGCGTCGACGCACGAGACCTGTGCGGGTTCGCGTTGGAACACCAACGCTTCACCTCGCCTAGGCCTTTGGAGTGTTGCAGGTTCTGGGACGCAAAACCGGTGACCACTTTTGCTAGACCTGCTTAGCACACGGCATTGCCAGGCGGTTTCGATCGGGCACCGTTCCCCGCGCTATGCCCGCTGTTCCCAGCCATCTGCGATCGGCGTCCGCCGAGGTTGCGCGTGGCCATCTTACCGCAACCGGCCTGCCTCCAGAATATTGCCTCTTGCCATCGGCCTGGAAGCGCCCACCTCTGGAGAGCTTGACGGGTCCGGGCCCCTCTGGCGGCCGAGGCGTCGGCCGCGATGTCGGACTCCTTCTCTGCCTTTGCGCTGACGCGGCGCGAACGCACCGGGGGGTTCTGAAACACGTGGTTGTTGCGATGATCTCATGCGGCATCTCGAGATGCCCCTTCCCGGAGGCCGCCTCGTGAGCGCCGCCTCCGCCCGCCGGGCTCTTCTTCTCGTCAACCCGAACGCCCGGAACGGCTCGTTCTCCCTCGACGCCGTGCGGGACTCCCTGCGTGCCGCCGGCATCGAGCCGTTCGAGCCGCCGGGCGATCCCGATTGCACGGCGGTGATCAAGCGCCACGCGAAGGAGTGCGATCTCGTCATCCTCGGCGGCGGCGACGGCACCATGAACTCGGCCGCGCCGGCCCTGGTGGAGACCGGTCTGCCGCTGGGCATCCTGCCGCTCGGCACCGCCAACGACCTCGCCCGTTCCCTCGGCCTGCCCACCGACCCGGTGGAGGCGGCCGAGCTCATCGGCACGGCGCGGCCCCAGGCGGTGGATCTCGGCTGGGTCAACGGCCGCTACTATTTCAACGTGGCGAGCATCGGATTTTCGGCCGACCTCGCCGGTGATCTCACCGCGGAATCGAAGAAGAAGTGGGGCACGCTCGGTTATGCCATCGCCGCCCTGCGCGTCCTGCGGCGGGTGCGTCCCTTCACGGTCTATCTCGAACATGACGGGCTGACCGAGACCATCACCACGATCCAGGTCTCGGTGGGCAACGGCCGCCATTACGGCGGCGGGATGACCGTGGAGGAGACCGCCACGGTCGATGACGGCAAGCTCGATTTCTACAGCCTGGAGGTCACGCATTGGTGGCGGCTCATCGCGCTGCTCCCGGCCCTCAGGCGGGGCACCCAGGGCAAGGCCGCCGACGTGCGCGCCTTCAACACCACCGAGATCGTGGTGAAGACGAAGAAGCCTCGGCCGGTGAACACCGACGGGGAACTCTCCACCTACACGCCGGCCCATTTCAAGGTCGTGCCGAAGGCCATCCGGATCTATGCGCCGGAACCCGCCGACCGCCCCGGCATCATCCCCGCCGCGTCCTGATCTTCCGCCGCTTTCCGACCTGACGACGTTCGAGGTTCTCTCCCCGTGGATTCCCTTCTTCAACTCGCCGCAGACCCGACCGCCTGGGTGGCGCTCGCCACCCTCATCGTGATGGAGGTGGTGCTCGGCATCGACAATCTGATCTTCATCTCGATCCTCACCAACAAGCTGCCGGCCCATCAGCAGACCAAGGCCCGCCGCATCGGCATCGGCCTCGCGCTGGTCCTGCGTCTCGGCCTGCTCGGCACCGTCGCCTACATCGTCCACCTGACGCAGCCGGTCTTCGAGATCTTCGGCAAGGCCTTCTCCTGGCGGGACATGATCCTCATCGGCGGCGGCCTGTTCCTCTTGTGGAAGGCGACGAAGGAGATCCACGAGACCGTCGATCCCGATGACGGCCACGAGGATGCGTCCTCCCCGGTGGTGCTGAGCTTCGCCGCCGCCGTCGGGCAGATTCTCGTCCTCGACCTCGTCTTTTCCATCGACAGCATCATCACGGCGGTGGGCATGACCGATCACGTGCCGATCATGGTGATCGCCGTCATCACCGCCGTCACCGTCATGCTGCTGGCGGCCGACCCGCTGGCGCGCTTCATCGATGCCAACCCCACCGTGGTGATGCTGGCGCTCGGCTTCCTCATCATGATCGGCATGACGCTGATCGCGGAAGGTTTCGGCGCCCACGTGCCGAAGGGCTACATCTACACCGCCATGGCCTTCTCGGCCGGCGTCGAGGCACTCAATCTCCTCGCCCGACGCCGGAGACGGAACAAGACGACGGCGGGGTAAGGGCGTAACCCCCTTCCCTTCCGTTTCATGGGAAAACGAAGAAAGGCCCGACCGGGATCAACGGTCGGGCCTTTCTTCGTTTTGGCAAGATCGAAGGGGCTTGGTGGGTGTGTCGGGGCGCGCCCGGCGAGACCCGCGCTCAGGGGCTCGGCCGCTGCCGCGCCCCCGTAGCCGTCTACAGGATGGGTTCGCGCAGGGCCGAGGTCTCGCGGGCACAGATCGCCGCGTCCGGCGGCGAGCCTTCCTGCGAGAGGTTCTTGCCGATCTCCGCCCGCGCCTTCTCGAGATCCGCGCGGAAGCCCGGATCGCCCTGGAGCGCGCTGACGACGACGCTGGCCGTCGTGCGGCCGGCTTCCACGTCGCTGGCCCAATGCACGCCGCAGACGATGCGGTTCTCGCCGTAGGCCTTGCCGCGGACGAAGAACTGCGTCGCTTTCTCCGGCACCAGTGCGGCGAGGATGGACGCGTAGGCCCACCCTTGAGTCGCGTGGCTGGACGGGAAGCTGAAGGCGTCGCCGAGCTCGCGGGTGCGCGCCACGCAGATCTCGGCCTCGTTGCCGACGAAGGGCCGCAGGCGACGGTAATGCTCCTTGAGCGGGCGGGTGGCCCGGCCGATATCGAGGCGGGTGCGTTCGAGCAGGGTCATCAGTGCCGGGGAGCGGGACTGATCGATCTTGCGGCCGAGCACGCAGGCGAAATCATCGAGGATGGCCGAGGGGCCGTCCGCCACATCCGCCGTGGCGAGTTCCCAGCGCGCGCTGCCCTTCAGGGCGCGGGTCCCTGCGAAGATGGTCTTGTCCGCCGTCTCCGCCGCCGATTGTCCCCGCGGCGGCGGGGGCAGGATCGCGACCGTATCGGGCGCGGTGGCGTCGGACAGATAGGGCGCGCGTGCCGGCATCTCCGGCGTCAACGGCGTCGTGGCGACGGCCGGCGCCGAACGAGGCTTTCCGCTCGTGGCTTTGCTGTCGGCCGTGTTCGGCGCGGGTGCCTGCGCCGAGGCAGGAGCCGCCATCAGGGCGCAGGACGTGAAGGCGAGCGACGCGAGAGCGGGAAACAAAGAATACATGGCGGCGGCTCAGGGTGAAATGCGTCGGGAATGGCAAGCGATAGGGGAGCCATAGGGTTCCTGAACGACACTCGTATGGCACCCTGAGCGCATGACATTTCACCGATCCGTAACAGGTTTGCCCGCAGGTCCGCGCACGAGACCCCTATCGGATGCCGGCGAGGATCGCGGCGGCGACCTCTCCCGGATATTCCTCATGCGGACTCAAGGCCCCCGGAACCGAAGCCTTGGCCACATGGCCGGCGGCGATGAGAGCGTCCATCTCGGCGCCGGACCGGCGGGGCGCACGCTCCGGACGCAAAACCAGGATCGGCGGAAGTTCGTCCGCCTCGATGAGGGCGAGAAAGTCCTTGCGGACCTTGAACGGATCGAGCCCTCCGGTGACGAAGGCCGCCGTGCCGAAACGGCCCCCCGGCTGGAGCGTCACGGCGTGTTTGTCGGCGATAATGCCGGGCGTGACGTGGTCCGGATCGGCATAGACATGCGCGCGCATCATCCGGCCGATGATCGGAGGACTGATGTTGATGCGGTAGAGCGCCTCGCCCAGCAGCGGAAGTTCGATGGCCTTGCGGATGCTCGAGAGCCAGCCGCGGCGCGAGTCGCCCAGAGCGGTGGGCAGAGGCCCACGCCAGGTGGGTGCAATGAGGACGAGCCGGTCGAACACACCTGGATGCCGCCGTGCGGCCGCCACGAGATAGGGGCCCGCATGACCCGCCGCGATGCCGATGGCGTAGGGGCCGGGCAATGCCGCGAGCAGGGAATCCATGAAGGCGTGGAAGGTCTCCGGCTCCATGGCGATGCGGGACCGCGGATGGTTGCCGAAGCCGGGCCAGTCGGGAATGAGGCAACGGTAGTCGTGGCCCAGAATCTTGGCGAGGGGCCGCATCTCCGCGCGGGCCGAGATCGACGACAGGGCCGGCAGGAGCAGGGCCGCCGGGCCGCTCCCGACAATGTCGCAGGGAGTCGGGACCTTGCGCTCCAGCACGTCGAGCTGAAAGCCACGGGTGGAGTGGGCAGGCTCGATCATCGCTGGCAACGCCTCATCCGGGACGGTCTGTATCGGACGGAAGATCTAACGCGCCGGTCGCTGCCGCACAGGTCGGCCCTGTGTCGCGCCAGGGCCGATGAGGAGCGCCCGCCTCTCCTCTTTCCGCGACGGGAAAGAGGAGAGTGCCGATCCGAATCGCGTGCGAGCGCGTCTCAGGTCCGAAGCAGCTCGTTGATGGCGGTCTTGGAGCGGGTGCCGGCATCTACGCGCTTGACGATGACGGCGCAGTAGAGGCCTGGGCCGGGCGTACCGTCGGGCAGGTCCTTGCCGGGCGTCGTGCCCGAGACCACCACCGAATAGGGCGGCACGCGGCCGTACATGACCTCGCCCGTGGACCGGTCGATGATCTTCGTGGAGGCGCCGATATAGACGCCCATGGACAGTACGCTGCCCTCACCGACGATCACGCCCTCGGCCACCTCGGCGCGGGCGCCGATGAAGCAATTGTCCTCGATGATGACCGGGTTGGCCTGGAGCGGCTCGAGCACTCCGGCGATGCCGGCACCGCCGGAGTGCTCGAGCC
>NZ_NKUG01000025.1 GCF_014845095.1 Methylobacterium bullatum | reverse complement strand
GACTGGAAGTACTTCATGCAGGAATAGGCGCCCGCGATGTTGTCGCCGCCGATGCCGTCGATCTCGTCTTCCGTGACGGAGATGGTCAGCAGGGTCTGCTTGTTGAGGTCGATACCGGCCGCCTTGAGCTGCTTGTAGAACGCCACGTTCGAACCGCCGACGACGTCGGTGAAGATCACGTCGGGCTTGGTGAGCTTGATCTTGTTGATGACCGAGTTGAACTGCGTGTGGCCCAGCGGGAAATATTCCTCGCCGACGACCTTGGTCTTCAGCACGTTCTCGATGTGCTTGCGGGCGATCTTGTTCGAAGTGCGCGGCCAGATGTAGTCCGAGCCGATGAAGAAGAACGTCTTGGCACCCTTCTCCTTGGTCACCCAGTTGAGCGACTCCAAGATCTGCTGCGTGGCTTCCTGGCCGGTATAGATGACGTTCTTGGACTGCTCCAGACCCTCGTAGAAGGTCGGGTAGTACAGCAGGCCGTTATACTGTTCGAATACCGGGAGCGCGGCCTTGCGCGAGGCGGAGGTCCAGCAGCCCATCACGGCGGCGCAGTGGTCGTTGACGAGGAGCTTCTTGGCCTTCTCGGCGAAGGTCGGCCAGTCAGAGGCGCCGTCTTCCTGGATGATCTTGATCTTGCGGCCCAGCACGCCGCCCATCTCGTTGATCTGGGCGATGGCGAGCTTCTCCGCCTGGATCGATCCGGTCTCGGAGATCGCCATCGTGCCGGTGGCGGAGTGGAGGATGCCGACGGTGACTTCGGTATCGGTCACCGCGAGGCCGGTGGTGTTCACCGCCGAGGTCGGAGGGGCCGCAGCGAAGGCGCTGCGCGGCATCAGGGCCATGGCCGGAATGCTCGCCAGACCCATGAGAAGTTTGCGACGGAGGGCCGAGTGCGGTCCGTGCTCGTTGTCGGCTGCCATCCTGCGTGAACCCCTTCCAGGAAATGTCCCGCCGGCTCCCGCATAAGGCGGGCCGTTGCGGATGGCGGAAGCTAGGCGTGATGGCGCGGCGCAGCATATACGCTGTTTTGCGTAGGGTGAGAGGCTGAATGGCCCTCCTCCCCAGCGGATCTCGGGCTTGCCCGAGATCCGTCGAGCTTGTGGGGAGGAGTTGGAGGTGGGGGTGGTTGGGCGACCCTCCGCTTACGGAGGCTGGCGGAGCCACCCCCACTCCTAGCCTCTCCCCACAAGGGGGAGAGGGACGCGCTATGCGTGAAACAGCAGATGTGTGAATCCCGTAGCCCCATGAAGGGAGGCCTCGACGCGGCTCTCCTGGTGTACCAATGTCTCCCGGCCCCGCGGCACGGGGATTGCTGATCGACCGCCGTTTGCCCGTGACCCCATGCGGGCCGGCCCTTCCCCCCACGTGACGCCGACCGGGCAGACTGAACGACCCCATGAGCGGCCGCCAGCAGATTCCCCCGATCCGGCGAGCCTATAACCGCTTCGTCGCGGACGAGACCCTCGAGGATTACGCCCTTCGCTTCACCGCCAAGAAGGCGCGGCGCTGGTCGAGCCTGCGGGTGGCGCAGACGGCGCTGGGCTCGCTGTCGTTCCTGGCGCTGGAGGCGATCGGCGGCACCCTGGTCCTCGCCACCGGCTTCACCAACACCGTGACGGCGGTGCTGTTCGTGGGCGTGCTGATCTTCGCCACCGCCGTGCCGATCAGCCTCTATGCGGCGCGCTACGGCGTCGACATCGATCTCCTCACCCGCGGGGCCGGTTTCGGCTATCTCGGCTCCACCATCACCTCGCTGATCTATGCGAGCTTCACCTTCCTGTTCTTCGCCATCGAGGCGTCGATCATGGCGCTGGCGCTGCAACTCTGCCTCGGCCTGCCGCTCTGGATCGGCTATATCGTCAGCGCGGTCGTGGTGATCCCCCTCGTTATCTACGGGATCAGCCTGATCAGCCGGTTCCAGATCTGGACACAGCCGCTCTGGATCGGGCTCAACCTCCTGCCGCTCGGCTTCATCGCGTGGAAGGGCGGCCCCGCCCTCAGTAACCTCCTGTCCTATCCGGGGACGTCGGAAGCCGTCGGCTCGATCTCCACATTCATGGGTTACCCGATCTCGGGCTTCGACCTCGCCCAGTTCGGCCTCGCCTCCGGCATCCTCCTCGCATTGCTGGCGCAGATCGGCGAGCAGGTGGATTTCCTCCGCTTCGTGCCGCCGGCCGAGACGTCCGACTCGGGGAGCAATCCGCGCTGGTGGCTCGCCGTGCTCGGGGCCGGGGCGGGCTGGATCCTGCCCGGCATGTTCAAGATCATGCTCGGGGCCTTCCTGGCGGTGTTGGCCCTGGGACAGGGCGTGCCGCACGAACAAGCGGCCGAGCCGACGCAGATGTACGTGGTCGCCTTCGGCCACGTCATGCCCTCGCGGGAGGGGGCGGTGCTCCTCACCGGCCTGTTCGTGGTGATCTCGCAGCTCAAGATCAACGTCACCAACGCCTATGCCGGCTCCATCGCCTGGTCGAACTTCTTCTCGCGCCTGACGCATAGCCATCCCGGCCGCGTGGTCTGGCTCGTCTTCAACGTGGCCATCGCGCTGCTGCTGATGGAGCTGGGCATCGACAAGACCCTCGCCAGCACGCTCTCGCTCTACGCCGTGGTGGTCTCGGCCTGGGTCGGCGCGCTCTCGGCCGATCTGGCCGTCAACAAGCCCCTCGGCCTGTCGCCGCCGGGCATCGAGTTCAAGCGGGCGCATCTCTATGCCGTGAACCCGGTCGGCACGGGGGCCTCGGCCCTGGCGCTGCTCGCCGGTTTCCTCGCTCATGCGGGCCTGCTCGGCGCGGGACTCCGGAACTTCGCACCGCTGCTCTCCCTCGTCACCGCCTTCGCGGCGGCGCCCGCCATCGCCTTCGCCACCGGCGGACGCTACTATCTCGCGCGGCCCGCCATCGCCGATTGGGGCGCCCGCGCGGAGATCCAGTGCACCGTCTGCGAGCATCCGTTCGAAGGCGAGGACATGGCCCATTGCCCTGCCTATGCCGGGCCGATCTGCTCGCTCTGCTGCTCGCTGGACGCTCGCTGCGGCGACCTGTGCAAGCCGCATGGCCGTCTGGAGGCACAGGCCCAGAGCGCGCTGACCCGGATCATGCCGGCCAAGACCGCCGCCTGGATCGGGGCGCCTCTCGGGCGCTACCTCGCCCTGATGCTCACGCTGGTCTCGGTGATCGGGCTGATCCTCGGGATCGTCCATGCGGGCATCGCCACCGCCCAGCCCGAGCATGGCGAGACCCTGCGCGCTGCGCTGACCAGCGTGTTCTTCATTCTCGTGGTCATCCTCGGCATCGTCGCCTGGCTGTTCGTCCTCGCCCAGGAGAGCCGCCGCGTGGCGCAGGAGGAGACCGCCCGCCAGACGGCCCTCTACGAGGCCGAGATCGAGGCCCACAAAATCACCGACGCCAAGCTGCAGCAGGCCAAGGAGACGGCCGAGGCCGCCAACCTCGCCAAGAGCCGCTACGTGGTGGGCATGAGCCACGAGCTGCGCACCCCGCTCAACGCCGTCCTCGGCTACGCGCAACTGCTCGAGGGCGACGACGACATCCCGGCCCCGCGCCGCAACGGCATCCGCGTCATCCGGCGCAGCGCCCAGCACCTGTCTGGCCTGATCGATGGCCTCCTCGACATCTCCCGCATGGAGGCGGGGCGTCTCCAGATCCACCGCAACGAGTTCCGCCTCGCCGAATTCCTGGACCAGATCGTCGACATGGTCCGGCTCCAGGCCAACGCCGCCGGCCTCGAATTCCGGTTCTCGCGCCCGCCCACGCTGCCGGCCGTGGTAGCGGCGGACGAGAAGCGCCTGCGCCAGATCCTGCTCAACCTCCTCTCCAACGCGATCAAGTTCACGGAAACCGGCTGGGTCGCCCTGGAGATGAGCTATCGCAGCCAGGTGGCGGTGTTCTCGATCCGCGACAGCGGTCTCGGCATTCCCGAAAGCGATCTGCAGCGGATCTTCGGACCCTTCGAGCGCGGCTCGCTGCCCGCCGCCCGCAACACGCCGGGAACCGGGCTCGGGCTCACCATTGCGCATCTCCTCGCCCAGGTGATGGGCGGCGAGGTCAGCGTGGAGAGCGAGGTCGGCCGTGGCACCTGCTTCAGCCTCCGGCTCATGCTGGCCTCGGTACACCGTCCGGCCGGTCCCAAGCCTGCGGAGCCGTCCGAGCGTGCCGCCGGCAGCCGGCGGGAGAGACCGGTCCATGTCGGGCCGCCGCGCGTGGTGCTGGTGGCCGACGACGATGCCGCGCATCGCGCCCTCATGCGCGAGGTGCTCGAACCGCTCGGCCTCGTCGTGCTGGAATCCCCCGACGGGCCGCATTGCCTGAACCTGGCGATGGAGCGGCGGCCCGACATCATCCTCCTCGACATCGCCATGCCGGGGATGAGCGGCTGGGCCGTGGCCAAGGCCCTGCGCGACGGCGGGCTCTCCTCCCGCATCGCCATCATGTCCGCCAACGTCCACGAGATCAGCCCGATCCGGGGCGACGACGCCCCGCATGACGAGATCATCCCGAAGCCCTTCGACCTGCGCGACTTCCTGGAGCGGATCGACCGGCTGCTGGCGCTGGGCCAGCCCGCCCCGCCCGCGCCCGCCTTGGCCGAGGCTCCGCCCCGGAGCGGACGAGGCGGCGAATCCCTGCGCCAGGACCACATCGCCGAGCTGATCCGCCTCGGCCGGATCGGTCATGTCCGCGGGATCGAGGCCAAGCTGACGGAGCTCGAAGGCCAGTCGGCCATGCCCGCCGAGATCGCTGCGCAGATGCGCGGGCTCGTCGCCTCCTACGACCTCCGGCGCTACGTGCGCGTCCTCGAAGGGATGCGCGATGGCTGAGATGCAGCGCGACATCGTCCTCGTCGTGGACGATTCCCCCGAGACCCTGAGCTTCCTCACCGAGGCGATCGAGCGTTCCGGCGCCACCGTCCTGGTGGCGGTGGCCGGCGATCTCGCCTTGGCGCTGGTGGAAGAGATCACCCCCGACATCATCCTGCTCGATGCGATGATGCCCGGCATGGACGGGTTCGAGACCTGCCGCCGCCTGAAGGCGCGCAGCGACCTCGCCCTCGTGCCCGTGATCTTCATGACCGGCCTGTCCGAGACCGAGCATATCGTGAAGGGCCTGGAGGCGGGCGGCAGCGACTACGTCACCAAGCCCATCGCCCCCGACGAGATCCTGGCCCGCATCCGCGTGCATCTGGCGAGCGCGCGGGCCGCGCAGAGCGCCCGGGCCGCCCTCGACACGACCGGCCGCACGCTCTTCGCCGTGGATCGCCAGGGCACCGTCCTGTGGAGCACGCCGCAGGCCGCCCGTGTGCTGGCCAAGCTCGGCGACGGGGGCTCGCGCCTGCCCGAGGCCGGCCGTTCCTGGCTCGCCGAACAGCTGAAGGGCGGCAACGCGGCCTCCGTCACGCTGCCGGATACGGAAGGCGCCACCCATAGTCTCAGCCTGATCGGCACCACCGGCGACGAGGTGCTGCTGCGCCTCTCCCGCGATGCTTCCGCCAGCGGCATCGAGCGCCTGCGCGCCAACCTGCCGATCACCGCCCGCGAGGCCGACGTGCTGTTCTGGTTGTCGCGGGGCAAGGCGAGCCGCGATATCGGCGACATCCTCGGCCTGTCACCGCGCACGGTGACGAAGCATCTGGAGAGCATCTACGCCAAGCTCGGCGTCGAGAACCGCACAGCCGCCTCGATGATCGCCTCCCGCTACATCGACGATCAGGCCTGAGACCAAGCCTCGACCTGCCCTAAAGCAGGCGAACACCGGATTTCGAGACTGCCCATCTCGTATCCCCATCGGCTGAACGGTTCAGGTACCGGCGCGGGCCCCTTCTCCTGAAAGGAGGGCTCTCCTACGGGCCCGGCGGCCCTTGGGAACGACGGTATCTCGCCTGCCACCGGTCCTGAAAGCTTACCGGATGCGGCAGGATACGAGTTACAAGGAAGCCCGTCGCGCCTCATGTCGAACCCTCTTGGATAGGGCGAACAAGCGTCGAGCGGATGTATGAATCCAGTCGCCCCCGGGCGGAGATCCTTCGGCCTTCGGTAGCGCGGGCGTGTCGGGACGGGAAACCGGAAGCGGAAATGTGCGCGTTCGCACGCTCCTTCTCCCGGCGCGCCGGGTTGGGCCTGACGATTGTTGACATTCATCAGGCGTAACGTAGGTTCTGGTCATGGCCGGAGCGGGCGCCGCTCAACGGAAACACCGCCCCCTCGTTTCTTTTGAGTGGCGTACCGCTCCGGTCCTTTTTCTGAAGCTGATCCTCCCCGAGAAGACAGCCGTCACGCCCTCTCGGCGTGGCGGCTTTCTCGCGTTCTGCTTGTGCTGCGATGGTCTTCCGAGGTAGCGACCTCGCATCGGATCACGAGGACGCCCCCGTTGAGCACCCGCGCATGTTGCGCTCTCGCCCTCCTCATCGCCCTGGCGGGGGCTGGATTGCGCCTCGTCGTGCCGGTGACGCCGACGGATGCGGCCTATCACGCGGTGGTCGAGGCCTATCCGTCGAAGCCGCTGCCCTGAGGGCTTCGAACGGCCCGCCGCCCGCACCCTGGAAACAGCCCGGAAACTTCCGCGCCGCACTGGCGTCGCAATAGTCCTGCATCTCTGGCAGCGATGCTGAGCGAACGATCGACGGGCAAGGCCCCCCGGCAAACGTGCACGATTTCTTGCGCGGTTCTGGATCGTCGCCCCGCTGCGTGGTGGTCGCGCCCCCTGTTCCGTCGGGACTCCCGTCTCCATTTCGGTCAGACTGCGTGGTGCCGGTCGGAAACGAGCGGCCGGATTGTCGAGGCATGAACGAACAATCGCCCATCCGGACCGAGACGGCCCGGCAAATCGGACCTGAGGCACCGGCGCCCACGCGCCGGCGAAGCCGCACGGGGACGTGGCTCATCCTGCTCCTCCTTCTCGCGGGGGGCGGCGCGGCCGGCTACCGGTACTATCTCGCGCCCAAATCTGCGACGGAGACAGCCGCCGACGGCGCGCCCGCGCGCGGCAAGGGCGCCCGTGGACGACCCGGCGACATGGCCCAGGCTGTGGGCGTCGCCACGGTCTCGGCCGGCGAGATCCCGGTGGTGCTGTCGGGCCTCGGCACGGTGACGCCGCTCGCCACCGTGACGATCCAGTCGCAGATCAGCGGCTACCTCATGGAGATCGGCTTCCGCGAGGGCCAGACCGTCAAGAAGGGCGATTTCCTGGCCCAGATCGACCCGCGGATCTACGAGGCGCAGCTCGCCCAGTATCAGGGCCAGCTCGCCCGCGATCAGGCGCTGCTGCAGAATTCGAAGCTCGACCTCGCCCGCTTCCAGCGCCTCAGCCTGCAGGATTCGATCTCCAAGCAGAACGTGGACACGCAAGCGGCCCTGGTGAAGCAGAACGAGGGCACGGTCGCCATCGACCAGGCCCAGGTCGACCAGCAGAAGCTCAACATCGCCTATACGCGCATCGTCTCGCCCGTGGAGGGCCGCGTCGGCCTGCGCCAGATCGACCAGGGCAATTACGTCACCGCCGCGTCCACCAACATCGTGGTGGTGACGCAGCTGCATCCGATCTCGGTGGTCTTCACCCTGCCCGAGGACGACGTGGCGCGCGTCATGCGCCGCCTGCGCTCGGGCGCGAAGCTCACGGTGACCGCCTACGACCGGGGCGATGCCAACGTGCTCGCCACCGGCACCCTCGACACGGTGGACAACCAGATCGACACCACCACCGGCACGGTGAAGCTGCGCGCCCTGTTCGACAACAAGGACGAGAGCCTGTTCCCGAACCAGTTCGTCAACGCCAAGCTCACCGTGGACATCGTGCGGGACACGCCCATCATCCCCACCGCCGCGATCCTGCGTGGCACGCCGGGCGCCTACGTCTACCTCCTCGACGGCGACGACAAGGTCGTGGTCCGCCCGATCACCGTAGGCGAGGCCGAGGGCGCCCGCACCGCCGTCACCAAGGGGCTGGCGGTGGGCGACCGAGTCGTGGTCGACGGGACCGACCGCCTGCGCGACGGCGCCAAGGTCCGCGTCACAGAGGGCGGCAAAGGCCAGCCGGCGCCCCCCGGTGAACCTGCGGCGCCCGGCCAAGCGGCACCTGCAGCCGACGCCACGGCCACGACATCGACGCCCGCCGCCGGGACACCTCCCGAAAACCCGCCGCAGAAGCGCGAGCGCCGCAGAGAGCGGCCGGCGGCGCAATGAGCGCCTTGTCGCCTATGACTGGCGCGCTGTTCGACGCATCCATGGGCGCACCGGACGTCACAGTGATCCGTTTCCCGACGAAGGCTTGGCCGGATCGCACGGGTGACGCGGGTTCCCTTTCCTGGAAGGAGAGGGACAGGGTGAGGTGTGTGACCCTTCCGGAGATCGACTACACCTCACCCCAACCCTCTCCTTCCAGGACAGGAGGCACGGGGCGCTTCACGCCGACGGCCGGGCAGGTCCGAGATCCAATGGGGGGAGGGCTCGCCCCATGAACCCGTCCCGCATCTTCATCCTGCGGCCCGTGGCCACCACGTTGTTCATGCTGGCGATCCTGCTCGTCGGCATGGTGTCGTACCTGAACCTGCCGGTCTCGGCCCTGCCGTCGGTGGATTACCCGACGATCCAGGTTCAGACCTTCTATCCCGGCGCCAGCCCCGAGGTGATGACCTCTGCCGTGACGGCACCGCTCGAGCGGCAGTTCGGCCAGCTCGCCAACCTCAACCAGATGACCTCGCAGAGTTCCGCGGGCGCGTCGGTGATCACGCTTCAGTTCAGCCTGGATCTCGGCCTCGACATCGCCGAGCAGCAGGTCCAGGCGGCGATCAACGCGGCGGGCAACCTCTTGCCCTCCGACCTGCCGGCGCCGCCGGTCTACGCCAAGGTCAACCCGGCCGACGCGCCGATCCTGACCCTGGCCCTGACCTCCACGACGATGCCGCTCACCGAGGTGAGGGATCTCGCCGAGACGCGGCTCGCCCAGAAGATCAGCCAGGTTTCCGGCGTCGGCCTCGTCAGCATGGGCGGCGGCCAGCGCCCGGCCGTGCGCGTGCGCTTCAATTCGCGGGCGCTGGCCGCCTACGGCCTCAACATCGACGACCTTCGCACCACCATCACCAACCTCAACGTCAACACGCCGAAGGGCACGATCGACGGGCCGACCCAATCCTACGCCATCAACGCCAACGACCAGATCCGCGATCCGAAGGCCTACGAGCAGGCGATCATCGCCTACAAGAACGGCTCGGCGGTGCGGCTGTCGGACGTCGCCGACGTGGTCAACGGCCCGGAGAACACCAAGCTCGGCGCCTGGATGGACGAGACGCCCGCCGTCATCCTCAACATCCAGCGCCAGCCCGGCGCCAACGTCATCGCCACCGTCGACAAGATCAAGGCGCTGCTGCCCCAGCTGCAGGGGACGCTTCCCGCGGCGATCAAGGTGACGCCTCTCACCGATCGCACCACCACCATCCGCGCCTCCGTGCACGACGTGCAGGTGGAGCTGGCGCTGGCCATCGGCCTCGTGGTGCTGGTGATCTTCCTCTTCCTGCGCAGCCTGTCCGCGACCCTGATCCCGAGCCTGTCGGTGCCGCTCTCACTGATCGGCGCGCTCTCGATCATGGACCTCTACGGGTTCTCCCTCGACAACCTGTCGCTGATGGCGCTCACCATCGCCACCGGCTTCGTCGTCGACGACGCCATCGTGGTCATCGAGAACATCGCCCGCCACGTGGAGGAGGGCGATTCGCCGATGGAGGCGGCCCTGAAGGGCAGCCGCGAGATCGGCTTCACCATCATCTCGCTCACCGTCTCGCTCATCGCGGTGCTGATCCCGCTCCTGTTCATGGGCGACGTGGTGGGGCGCCTGTTCCACGAATTCGCGATCACGCTCGCCGCCACCATCGTGATCTCGGCGGTGGTCTCGCTCACCCTCGTGCCGATGCTGTGCGCGCGCCTGCTCAAGCACGCGCCGGAGGCCAAGCGCCGCGAAGGATTTATCGCGCGGA
The DNA here is from genome assembly GCF_014845095.1 of Methylobacterium bullatum. Taxonomy (GTDB): domain Bacteria; phylum Pseudomonadota; class Alphaproteobacteria; order Rhizobiales; family Beijerinckiaceae; genus Methylobacterium; species Methylobacterium bullatum. The sequence goes on along the minus strand of NZ_NKUG01000025.1, from coordinate 1,661 downwards.
CCGGCCGGCGGGCCATGGACGGGGTGATCTCCGGCTACGGGCGGATGCTGCGCGTGGTGCTCAACCACCAGGGCCTGACCCTCGTCGTCACCCTCGCCACCATCGCGCTCACCGCCTACCTGTTCGTGGTCATCCCCAAGGGGTTCTTCCCGGTCCAGGACACGGGCGTGATCCAGGGCGTGACCCAGGCCGACCAGACCGTCTCCTATGCCGAGATGGCCGACCGCCAGCAGCAACTCGCGCGGATCGTCCTGCAGGACCCGGATGTGGCGAGCCTGTCTTCGTTCATCGGCGTCGACGGGCAGAACGTGACGCTCAATTCCGGCCGCTTCCTCATCAACCTGAAGCCGCACGAGGGCCGCGCCACCGATGCCAGCGCGATCATCCGCCGCCTGAAGGAAGCGACGCGCGGGGTCGCCGGCATCCGGCTCTACATGCAGCCGGTGCAGGACCTCACCATCGACACGGCGGTGAGCGCGACGCAGTACCAGGTGATCCTGGAGAACCCGAACCTCTCCGAGTTCGAGACCTGGGTGCCGCGCTTCGTCCAGGCGCTGCAGCGCTCGCCGCTGCTGTCGGACGTGGCCAGCGACCTGCAGGGCAACGGGCTGGCGGCCTACGTCACCATCGACCGGCCCACCGCCGGCCGCTACGGCATCACCCCCGCCACCGTGGACAATGCGCTCTACGACGCTTTCGGCCAGCGCATCGTCTCGACGATCTTCACCCAGTCGAACCAGTACCGGGTGATTCTTGAGGCCGACCCGGACCTGCACAAGACCCTCGACAGCCTCAACGGCATCTTCCTGCCCTCCTCCACGGCGGCCTCGGGGCAGGTGCCGCTCTCGGCGGTGGCGCGGATCAGCGAGCGCCGGGCGCCGCTCCTCATCAGCCATCTCGGCCAGTTCCCGGCCACCACCGTCTCGTTCAACCTCGCCGAGGGGGTGGCGCTGGGCGATGCGGTGAAGACGATCGAGGCGGCGCGGACAGAGATCGACCTGCCGCCGAGCTTCCGCGTGGTGCCGCAGGGCTCGGTCTTCGCCTTCCAATCGGCGCTCTCGAACCAGCTCTTCCTGGTGATCGCAGCCATCGTCACCGTCTATATCGTGCTCGGCGTGCTCTACGAGAGCTTCGTCCACCCGATCACGATCCTCTCGACCCTGCCCTCGGCGGGGATCGGCGCGCTGGTCGGCCTGATGCTCTACGGGCTGCCGCTGGACATCATCGGCGTCATCGGCATCGTGCTCCTCATCGGCATCGTGAAGAAGAACGCGATCATGATGATCGACTTCGCGCTCCAGGCCGAGCGCGAGGAGGGCATGGCCCCGCGCGACGCGATCTACGAGGCCTGCCTCCTGCGCTTCCGCCCGATCCTGATGACGACGCTCGCCGCCCTGTTCGCGGCGGTGCCCCTCATCCTCGGCACCGGCGTCGGTTCCGAACTGCGCCAGCCGCTCGGTATCGTCATCGCCGGCGGCCTCATCGTCTCCCAGGTCCTGACCCTGTTCACCACCCCGGTGATCTACCTCGCCTTCGACCGCCTGGAGCGGCGGTTCAAGCGCGGCGGCGGCGCGAAGGCTGCGGGGGTGACGCCGTGAACCGGGCTGCCGACTTCCCTCCCCCCTCTTCGGGGGAGGGTGGCCCCCGGAGGGGGTCGGGAG
>NZ_NKUG01000249.1 GCF_014845095.1 Methylobacterium bullatum | reverse complement strand
CGAGCCCGGTTCCCTCATGGGTCCGGTCGTATCCGCCGCCCGCCTGGAAGAACGGGGCGCCGATGCGGGGCAGGTCGTCGGCGCCGATGCCGATCCCCGTATCCGCCACCACGATGTCGAGATGCGACGCGCTTCGCCGCACGGAGACCTCGACCCGCCCGCCCGGCGCGGTGAATTTCACCGCGTTGGACAGGAGGTTGATGAGCACCTGCCGGCAGGCGCGTGCATCCGCCATGATCTCGATGCCCGCAGCGTCGGTGCCGCGCACCAGGGTGATCCCGCCCTGATCGGCCCGCAGCTGCATCAGGTCGCAGCAGGTCCGCACCAGGGATCCGACATTCATCGTCTCGGGAACGTAATCGAAATTGCCGCTCTGGATCCGCGACATGTCGAGGAGCGCGTTGACCACGTCGAGGAGATGGCGCCCGGAGCTGCCGATGATCTCGGCATATTCGCGGCTGCGCTCGGGGCCGAGGGTCATGGAGCTCTGGCCGGCGAGGACTTCCGAGAAGCCGATGATGGCGTTGAGCGGCGTGCGCAGCTCGTGGCTGACGGTGGCGAGGAAGCGGCTCTTCAGGTCGTCGGCGCGCTCGGCCTCGGCGCGGGCGTGCTCAAGCTCCTCCGCATGGCGACGATGCTCGCTGACGTCGCGGGTCACGGCGACGACACTCGACCCCTCGACCCCCGATTGGGTGCCGGCGATGCGGTGGGCCCGCATCTCGGCGAAGATCACCCGCGGCTCACCTTCGGCGCGCAGGGCCGCCGGGTCGAGATGCAGGCGGAACTGGACGGTGGCCGGCTTTCCGCCGGCAGCGACGTCGCTGATCGTCTGCAGAAGGGCCGGACGGTCTCCCACATGGACCCGGTCGAGGAGCCCGTGTCCGCGCAGGCGAACGGACTCGACGCCGACGAAGCGCGACGACGAGGCGCTGGCTTCGATGACGCGACCGTTCCGGTCGTGCCAGGTGACGAGGTCGTCGATGGCCGAGAGCAGCATGCGGTCGCGCATCTCGTTGTCGCGCATCCGGGCGAGCCAGCGGCCTTCGTGGCGCAGATGCTCCATGGCCTGGGCGGCCACGTGACCGATGGCCGTGATGGCGAAGACCGGCATCGCCAGGGAACGGGACAGGTCGAGGAGAGGCAGCGAAATGGCGCCGTGCGGCAGGAACGCCACGACGAGAGCGCCGATCATCGCCACGATGGCGGCGGCCAGCGTCGCCCGGCGCGAACCGGACACGACCGCCTCCAGCGGGATCGCCACCAGCCAGATCGCGGCGGCGGAGTTCACGCCGCCCGACATCAGGGCGAGGCAGACCACGAGGCCGGTGAGACCGGCCGACGAGATCGCATGGGCGACCCACAGGATTCCGGTCCGCGACAGGAACACGGCGGCGAAGACCGGCAGCATCAGGCTGGCGATGGCGAGGACTTCGAGGCCGGTGGGGACGCCCCGCCAGAGCAGGTAAGGCGGCAGGGCGGCCATCATCACGATCCCGGTCGCGAGGCGCGATACCAGGAACCGCTCGTGCCGGAACCGCACGGCATCGTCTTCGACCACCGACTCGTGGACGAGCCCGGCGAGCCGGAGATCGATCATGGAAGCCAGGCCGCTGTAGATACGCAATACGCACACGCACAGCGCGAAGTGCCTCGACGGCCGCTTCGTCGCCCCTTGCTGGACTTTGACTCGGGTTCGACTTGAACTCGACTGAGGCCAAACCTCGCAGACCGGACTTAAGCGAGTGTTGCGCAGACCCGACCGATTGTTCGCGGATGCTTTCCGGTCCGTAACCACGCCTATTCGGTGGACGGCCCCTTTCGGGGCACATCTCCCGCTATCCACAGGGCCGGGCACGACATGCCGGTTCGCAGGGGCATGGCGGCAAAGCCGCGTTCACCATGGTTCTCGATTTCAGGGCGTGCGTGAGAGGCGCTTTACGTTCTGCGCCGAGGCTCGGTCACAACGGGCCGCTCACGGCCGGCACCGAACCAACCCGGGACTTCCATGTCGTTCCTCATTCGCGCCTGCCTGGCGATCGGCATCCTCTCCTACCTGGCCGCCCATCGCGACGATCCGGGGCTCGCGGCGCGCCCGACGGCGCCGTCCGTGGAGAACGCCGCCTCTCTTGCCTGGGACGCCCTGCCGAGCGATGTCCGCGAGAAAGCACTGCGCCAGGGCGCCGACGCTTTGGTCCAGAAGGTGGCGGGGTCCGTCGCGAGCGCGTCGCGCGACACGCTGGCGGAGGCCGATCGCCGCCCGGCCTGGCGCGGCGTGGACGAGCGCTGATCGGGGCGCGGGCGCCCGAACCGACCGCCCCGTCCGTCAGATCTCGTAGGACGCCGCCTGTCGCGCGCGCAGGACGTAGAGCGAACGGGGATCGAGGCGCAGGCGCGCGTTGGGGGGAAACAGCGCCTGTCCGGCCTGGACCATGCCCGTCGGCCGGGTGGTGTCGAAGACGACCATCCACGGCCCGCCGATGACCGGGGCCAGCGTGAAATCGATCGCCTCGTCGGCGGCGTTGATGAGGATCAGCAGGCGGTCCGCGCTCGGAAGGTCGTTGCCGATCTGCATGCCGAAGGCCTGCCGGTGACCATCGCCCCAGGCCTCGTCGTCCATCTCCGCGCCGCAGGGCGAGAGCCAGTGGACGTCGCGCAGCGGCCCGTCCCCGATGACGGCGCCGGTGAGGAAGGTCAGGCGGCGCAGGGCCGGCTGGTCGCGGCGCAAGGCCGTGAGGTTGGCGACGAAAGCCGTGAGGCCGGGGTCGGGATCGGTCTCCCAATCGAGCCAGTTGACCGCGTTGTCCTGCGCATAGGCGTTGTTGTTGCCGTTCTGGCTGCGCGACCGCTCGTCCCCGGCCAGAAGCATCGGCACGCCCTGGGCCAGGAAGGTCGTCGCCAGGAGATTGCGCTTCTGCCGCGCCCGCACGGCCAGGATCGCCGGATCCTCCGTCTGGCCCTCGACACCGTAATTGCGCGAGAGGTTGTGGCCGTGGCCGTCGCGGTTGTCCTCACCGTTGGCGTGATTGTGCTTGTCCTCGTAGGCCACGACGTCGGCCAGGGTGTAGCCGTCATGGCTCGCCAGCATCAACTACGTGGCGAGCCATGACGGCTACCCCCTGGCCGACGTCGTGGCCTACGAGGACAAGCACAATCACGCCAACGGTGAGGGCAACCGCGACGGCCCAGGCCCCAACCTC
>NZ_NKUG01000248.1 GCF_014845095.1 Methylobacterium bullatum | reverse complement strand
TGCCGACACCTTCGTCTTCGACCGGCTCGGCGACAGTACCGTGTCCGGCGCCGGTCGGGACACGCTCAAGGATTTCAGCACGTCCCAGGGGGACCGGATCGACCTTCACTTCATCGATGCGGTCGCCGGCGGCGTGGTGAACCAGGCCTTCCGCTTCATCGAGGACGACGCGTTCACGATGAGGGCGGGCGAGCTTCGCTCCATCGTCTCAGGGGGGAGTACCCTGGTGAGCGGCGATGTGAATGGCGATGCGAAGGCCGATTTCGCCCTGCTCCTGAGCGGCACCTTTGCCCTCCAGACGGCGGATTTCATCCTGTAGTGTCGGCCTGACGAGCCCTTGCAAGATGCGTGATGCATCGAGAAAACGGCCTATGATTCGTGTGACCGGAAGGATGTCGATGAGAGGTTTTTCCTCGTCGCGATGTTTCGGAGGGCTGGCATGGCGAACCATTACTGCCTGGACCCTTTGGATCCCCATGAGGGATCGGAAGTGTTCGTGGTTTTCGAAGGCCGATACCCCAATATTCGCCTTCTGTCGGTCATCAACCGGAATCGCGATGACATTCTCTCCGATCTGGTGGAGGAGCAGAGGCGCGACCTGAT
>NZ_NKUG01000247.1 GCF_014845095.1 Methylobacterium bullatum | reverse complement strand
GCCGGAGACGATGCCGAGATCGGCGGCTCCCTCCGCCACGAGACCGACGATCTCGTCCGAGGTCCGCTCGACGATATCGACGCTCACGCCGGTATGAAGGGCGAGATAGGCGCTCAGGGCCTCCGGCAGGAATTCGGTGAGCGCGTGGGTGTTCGACAGCACCTTGATCTGGCCGATCGCGCCGCCCGCATAGGCGGCGAGATCCCCCTGCATCCGGTCGACGCCCTCCAGCAGGGAACGGGCATGGGCGAGGAGCGCCCGCCCGGCCGGCGTCAGGACGACGCCCTGGCGGCTCCGGCCGAGGAGGGCCGCCCCGAGGGAGACCTCCATCGCCCGGATCCGGCTCGACGCGGCCGCGAGCGCGAGGTTGGCGCGGGCCGCCCCATGCGTGATCGACCCCGCCTCGGCCACGTGGCGGAACAGGCCGAGATCGACGAGGTCGAACCGCATCATCGGGCGGGCATGGGGCAGGTGGGCATGGGGAAAGAGACCGGCATCGGCAACACATCCTTAACCCTGTGGCGCGATGGTTCGAACATGGTTGTCCGTCGCCGCGTCCGTTCCGTCCTCATGCCGCTCGGCCTCTACGCCGTGTCCGCGCTCGTGGTCGGCTATTTCGTGCATCAGGCGGAGAGCGGCAACCGCGGCCTGGAGGCCAAGCGCGCTCTGAAAATTCAGGCCTACGGTCTGAAGCAGGAACTGAACGCCGCCAAGGCCGACCGGGCGATCTGGGAGCACCGGGTGGCGCTCCTGCGCAGCGAGCAGATCGACCGGGATCTCCTGGAGGAACGCGCCCGCATCGTCCTCGGCCGGGTCCACGCGAACGATGTCGTCATCATCAATCCCTGATCGTACCCCGATCGCGTTTTTCCCGTCGCATTCTGCCTGACAACTCGGCCGATCTGTCGACGGGACGGCCTCGCTTTCCGCAAAACCCTGTCCTAGAAACGGTTCCAGAAAAGCCGTTCACGGGAGGAAAGCCGATGGATGCCGCCAACGAAGCGGGTCAGGCGAAAGCCGATTCGGCCAAGGGTTCGGCTCAGTTGGGGACGGGGGGCGGAGACGCCCAGACGCATGCTCCCGCACCGAACACGCCCCAGTTCACCCGGGAGGAAGACCTCCACGCCTATCACGAGATGCTGCTGATCCGGCGTTTCGAGGAGAAAGCCGGCCAACTCTACGGCATGGGCCTCATCGGCGGGTTCTGCCACCTCTATATCGGCCAGGAAGCGGTCGTCATCGGCATGCAGATGGCCTCGGTCGAGGGCGACCAGACCATCACCGGATACCGCGACCACGGCCACATGCTCGCCTGCGGCATGGACCCGAAGGGCGTGATGGCCGAACTGACCGGCCGGCGCGGCGGG
>NZ_NKUG01000246.1 GCF_014845095.1 Methylobacterium bullatum | reverse complement strand
CCGGCGGCGAAATAGACGAGGCCGGCGACGGCGAGCGCCAGGACGATCTGGAGCGCGAGGGCGCGAAGGGAGGTCTTTCGGGATTCAGCCATGGAGCCGCTTCCCGTTGAACGAGAAATCCGCGCGCCATCCCCTCTCCCCGCTGGGCGGGGAGAGGGCCGCGGGGACCTCGTCGTCCCTGCGGCAAGCGAAGGCGTCAGCCGCAGCGAGGGTGAGGGGGTGCCCCCGGAAGAGGCTCGTCCGAAGCCCCCCCCTCACCCTCGGCTGCCGCCTCGTTTCGGCCCCGGCGAGGGGGCCGAAACCCTCTCCCCGCAAGCGGGGAGAGGGGGAGTGCCACACGCCCCTCACCGGATCGGAGGCCCGTATTGCAGGCCGCCCTGGTTCCAGAGGGCATTCAGGCCGCGCGGGATCTTCAGCGGTGTCTGCGCACCGACATTGCGCTCGAACGCGTCGCCGTAATTGCCCACATGGCGGACGATCCGGTAGGCCCAGTCGGTGGTGAGGCCGAGGCCCTCGCCGTATTTGCCCTCGAGGCCGAGGATGCGCTTTGCGTCGGGGCTCAGCGCCGATCGGCGCATCTCCTCGACATTGGCCTGCGTGATGCCCGCCTCCTCGGCGTCGATCATGGCGTAATGGGTCCAGGCGACGAGATCGCGCCACTGGTCGTCGCCCTGGCGCACGCCGGGGGCGAACGGCTCCTTCGAGATCGCCTCGTCGAGGATGACGTGCTCGTCCGGATGCGCCGTCTTCAGGCGCTCGCCGTAGAGGGAGGACTTGTCGGTGGAATAGGCATCGCAGCGGCCGGATTCGTAGGCACCCAGCGTCTGCTCGCTATTGGCGAAGGTGACGACCTTGTAGGTCAGCCCCCGCGTGCGGAACCAATCGGCGAGGTTGAGCTCGGTGGTGGTGCCCTGCTGCAGGCAGATCGTCGCCCGGTCGAGCTGTTTCACCGACGCGATGTTCAGGGACTTGCGCACCAGGAACCCCTGCCCGTCATAGAAAGTGATGACCGGGAAGTTCATGGCGGCGGTGTCGCGCGACAGGGTCCAGGTGGTGTTGCGCGACAGGACGTCGATCTCGCCCGATTGCAGGGCGGTGAAGCGCGCGGCCGAGGATTGCGGGATGAACCGCACCTTGGCCGGATCGTCGAAGATCGCCGCGGCAAGCGCCCGGCAGAAATCCACGTCGAGCCCGCGCCACTGGCCCTGGCTGTCCGGAATGCTGAACCCCGCCACCCCGCCGCTGACGCCGCAGACGAGATGCCCCCGCGCCTTGACCCGGGCGAGGGTGCCTTGGGCGGAACCGTTCTGGGCGAGGGCGGGAGTGAGGCAGAACAGCATGATCCCTCCCACCCAAAACCTCATCCTGAGGTGCTTTCGCATCGCGAAAGCCTCGAAGGAGCCCTCCAGTCTGCCTTGCGATGACTGGAGGGCTCCTTCGAGGCCGCTCGCGCGGCACCTCAGGATG
>NZ_NKUG01000245.1 GCF_014845095.1 Methylobacterium bullatum | reverse complement strand
ACATCCCGGCCCTGGCCGGGGCGATCGAGGCGATCGGGCTGGCGATCACGGGCCTGCCCCCCAAGGCACTGGTCGCCGTCGAGGCGGCAGAGCGCGGCACCTGCCTCGGCGCCGCTCAGCCCGATTGCCATCTCGTCGCCACGGCGGAGGGCTTGGCGTTGCAACTCGCAGGCGACGCTGGCTGGTGGGATGTCCCGGCCGACGGCGTGCATTCTGTCCTCGACGCCGCCTTGCGCCGTCTCGCGGAGAGCGGGCAACGCCGGATGCGGGATCTATCCTCCACAGACAGAGGCGGCCTGGCGCTCGGTCTCGGCCTTCGCCCTGCAACGCCTCCTCCCGGCGCATCGCTGCCGCGTCCTGGCCTACTTGCCCTGAACTCACATCGTCCCACCGCTCGCGGGCAGCACGAATCCCCCCCAAGCGAAGCTTCGCCCATCGCCATCCTGGTCGACGCACCCTTCGGCCGCTGCACGGCGGACGCTCTAGAAACCCTCGCCAATACGGCAGAATCCCTCGGTGGGGAGCCTCTGCGGCTCTCGCCGACGAGGGGGTTTCTGCTTGTTGCCCCCAACGCGGCGGCGGCGGAGGCGGTGCGACCCATCCTCGCGGCGGCAGGCTTCTTGACGGAGCCGGACGATCCGAGGCGGGCGGTTGCCGCCTGTCCGGGAGCGCCAGCCTGCGCTTCCGGCTCGACGACGACGCTTGTCGATGCGGCGCGACTGGCCGACGCCTTCGAGGCCTTTTCGGCGCGAGGGCTGTCGGCCCATGTGTCGGGCTGCGCCAAGGGCTGCGCCCATCCCGCCGCCGCCTCGCTCACCCTGGTCGGAAAAGACGGCCTCTACGGCATCGTCCTCGACGGCCGGCCCGATGCGTTGCCGGCGGCCCTCCTCACTTTCGACGCGGCGCTGGAGCGCGTAAGGAGGGCCGATCCGGCCTATCCCGAAC
>NZ_NKUG01000244.1 GCF_014845095.1 Methylobacterium bullatum | reverse complement strand
CTCGATCCCGGGCTCGCCGATGCCGCGCATGCGCCCGTCACCCCAATGGCGCGACGGCTCGTGGCATGTGGCGCAGGAGATGGAGCGGGATCGCGACAGGACCGGATCGAAGAACAGCGTCCGGCCGAGCTCGACCTGCGCCTCCGTATCGGGAATGCCGTCGGGCACGGCCAATGCGGACGGGCGCGCGAAGGCGCTGCGCCAGGCGGTGGCGTCGTCGGTCATGCCATGGGTGGCGAAGAGGCCCGAGCCGACAGCTGCCGCCACGGAAACCGTCAATGCCGCCTTGCCGAACGCCGAGCCTGCCTTTCGAGTCATCCTGCTCTCCGACTGACCAGTTTAAGCGATCCCCTTAAAGATTGTGTTGTCAAAGGCGGATAAGACCGAGGGCGCGTCCTCACGCCGCGGGGCCGGCCCGACGGTCCGAAGCGGGCGCGAGGAGGAGGACGAGGGCTCCGGCGATCATGCACGTCACGGACCCGAGAAGCACGCCGATCTTGGTTTCGGTCTCCAGGCCGGGATTATCCACGAAGGCGAGGAGGCCGATGAACAGGCTCATGGTGAAGCCGACGCCGCAGAGGAGCGACAGGCCGTAGATCTGCCACCAGCCGGCATGGGCCGGGCGCTGGGCGAGGCCGAGCTTCACGGCGGCGAAG
>NZ_NKUG01000243.1 GCF_014845095.1 Methylobacterium bullatum | reverse complement strand
TGCGCGCCATCTTGATGGCGGCCTCGTTCGCCTCGGCCCCGGAATTGGCGAAGAACGCCACGTCCGCGAAGGTCGCGTCAACGAGCCGCCGGCCGAGGCGCTCGCCCTCGGGGATCTCGAACAGGTTCGAGGTGTGCCACAGCTTCTGCGCCTGGGTGGTCAGGGCCTCCACGAGGTGCGGATGGGCGTGGCCGAGGGCGTTGACGGCGATGCCGGCGCCGAAATCGAGATAGCGCTCGCCGTCGCGCGTCACGAGCCAGGCGCCCTCTCCGCGCTCGAAGGCGATCGGAGCCCGGGCGTAGGTCGGCAGAAGGGCGGATGTCACGATCCCGACTTCCCATCGTCAAAGCGGGCACGCGGATTGGCCGCGGCACCAAATGAAAGTGCCGCCTCGAAACCGGGCGGCACCGCTGTGATTACTAGAGAATTGGCCGGTTCTGTCAATGATCGGCCGGGTTCATATGCCTGACATGCCTGAGGGTTAGGCTGTGCGCGAGGACACGATCCGGCGGTCCTGCCGGCGGTCCTGCCGGCGGTTTTGCCGATGGTCCTGCGATGCCCGCGCGGCGGGTGCGGCTCGGATGGCCGGGAACGCGGCTCCGAGCTTGCGCGGCTCGGAGCAAGTGTGCTCTGTGCCGCCCCGTCGGGCGCGCCCCCGAGAATGGCATGCCTTCAGGGAAGGACGGACGGATGAGCACGGTCAAGGAACGCCTGGATGCCCTCGGCCTGGTGCTGCCGAAAGCCGCGGCCCCGGTAGCGAATTACGTACCCTTCATCCGCACCGGCAATCTGGTGATCATCTCCGGCCAGATCTGCTTCGGCGCCGACGGCAAGCTCGCCGATGCCCACAAGGGCAAGCTCGGCGCCGAGATCTCCCCGGAGGCCGGCATCGCCGCCGCCCGGCTCTGCGCCCTCAACGTGCTGGCTCAGGTGCAGGCGGCCGTGGGCGATCTCGACCATGGCGTCGTGCAATGCCTGCGCCTCGGCGGCTTCATCAATGCGGTGCCGACCTTCGCCGGCCTCGCCGGGATCATGAACGGGGCCTCCGACCTGATGGTCGAGATCCTGGGCGATCGCGGCCGGCACGCACGCTCCACCGTGGGCGTCGCCGAACTGCCCCTCGACGCCGCCGTCGAGGTCGAGGCGATGTTCGAGGTGAAGTGAGGATGGGGTCGAATGCCCCCGCCTGGCTCACCGCGACGCCCATCGCCCATCGCGGCCTGCACGACCGGGCCGCCGCCAGGGTGTTCTCGGGGATGCCGGCGGCCCGGTCGTGCAGGCCGCGATGGGCGATGGGCGTCGCGGTGAGCCAGGCGGGGGCATTCGACCCCACCCACCAAATTCCCCCGAAATTC
>NZ_NKUG01000242.1 GCF_014845095.1 Methylobacterium bullatum | reverse complement strand
AAACCAAAAATTTACCAGCGTGTCCAAGAGTTGTCGTTAACGGCGCATCAAGCACTTGGATGCCGGGGCATCAGCCGTGCGGACCTTCGATACGACGACACACCGGGTGGAACCGGTGCCCTCGTCGTCCTGGAGGTCAACACGCAGCCCGGGATGACCAAGACGAGCCTTGTGCCGGAGATCGCAGCCTACGCTGGCTTGAGTTTCGGTGAGCTCGTCCGATGGATGGTGGAGGACGCTACTCTGGGTCGTTGAACGCCGCCGGTCAGGCTGGCGTCGACGGAACCCCCGCGCCCGGTCCGGGCTCGCTCGTCGCCGGTCTGGCGGCGCGCCTGCCGCGACTGGTGCGCCCCATGCTGCGCTCGCGCCGTTCGCGGCTCGGGCAGCCGATCGAGCGGCGCATCCCGCGGCACGCGGGCACGCTGACCCTCGCGGTCACCTTCGCCGTCCTGTCGGTGACCGGTTTCGTCGCCAGCGGCCGCTACGACCGCTTCGTGCTGGAGAACGGCCACGTCTCGGACGTCCTGGCCCGGCTGGCCGGTTTCGGCGTCGAGCGCGTCACCATTTCGGGCATCTCCCGTCTCTATGAGCGGGAAGTGCTGCAGGCGGCCGGCATCG
>NZ_NKUG01000241.1 GCF_014845095.1 Methylobacterium bullatum | reverse complement strand
GGTGCGGGGGACGGGGTTTCGGGGGTTGAGGTGCAACGCCCGTCCCATGCGGAGACAGCTAAAAGATAGCGAATTCAGACGAATTGTACAAGGGGAGAAGCGACGTAACCTACGGTCCTGACAAGGAAAATGTCATCTCGGTTGGCTACCCCCCTGACAGCTTGGGAAGCTCTCCTGAGGCCTCCGGCCCCCGCAAGGTATAGGGTGACCCTAGAGGCTACGCCCCTATCCTACGAGGCTCTCCTAAGGCCTCCGGCCCCTATCCCTGAGGCTATCCTGAAGGCTACGCCCTGACCTCACTGAGGCATCCCCGAGGCCTCCGGCCCCTGACCGTGGAACCAGCTTTCCTCGGGCTACGCCCCCGCTTGAGGGAGGCTGTCTTGGGACCGATACGGTCGGGGACGATGTGCGTCGGGAAGGCACGAATTCCGGCTTCGTTCTCGTACGCACATACCGATTTCGCGATTGCACGAGCGTTAGCCTCTCGCCGCTCCCATGCCTCGAAAATCCCCTCACACCGCTCCTCAGACATCAAGATCCTCTCGGTCTTGATCTGGTACGCGATCATCGCCTCAAGCCTCTCCGCCGGGTCCCAGCGCAAGGGCCGAGGGGTAGGAGAAGCCACGGGCGAGACAGGAACGGAGACCGCCTCAGTCTTGACGACCTCAGGAGACGCGGAGGCGGAAGAACCCACGCAACACCCGGAACCAACCGCCCGCGCACCCCGCGCTCCCATATGTGGGGTGAATCCCCTCTTTCTTGAGGTCTGACAGGGGTTTATCTCGGCGCACGTCGCATCCATGACGTCGGCCATGATGGCGGTCACTCGGGGCCCCTTCGAGGCCTGCGTCACGAAAGAATCGTGCACCGGCAGCGCCGGTATGTTCTCCTTCTCGGACTTCTTGAGGACCTCGACGCACATCTCGCTCTCGATGTGCATCAGGCGGACCCCCATGTCGGCCCCGAGGAAATGGGCGATGGGCTCGTGCCGGTGCGTGACCGCTTTCATCAAGCCCTTCGTGTAGTCGAGGGAGTGCGGCCACTCGCCTGGGCTGTCCTCTTCCCGCTTCATGAGAGACAGGATGCCGCCGTAGGTCGTCCTCGTGTTCATGACGGTGAGGAGCGCCGCTTTGACGTGCCTCGGGTCGTACCCGTCCACGTCGTAGATTTCGCCGACGGGGACTTTCCCGGCCATGGCGTAGAGGAGCCTAGGGTGACAGGCGCTCCAGTCTTCCTCGAACGCCACCTCGCCATTGATGAGGAGCTCGATGCGTCGGGCCTGGGGGAGCTGCTGCCACCAGCCGTACAGGCGCCCGTGCATGTCCCACCGGCCGCGGCCGTAGATCCGGACCATGATGGGCGCTGGCGTGGGGCGAAGGCCAACCCAGCCGCCGGTCTTCTCGGACCGGGCGCGGACGTGCCCCGGCGTGTGGAGCCATCCGTCGCCCTCGGGCATCTCGATGCGGATGGCGCTGGCGGCCTCGTTGCGGGCTTCCATGACCTTGCGCAGGCGCCGGGTGTTGTCCGTGTCAGTGTACGCCATGCGCTCGCCGTCGACGTCCCGGAGCTCGATGACCTCCCTTGGCCCGACATGCTCGAAAGGGCAGTCGTTGAAGGCGGCGATGAGCCGGTCGGTAGCCCGCATGCGTGACTGCCAGCCGTGCGAGGCGGGCCCGGGGAGCGCACGCTCTTCTTCGATCAAGCCGAGGTCCAGGAGCTCCTGCACCGCCGCCTTGACCCGGTCGTACGTGTACGCGGTCCCTTCGTACCGGGACAGGGGCTCGTAGAACCTTTTTGACCGCGAGTATGAGACCCAGCCGCCCTGGCCCGCGAGGGCGGCGCGGACGAGGCTCGTCATTATAGAGTTCCGGGCCTCAAGGGCCCGGGGGTGGCCTATCAGGCTGACGCCGGCGGCGGCGATGAAGGCAGGCTTGGTCCTCCAATGGAAGTCCAAGGGGAAGTCATGCCCCTGGGGGGGGCGATTGGTTCGGGGGGGCATTTTATCCGCATGGTGTCGACCGTGCGCGGCCCGGCACCTCTGCGAGCCCGCACATTCGAAACGTGCCCCCAGCTTAGGCATTTAACCAGTGTTCACAGGGGCCTAGCCTTAACGCCTGAGGTTAACGCGAGACTTACCCTACCTCCTCCCATGTCTTGCCCATACGAAGTCCGTTTTCTCCCATGACACGCCCATGAGTTTCAGTCTGCCTTCACTCTGAGACCCAGGGTGTTCGGGTATGCCCTGGCGGTCATCCAGGAGCCTTGGCGGGGTATGCAAATAAATATGGGATGATGCCATGATCCTTGAGGGCTCCCATGGGAGGTCCATCAATCTCCACGGCTTACCCATGAACACCATCGGGGAAATACGAATCGAGCAAGCCGCCCAAGGAAGGGACCCCAAGGGGGGGGTGATTTCGACAGCTCATAAACCGGCCGTTGAAGCGTTCGATGGTCGCTAAGTCGTGACAAGACAGGCGATGCCGCCGCCCTGCAGGCATGGAAAAAGCCCGGCGAGCTTTACAGCTTGCCGGGCTTGCTCTTTTCAGTCGGCCGCCGCCGCCGCCGCCGCCGCGAGGCGGATCAGACGATTGCGCGCGTAGACTTCGCGTGCACGCTCAAGCTTCCTAGCCTTTGCGGCCTGCCGGGCTGCCTCTTTCTCGGCTTTGATCTGTTCTTCGACATTGGCGTAACTTAGCCCGTCGGGGTTGAACAGGTCGTCGGTAAAGCGGTCGCGCGGCCGTTGCACTGCGGGCTCACTTCCCATGCCCAGGGGTCCTCCTGGCCCGAATTTGGGCCTAGTTATGCTTTTCCGGCGCCTCCATGACCTGGATGAAACTTCGCCCTATGTATCAGATGCATCTAAAGAGCTTATGTCAGGTAACGTGTAAAAATCTATTGTTTTCTTTATGAGGTGCTAACCTTGTCATCTAGTCGCAGGCGGCGGCGCCCTGGTGGGGGCACGTAGTTAGGTTGGCAAACAAGGGTTAGAACGGCTTGTCTCAATATGGTGGAAAAAGTGCAACTATAGACCGACATAACTTTAGATTAGCTCTGTTCCTCTTCTGATCTGGATAAAATTAATCGAGATGTAAATGATTGACACCGAATTATTTGGCGTTAAGCTATCTGAGGTCGTGTGAGGTTGATTTTTGTTATATTGGCGCCACCATTCGTCGATGCTTTCGCGCTAATCCGTCAACGACAGGAACCACTAGGCGTTCAGACATTCTCCCCGTGGGCGGCCGTTGAACAACTCGATATAGGCGGTGTCGGTTGGCTTGCTCGGTAGGGCGGTTGATCTCGAATCCCTTCAGGTGAGAAAGGTGATGTGCCTTCAACCTGCCTGCTGCTCCAAAGCGGTATCAGCGCGGACAGAATGGCGTCTCCGTGCTAAGTGATGCCGGCAGCGACGCTCTCCGCCATGCAGACACCGCAGGTTTGCGCTTCATCCAGCCAGTGATCGAACCCTGTGACATCTGATTTTATCGACGGCTGCTAGAAACAGTGGCTCGGGACGATCTGGCAGAACAAGCGGCTGAGATCGATGACCCTGGCTACATCAGTATGCGCCCAGGTCAGCCGCCGACGTCAATAAAGGGTGTATGTTGGCGTCGACAGGCGGTTCTGACGATTCCATAGTGTGGGCACACGGCTCTTTGAAACTGGCCCTTAACCGCCCCCGCCGAGGATGCAGCACCATACCCTTCCGCCATTCGTGCGGGCACATCCAGACGACTTACAGACCTCGGTCGCCGTCCCCCTTCACCATCATCACCAACTGCCGGCTGCGGCGATGCGACCGACGTTCCAAAAACGAGCCTCCTGCCCGCCACGTAGGAGCCTCCCCAAAATTCACGGCGCGCAAATCGAGTGCAAGCCTACCTAGCGGAGGGCGGACCTTTACTCATGATCGTCGTCGCGGCTCTAAGGTTAAAGGGTGCCGTCATGGCGTGGCCCGACCTGATCGTGGCGGCGGTGATGGCCGAGATCTTCGTGACTTCCTCAATCCAAATTCTTCAGCAGGCCTGGACCGAGCACCAGAGAGACGCCGTCGCGACGCTCCCCGCACCGGCCAAGTGAGCCCCGGTCAAACCCGTTGAATGTCGAAGACCGCTACAGGACGACCATGACGACGAACGACGCACACGCCGGTCACGACCACGGGTCGCATGACCATGAGGCCCATGCGACCCATGACCATCCCGGGCATTCCCACGCCCCGGCGAGCTTCGGGAAGGCGTTCGCAATTGGCATCGCCCTCAATGTGGGCTTCGTCGCCATCGAGGCCACTTATGGGGTGCTGGCGAACTCGATGGCCCTGCTGGCCGATGCCGGACACAACCTCTCGGACGTGCTCGGTCTCGTCGTGGCGTGGATCGCGACGGTGCTGGCCAAGCGCGCCCCGAGCGCGCGGTACACCTACGGGATGAAGGGCTCCTCGATCCTGGCGGCCCTGTTCAACGCGGTGTTCCTGCTGGTGGCCGTTGGCGCCATCGCCTGGGAGGCGATCCAGCGCTTCGGCGAGCCCGCCCCGGTCGCCGGCAAGACCGTGATGATCGTCGCGGCGGTCGGCATCCTGGTGAACGGCATCACCGCCTGGCTGTTCGCCTCTGGTGCCAAGGGGGACATCAACATCAAGGGCGCGTTCCTGCACATGGTCGCCGACGCCGCCGTCTCGGCCGGGGTGGTCATTGCCGGCCTCGTGATCCTCTACACCGGATGGACCTGGCTCGATCCCGTCGTCAGCCTCGCCATCGTCTTCATTATCGTCTGGAGCACCTGGGGCCTCCTGCGCGACAGCCTCACGCTATCCCTCGCCGCCGTCCCGCCGGGCATCGACCCCGACGCCGTCCGCAGCCACCTCGAAGGACTTCCGGGGGTCGCGTCACTCCACGACCTGCATATCTGGGCGATGAGCACCACGGAGACATGCCTTACCGCCCATCTCCTAATGCCTGGCGGCCGGCCCGACGACGAGTTCCTCATGAAAACGGCCGTCGGCATCAAGGAACGGTTCGGCATCGGCCACACCACCCTGCAGGTGGAGACCAGCAGCGACACCGCCTGCATCCTCGCACCCGCCCACGTCGTTTGACCGGCATCGGGTGTATGAATGCCCCCGCGGACGGAACGGTGACGCCCATTGCAGGACGGAGGAATCGTTGATCCACGAAAACGGGGGCAACGCGGGTTCCGATGGTTCGGAACACGTCCTCCTCGTCGAGGATGACGACGGCCTGCGTCTGCTGGTCACCCGCCTTCTCCGCGAGGCGGGCTATCGTGTCACCGGTTGCAGAAGCGCCATTGAATTCTGGCGCCTCCTGCCTGCCGGTGGCGTCGACCTCGTCCTGCTTGACGTGATGCTGCCCGGGGCCTCGGGCCTTGACCTGCTCCGGGCGTTGCGCGCGAGGAGCACGGTGCCGGTGATCATGGTCAGCGCCCGCAACGAGGAGGCCGACCGGGTGCTTGGGTTGGAACTTGGGGCCGACGACTACGTGGCCAAGCCCTTCGGCCGGCCCGAGCTCCTGGCCCGTGTCCGTGCCGTCTTGCGCCGCGCCTCCATGGCACCCTCGTCGCCCTCGTCCCCGGTATCCGAGGTGCTCTCCTTCTCAGGCTGGAGGCTCGACATGCGCAGCCGCTCGCTCGTCGATCCCGAGGGGGCGGCCGTCGACCTCTCCGGCGCCGAGTACGACCTCCTCCTCGTCTTCCTCGAACACCCGGGGCGCGTGCTGGGCCGGGAGATGATCCTCGAACTGTCCCGTGCCAGGCTCGGGTCCCCCACGGATCGCAGCGTCGACACCCTGGTGAGCCGCCTGCGGCGCAAGCTCGAACCGCCCGAGGGCCTGCCTCCGGTCATCAAGACCGTGCGCGGGGCCGGCTACATGCTCGCCTCGAAGGTTGAGCGCGCTTGAGACGCCTGGCACCCTTGGCCCGCAGCCTGGAAGCCCGAACGGTCGCAGTCCTGCTCCTGGCCATCCTCGCCGTCCACGGCGGGGCACTGCTTCTCTATCGGCAATCCGCGACCGCCGCGGCGGACGATGCGTTCGCGCGGCAGGTCGCCAACCAGCTTACCCTGGCGCGCGAGGCGGTGCTCCGCCGCCCACAGACCGAACGCGACGCCGAGGCGAAGGCCCTGTCGTCCGCGCATTTCGAGCTGGGATGGTCGCCGACCTCGACCCTGCTCCCTGACAGGGCCGGCGACCCGGCGATGTGGTCGCTCAGGTCCCGGATGATCGCGTCGGAGCCGAGCCTCGAACCCGGTCTCGCACTCGCGATGGACAGTGGCCACGAGGCCCTTCATCAGGAGGACCTGGGCGGTGCGCTCGCCCTGGCGGACGGGAGTTTTTTGACCTTCCGCTCGGCCCATGCACCCGGCCTCGCACGGCTCGGATCGTGGGCCTACCTCGCGACGGCGATGGCCATCCTCGTCGGTGTCGCCGCCGTCGTTCTGATGCACCGGATCGCGGGACCGTTGCGCGACCTCACCCGCGCTACGGCCGAAATCGGGCACGGAAAGGTGGTCCCCGTGAGGGAAGCCGGCCCCGACGAGACCCGCGATATCGCCCGGGCCCTCAACGCGATGCAGGACCGCATCCATCGGCTGGTGACGGAACGGACCCAGGCCCTGGCGGCCGTCTCCCACGACCTGCGCACCCCCATCGCGCGGCTTCGCCTCCGCCTCGACGGGCTGCCCGAGGGCGGCGAGATCCGGGCGATGGGCTCGGACCTCGACGACATGCAGGCGATGGTCGATTCGACCCTGGCGTACCTTCGGGGCGACGCGGACCCGGAGCCGCGCCAGGTTGCCAACGTCGCGAGCGTCCTCATGAGCATCGCCGACACGTCCTCGGACGCTGGCCGCGAGGTCGCCTATGCGGGCCCTGGCCGCGCACTCGCGACGGTGCGCCCAGTTGCGCTGCGACGCGCGCTCGACAACGTCGTCGACAACGCCGTGCGTTACGGGACCCGCGCCTTTATTTCGCTCGACGTGGAGCCGGAAGAGCTGGTGCTCACCGTCGAGGACGATGGTCCAGGCATCCCGCCTGAAGAGGTCGCCCGCGCCTTCGAGCCGTTCACCCGCCTCGAAGCGTCGCGGAACCGCAACACCGGCGGCACCGGCCTCGGCCTGACCATCGCGCGCCGGATCGTCGAGGCGGAGGGAGGCGGCATCGCCCTATCCAATCGGTCGGGAGGCGGCCTTCGGGTCCGGATCTCCCTGCCGCGCGCCGGTCGCTGACACACTTCGTCACGAACCAGGCGTCCGGGTGTAAAACAGGGTCGCTATCTCAGGTCTCGAAGCGGCCGCACCGGCTGCCGAACCCCAGGGATCAGAATTATGAAGCGTACCATCGCCGCCCTTCTCACCCTCGGCCTACTAGCAGGCCTCTCGGCTCCCGCCTACGCCGCCGAGGACGGGCATGGGAACGCGAACAATCCCGAGCGCTCCGTGCCGAACACCGGCGGCGTGGCCGGTGGCCCGGCCCATCGCGACGACCCGCGCGAGAGCGAGGCCCGCGAGGTCGGCAAGGACGGCAAGCCCGTCCATTCCGACAAGGATGGGCACGCCCACGGTCACTCCCACGGCAAGAAGTGAGCGGACGACGCTGACCTCGGAAGGCCGGGAGGATGCACCGATGCGTACGCTTCCCCTCCTGGTCGTCTTCGCCTTCCTTGCCGTCGGCATAGGCTACGCCCTTGGCGGGGGATGACCGGTCCGCTCCCGCCCGACGGCTTCACGGTACGGTAGTGCCCTCCTCGGTACCGTGAACCGCCCGCCTCGGCCTCGTGCCGGGGCGGGCACCCCTCCCGTGGTCCTTCCAGTCTCCGCCCGACCACGAAGAGCTGTTGCGCTTCCATGCCGTAACCCGCGTGGGTGCCGCCCTGCAGGATCGTCGTTTCGCGCACACGATCCCGCGTCGCACGAACTCCCTTGCCAAATATTCCCGAATTTCACCGGGAGCATTCGGATCGGTTTTCTCGATCCGTACGTTCCTGCGCAGTATTCGAGAGAGGGAGCCTCAACATGAAGACCAAGTTCGGAGCCATCGCCGCCATCGTGACCCTGGCCTTTTCGCCGGTCGCGGCCCTTGCGCAGCACATCGATGTCGGCCCGGGCGGCGTCAGGGTCCATGGCGACGGTCATGGTGAGCGCCACGGCGAGGGGCATCACGGGGACCGCCATGAACACCGCGAGGTCGTGCGCGAGCATCACCACCATGACGACCACCACGATGACCATCACGGCGGCGAGCGTCGCACGACGATCATCGAGCGTCACTGAGTTCTGCCGATCCGGGATCTCGTGAACCTGTTTCACGGCGTCCCGGATATCTTCATCCACGCTTCCATGAACGGCTGTTTCAGGCTTCGTTCAACTCGGCGCGCCCATCTTGAGGCATACCCCTTTGAGGAACGAGCCATGCGAGTTCGCATTCCAGCCTTGGTCGCCGTCGGCCTGATCCTGGCCCCGGCCGCCGCGTCCGCCCAATACTATGGCGGCGACTTCGACCGGCGCGGCGGGGACGTCCACGTCGACCGCTACCATCATGGCGACCACGATGATGTCGTCATCCACCGTCCGCATCGGGATTACGGCGACCGGGCGTTCTATGGGGAACGTCGGTACTACGGCGAGCGCCGGCACCACCACCATCACCACGACGACTATTAAGAGCGCCTAACAGAAC
>NZ_NKUG01000240.1 GCF_014845095.1 Methylobacterium bullatum | reverse complement strand
GGGATCGAGGGTGGGGGTGGCTCCGGACAGGTCTCACCATATTCGGCACCACCCCCACCTCCAACTCCTCCCCACAAGGGGGAGGAGAGTGCCTCCACCGACCCTGCGTGATTGAAACTCCGGTGCCCGCTCCTCGATGAACATCATCCTGATCAAGCTGTTCGCGACGGCGCTGACGCTCAGTCAGGTGACGACGCGGCCGGATGCCGTGAAGACACAGTTCGATCCGGTGGCCGACAAGGCCCAGGTGGTGCAGATCCTGCGCGACGGCTGCGCCCATATGCGGAAAGCCTTCGACATCGAGGACATCAACCTCGACGAGCTGATCTCCACCGCCATGGAGGACCCCTCGGCCATCGCCGGTGCCTCCGCGCCCAAGCTCCTGCACGGGCTCGATATCGGCGAGCTCAACACGAGCTACCGGCAGTTCTGCAAGGGCGAGAACCCGTCGAACTCCCCCTTCGACGCGGCCGAGGTCATCGCCTTCTACAACAAGGCCGTGTCCGATCTGCCCTCGGCCCAGGACCTCAAGGACCGCAAGCTGCCCGGCGCCAGTCTGATCCTCGACGGGGCGGGCAAGCGCTACGCCGAGACGTTCGAGGCCAACGGGCGCCGCCTCAGCGTGCCGATCTCCGACGTGCCGGTGATGGTGCAAAAGGCGTTCGTGGCGGCCGAGGACAAGCGCTTCGAGACCCACAAGGGCATCGATGAGCGCGGCGTCATCCGGGCCTTCATCGGCAACCTCGCCTCGCCGGGCCGGCCGGCCGGCGGCTCCACCATCACCCAGCAGGTGGTCAAGAACCTGTCGGTGGGCGACGACGTCACCTACGAGCGCAAGATCCGCGAGATGATCGTGGCCTCGCGCCTGGAGCGGATCCTCGGCAAACCGCAGATCCTCGAACTCTACCTCAACGGCATCTATCTCGGCCGCGGCTCCTACGGGATCGAGATGGCCGCGCGCAGCTATTTCGGAAAGTCCGTGGGCCAGCTCACCGTGCCCGAGGCGGCATTGCTCGGCGGCATGCCGAAGGGGCCGAACTTCTACAACCCGGACAAGTATCCCGACCGCGCCAAGGAGCGGCGCGCCTATGTGCTGGCGCGGATGAAGGACGAGGGCGTCATCACCGAGGCGCAGCTGACGGAGGCGGCCAACGCGCCCCTCGGGTTGAAGCCGATCGAGACCACGCGGCGGGATTCGGGGTTCTACTTCGTCGATCACCTCACCCGCGAGGCGCGCACCTTCGCGGGCATCGACTCGCTCACCTCCGCCTCCCACGTGGTCCGCTCCACCATCAATGCCGGCCTTCAGACCGCTGTGGAATCCGCCCTGCAGGACGGGCTCGCCAATTACGAGCGCGCCACCGGGCGCCAGCGCTACGAGGGGCCGGAATTCAACCTCGCCGACAGCATCGCCAAGCTCGGCGGGGCGACGCCCGCCGTGGAGGGATCGGTCCAGTCGGTGCCGCTCGTCGTCGGCGGCGAGGCGAAGCCCAGATCGGCCACGGACAAGCCCGCCCCGGCTTCGGCCGCCGGGCCGAAGCCGGTGCCGCAGAAACCCGTCTGGCAGCGCGCCCTGGAGAGTGCGCGGCCCGTGCTCTACGACGTGCATTGGCCGCTGGCCGTGGTGCTCGAATCCGGGCGCGGACCGGTAAAGGCGGGGCTCGCCGACGGGCGCATCGTCAGCCTCGATCCCGGCATCGCCAAGGGCCGGCTCCAGACCTACGACGTGGTGCGGGTGAAGTTGCGCGACCCGAAGGCCAAGGCTCTCCGCGCGGATCTGCGCGTGCGTCCCTCGGTCCAGGGCGCGGCCCTGGTGCTGGAGAACCGCACCGGGCGCATCCTGGCCATGGACGGGGGCTTCTCCTATCCGTTGAGCCAGCTCAACCGGGTGACGCAGACCGTGCGCCAGCCCGGCTCGACCCTGAAGCCGCTGACCTATCTCGCCGCGCTGAATGCCGGCCTGCAGCCCAACACCCTGGTGATGGATGCCGGCGTGACCCTGCCGCCCATCGGCGGCGTCGGCCAGTCCTGGAGCCCGAAGAACTACGATGGCGGCGGGTCGGGTGCGACGACCCTCCGGCGCGGGCTCGAATTCTCGAAGAACCTCGTCACCGCGCGCCTGCTCCAGGGCGGCATCGCCGACACCGCGCCGGCGAGCCTCACCCGCATCTGCGACCTCGCGCTCGAAGCGCAGCTCTACGCCGAATGCGAGCGCTACTATCCCTTCGTCCTCGGCTCGCAGCCGGTCCGCATGGTCGATCTCGCCGCCTTCTATGCCGCCGTGGCCAACGAGGGCGCGCGGCCGGCGCCCTACGCCCTGGAGGCGGTGGAGCGCGACGGCACGGTTCTGTACAAGCGCGAGCCGAAGGAGCCGGTGCGGATCGGCTCGGCCGACAGGGTGGCCTTCTATCAGCTGAAGACCATGCTGCAGGGCGTCACCAACCACGGCACGGCGGCGGCCCTCGCCCGCTTCTCGGGTTCCATCGCCGGCAAGACCGGCACGTCCGAGAACGAGAACGACGCGTGGTTCGCCGGCTTCACCAACGAGATCACCATCGTGGTGTGGGTCGGCTACGACAATGCCGACGGCACCCGCCGGACCCTGGGACGCGGCCAGACCGGCGGGCATCTCGCGGTGCCGATCGCCGGCACGATCCTCCAGGCCGCCTGGGCCAACGGCGTGGCGCGCACCCCCCTCGCCCCCCCCTCCCCGGAGCCGAAACCCCTGTCCGCCGCCCTGCCCATCAACCCCCCCAGCTCGCAGCCGCGCTCCGG